>NZ_JAMYOU010000009.1:0-198368 GCF_040319995.1 Mesorhizobium sp. M0815 | reverse complement strand
CAAGGCGACCGCCCAGGTGACGATGGCGGCGATCGCCTTCAACATGCGCCGATGGGCCGCTATCGCGGGATAGGTGCGCCTGAGTTCCGCCCATACAGGGTCGGACGACCGCCTGAAACCCCAAACAAGACGTCAAATCCCCCGCAAACAAGCGAACAACCGCCGCAACCCCGCCGCCGCAAGCTTTTGCTCATGACTGCGCAACAGGTCCCTTGTGGGAGAAGGTGGATCGGCGCGCAGCGCCGAGACGGTTGAGGGGTGTTGGATGGAGTGCTGCCGGCGCCAAGCTGGAACACCCCTCATCCGACCTCGCTTCGCGAGGCCACCTTCTCCCGCAAGGGGAGAAGGGAGAAGCGCCCTTTCTACCGCGCCACGGCGCGAGTCAAGGCTAGGCCGTCCGGCGCGGCAATAGCCGGTCTGCTTCGGGCGGCTCCAACGCATCGGCGGTGACCAGCCGGTTGCGGCCGCTCTTTTTGCCGATGTACATCAGCCGGTCGGCAAGCGCCATCAGCGTTTCCGCATCGGCGGCTTCGGCCGGATACATCGCGACGCCGACGGTGCAGCCGACCTGGATGCCGCCATTCGGCGTCGAAACCTTCATATGCAATTTTTCCAGGATGCGCTCCGCGACGCGCACCGCCTTTTGCCGGGCCTGGTCCGCCCCTCCTGAAAACAGGAATGCGAACTCGTCTCCGCCAAGCCGAGCCACGAAATCGGCGCTGCGCAGGATCGTGCGAAGCTGGTTCGAGACACGCTGCAGCAGCGCGTCGCCGGCCTCGTGGCCAAGCGTGTCGTTGACCTCCTTGAACCTGTCCAGGTCGATGAACAGCAGCCCGGCCGCCTCATCGGTGCTGGCGCAGCGGTCGATCACCAATTTGATCTCGTTGTGAAAGGCGCGCCGGTTCGGCAGGTCGGTCAACGGGTCGTGGTTCGCCGAGTGGTCGCTCTGCTGCTTGGCCAGCTCGATCTCCTGCTTCTGCGCGGAGAGCTCCTCGTTGGCGGCCTTGAGTTCCAGCAGCAGCTCGGCATTGAGGTCCTCGACGACCTTGCGATCGCTGATATCGACCACGAAACCTTCCAGGAATTCGAGTTCGCCGGCGTCGTTCAGCACGCCGCCGCCGATTTCACGGACCCAGAGCGGCTCGCCGGCCAACGGCACGATGCGATAATCCACATTCCAGTTGCAATGCGCTTCCAGCGCCACGTCGACGGCGGCATAGACGGCGGCAAGGTCATCGGGATGGATGGCCGAGACGTAGTCGCGCACCGAATTGTGAACGAAGTCGCTGGGCGGGTAGCCGCTGACGGTGAGAATGCCGTCGCTGATATAGAGCATGGTGTAGGATGCGTCGTTCCGGCAGCGGTACAGATACCCGTCCATGCGGCCCGTAATGCTGAGGAGCGCATCCAGGCGCTCGTCGCGGTTGGCCCCTTGGCCGACCGGGGATGCAGGGACTGTATCGTGCTTCATAGCCGCACTCCATGGCGGCCCACCACCACAGCCTGTCCAAAATGCCGCGCCTGCATTTCGACGACAGCTTCGGGTATAACAGTCGGATATTATCAAGATGTTATGAAACTGCGGTGAATTGCCGGCAACCGCAGCGGCCGGCATCGCAGCCAGCCCGGAGTAGTTCGGCAGCCGGCCCCGCCGACGGGCTCCTCAAGTTCGCGCGCTATACGGCGCGATCGCCGCCAACTTTTCACGATGACCGAAGACTATGAGTCGCGAATCGCAAGAGAAGAGTAGCGCTCCTTACCCGCGATGATTGCGGCGCTATGAGTAATGCCTATAAGGTACAAATTGGGGCGCCGCAATTTCATGACATCAAACTTTATGCGGCGCGGGGAAGAAGACTATGGCGAGCAATGCGTCTAGGCGACCTCTTTCAAAGAAGGCCGCTACAAAAAAACGTTCGACATCAGCAAATTCGCAACGGTTTGAACCAGCGAAGCTCGACTCACTTTTCTCTGTTTTGGACGCAGTCGCATGGCTGGAGGCGCCATCCAATGGTCAAGTCGCCCAGTTCGCAGGGGTTGATCCACGAACAGCTGGAAAGCTCTTGAAGAACGCGATTCAGATCGGCTTGGTTGATAGTATTGGAAATAGCTATGCGCCGTTACTTCCCTATCCCTACAAGGGGTCGAAAGAACAAAAAGAAGCTGTAGTCAAGGAGGCGCTTGTCCGACTCCCTCTTTTGACCGGAGTTCGTCAGTTTCTGAGGTTAGGTGACAAGTCGGATGCTGCGCTTCGCAAAGCCGCAACGATTGCAGGAATCGCGCCATTTATCCCTGCTGACCTAAATCCATTGATTGAATGGGCCCAATCGCTCGGGGCGTTGCAGCCAGATTTGCTCGCCGAGGATCTCGTAGACCAAGCAGAGAATAAGAAAGAGATACGCCATAGAGAAGATAGCAATCGTCGCATTGCGTTTTTATCTCACAGTTCGGCCGACAAGCCTTTCATTCGGCAACTCGCCGCCGACCTTACGGCGAACGGAATCGACGTGTGGCTTGATGAGCAACGAATACGGGTTGGCGACTCAATACCCGAAAAGATCGCTCAAGGCCTCGCTGGAGCTGACTTTTTCTTAATCGGAATGAGTAGCCACTCTGCCGATTCGGCATGGGTTCAGAAGGAACTGAACAATGCACTCGTTAGTGAGGTCCAGAGGCGGAAAGTCCATATTTTGCCGTTGAAGCTCGACAGCTCGCCAATTCCTCAGATCATCGCTGATAAAAAGTACGCCGACTTCTCTAAGTCTTATAAGGCAGGCCTTGAGGACCTACTCACTGCATTGAAAGGTGACCTATGACCGCCGAAGAAACAAAGAAAAGGCAAATGCCAAAAGGCGGGCGAAAGGGCGGCTCTGTCTTTCCCCGAATAACCCTACAGGATGCGCTCGGGTATGCACGAAAGTTGGTCAGCAAGACTCATACAAGTGCACAGCCAATCGACATCATCATTTCTGGGGTTGTGGGAGCAAAGAGCGGCATGGGGCGGATTCGCATTTCCGCCCTGAAGCAGTACGGCCTTCTAAAGGGAGATTTAAAGTCAAATTTCGCGGCCGACGATTTGGCTAAGAAAATCTCCGCTGCACCGGAAGAAGAACTTGTCTATCTGTATCGAGAGGCAATACTTAAACCGACTATCTTCAAGACTCTGTTTGACACTTTTCACGGTGATACCGTAACAAGATCGAAACTTAAGCAACGTGCTGCAGATTTGAAAATACACCCTGACGAAACCGAAACGTGTGTCGATCTGTATATTTCAGGCATGCAGCTTGCTCGCCTAGCTTCGATTGACGGTGACCGTGTCACTCACGTCGCATCGAACGGCATCTCGGTGGCCTCCCGCGATATGCCTCCTGCGGGGGATAACCTCGCGTCGCAAGATGACAGCCAGTCAGACGAGGCACCCGATACGAACGCTAACACCGAGGCTGACGTTGAGGCGGCAAATGGAGGCCGTGAAGCTAACACCAGTGGCGCAACCGCTTCGCCAAGTGAGGCGGTGCAAGCCGGGCCACGCGCCATCTTCAACGTAAATGTTACGCTCGACTCCAGTTTGGACACCGAGAAGCTGAAAAAACAACTAGAACTCTTAAAACAATTTGGAGCAATATAAATACTAATTTTAATATGTCTGCTTCAGTGTGAAATGGTCTTTTCTATGCATCGGCGATTAGCCTCTCCTTAAGTACAAGTTACGACCGACGCCGTTTTCGTTTCCGCAAAGGAAAATCTTTACGTCCAGTCTAGACCGTCTGACAGGTAAACTGATCCACGCCTGTCTAGTCTAGAACGGGACGACTTCGGATTTCACTTCCTCAAGCCCCCGCGCTATACGCCGCGATCGCCGCCATGTTGACGATGTCTGAATCCTTGGCATTCAGCGAGACGATCTGAACCGGCTTGTTCAGGCCGACCAGCAGCGGGCCGATGACGGTCGAGCCGCCGAGCTCCTGCAGCATCTTGGTCGAGATCGAGGCCGAGTGGAACGCCGGCATGATCAGCACATTGGCGGGGCCGGTCAGCCTGATGAACGGATACTGCGCCATGGCGCGGGCGTTGAGCGCCACGTCGGCGGCCATTTCGCCGTCATACTCGAAATCGACGCGGCGCTTGTCGAGGATGCGCACCGCTTCCTGGACGCGCTCGGAGCGCTCGCCCTGCGGATGGCCGAAGGTCGAATAGGCGAGCATAGCGAGCCTCGGCTCGTAGCCCATGCGGCGGGCGAAGCCGGCGGCCTCCTCGGCGATGTCGGCGATCTGTTCAGCGTTCGGCATGTCGTGCACGGCGGTGTCGGCGACAAGCACGGTGCGACCCCGCGCCAGCACGATCGACACGCCGATGACGCAATGGCCGGGCCTTGCGTCGATGACGCGGCGGATGTCGTCGAGCGCCGTCGAATAGTTGCGGGTAACGCCGGTGACGATGCCGTCGGCATCGCCCAGCGCCACCATGCAGGCGGCGAAATGGTTGCGGTCGTTGTTGATCAGCCGCTGGCAGTCGCGGAACAGGAAGCCTTTGCGCTGCATGCGCTCGTAGAGATAATCGGTGTAGACGGAGTTGCGCCGCGACAGCCGCGCATTGATGATCTCGATGCCTTGCTTGCCGAGGTCGATGCCGGCATTCCGGGCGTTTTCCTTGATGATGTCGTCGCGGCCGAGCAGGATGGCGGTGCCGAGCCGCTGGTTCACATAAGAGACGGCGGCGCGCATCACCTGCTCCTCCTCGCCCTCGGCAAAGACGATGCGCTTGGGCTGGCGGCGCACGCGGTCGTAGATGCGCTGCAGCGTCGAGGCGATCGGGTCGCGGCGGGCGGAAAGCTCCTGCGCGTAGCGGTCGAGATCGAGGATCGGCTTGCGCGCGACGCCGGAGTCCATCGCCGCCTTGGCGACCGCGATCGGGATCGCCGAGATCAGCCGCGGGTCGAACGGCACCGGGATGATGTAGTTGGGGCCGAATTTCGGCCGGTTGCCCTGATAGGCGGCGGCGACGTCGTCGGGCACGTCCTGGCGCGCCAGCTCCGCCAGCGCCCGGGCGGCGGCGATCTTCATGTCGTCATTGATGGTGGTCGCCCGCACATCCAGTGCGCCGCGAAAGATGTAGGGGAAGCCAAGCACGTTGTTGACCTGGTTGGGATAGTCGGACCGCCCCGTCGCCATGATGGCGTCGGTGCGGATCTCGGCGACCTCCTCCGGTGTGATCTCGGGGTCGGGATTGGCCATGGCGAAGATGATCGGGTTCTTGGCCATCGACTGCACCATCCTGGTGGTCAGCGTGCCCTTGGCCGAGAGGCCGAGGAACACGTCGGCGCCGTCCAGCGCCTCGGCCAGCGAGCGCGCGCCGGTTTTGACGGCATGCGCCGATTTCCACTGGTTCATGCCTTCGGTGCGGCCCTGGAAGACGACGCCTTTGGTGTCGCAAAGGATGATATTCTCAGGCGCAAAGCCCATCGCCTTCATCAATTCGATGCAGGCGATGCCGGCAGCACCGGCGCCATTGCAGACCATTTTCGTGGTCTTCATGTCGCGGCCGGTGATTTCCAGCGCGTTAATCAGCCCGGCGGCCGAGATGATGGCGGTGCCGTGCTGGTCGTCATGGAACACCGGTATGTCCATCAATTCGCGCAGCCGCTGCTCGATGATGAAGCATTCCGGTGCCTTGATGTCCTCGAGGTTGATGCCGCCGAAGGAGGGGCCGAGAAAGCGCACGCAGTTGATGAATTCGTCGGCATCCTCCGTGTCGACCTCGAGGTCGATGGAATCGACATCGGCGAAGCGCTTGAACAGCACCGCCTTGCCTTCCATCACCGGCTTCGAGGCCAGCGCGCCGAGATTGCCGAGGCCGAGGATAGCGGTGCCGTTGGAGATGACGGCGACCATGTTGCCGCGAACCGTGTAGTCGAAGGCGCGGCTCGGGTCCTCGGCGATGGCTAGAACCGGCACCGCGACGCCCGGCGAATAGGCGAGGCTGAGATCGCGCTGCGTCGCCATCGGTTTTGTGGCGACGATCTCCAGCTTTCCCGGACGGCCCATGGCGTGGAATTCCAGCGCCTCCTGGGCGCTGACTGAGGGCCCGTTGCTTTCGGTTTTCTTGGCCATGGTACTCTTGGTTTCCTCGCCCGTACGGCACCGCTTGAGATGGGTGCGCATGCTTTCTTTTGTGGAAGGTTCGGGATTAAGGCTACACTTCGCCGCTGTAAACCGCCAAGCATGGCTTGGAAAATTTTGGAAGCAGCTTTTTGAACGACGAGACGCCCATTCGAAGCGACAACGCCACGCCGGCCTTCGCGCCGGCGACGCCGATGATGGAGCAGTACATCGAGATCAAGGCGGCGAACCCGGATTCGCTGCTGTTCTACCGCATGGGCGATTTCTACGAGCTGTTCTTCGACGATGCCGAGAAGGCAAGCCGGGCGCTCGGCATCGTGCTGACCAAGCGCGGCAAGCACCAGGGGCTCGACATCCCGATGTGCGGCGTGCCGGTGCACGCCGCCGACGATTATTTGCAGAAGCTGATCGGCCAGGGGTTCCGCGTCGCCGTCTGCGAGCAGATCGAGGATCCAGCCGAGGCCAGGAAGCGCGGCGGCAAATCGGTGGTGCGCCGCGATGTTGTGCGGCTGGTGACGCCAGGCACCATCACCGAGGACAAACTGCTGGCGCCGTCGGAATCGAGTTTTCTGATGGCGCTGGGACGGGTCAAGGGCGGCGCCGAGCATTCCTTCGCGTTGGCCTGGGTCGAGATCTCGACCGGTGTCTTCCGCGTCGCTGAAACCACCGCCGACCGGCTGCTCGCCGACGTCATCCGTGTCGATCCGCGCGAGCTGATCGTCGCCGAACCGGTGTTTTACGACCCGGAGCTGAAACCGGTGTTCGACGTGCTCGGCCGCGTCGCCAGCCCGCAGCCGCCGTCGCTGTTCGATTCGGCTTCGGCCGCCGGCCGCATCGCCCGCTTCTTCGAGGTGGCGACGCCTGACAGTTTCGGCTCGTTTTCGCGCGCCGAGCTGTCGGCGATCTCAGGCGTCATCGCCTATGTCGAGAAGACGCAGAAAGCGGAGCGGCCGCCGCTGTCGCGGCCGGAGCGCGAGGAGCAGGGATCGACACTGTTCATCGACCCGGCGACGCGCGCCAATCTGGAGCTGCTGCGCACGCTGTCCGGCAGCCGCGAGGGGTCGCTGTTCAAGGCGATCGACCGCACGGTGACCGGTGGCGGCGCAAGGCTGCTCGCTGACCGGCTGATGGCGCCGCTGACCGACCCGGCGGCAATCGCTGCAAGGCTGGATTCGGTGTCGTTCTTCCGCTCCGAGACGCGCCTCTGCCAGGCGGTGCGGGCCAGCCTGAAGAGCGTCGCCGACATGCCGCGCGCGCTGTCCAGGCTGGCGCTCAACCGCGGCGGTCCGCGCGATCTCGGCGCGCTGCGCGCCGGTTTCGAAGCGGCCGGCGCCATCGCCGGACTGTTCGGGCAAACTGCCTTGCCCGCCGAACTGGCGGCGGCGCTAGCGGCCATCAAGGCACTGCCCGGCGCGCTGGCGACGCATCTGGCACAGGCGCTCAGCGACGAGCTGCCGCTGCTCAAGCGCGACGGCGGCTTCGTCCGTTCCGGTTACCACGCCGAACTCGATGAGATGCGGGCACTGCGCGACGAGTCGCGAAAAGTGATCGCCGGGCTGGAGCGCTCGCTGATCGACGAGACCGGCATCCGCTCGCTGAAGATCAGGCACAACAATGTGCTGGGATACTACATCGAAGTCACCGCCAACCACCATGCGCTGATGACCGGCAGCGACGGCGCCAAGGCGCGCTTCATCCACCGCCAGACCATGGCCAACGCCATGCGCTTCACCACCACGGAACTCGCCGAGCTGGAATCGAAGATCGCCAATGCCGCCGACCGGGCGCTGGCGATCGAGCTTGCCGCTTTCGAGGCGCTGACGGCGGAAGTCGTCGGCCAGGCCGACAGGATCCGCGCCGGCGCCGAAGCGCTCGCCGCGCTCGACGTTTCGGCAGCCCTTGCCTTGCTTTCCGAAAGCGAGGCCTGGTGCCGGCCGCTGGTCGATGCGAGCCTTGCCTTCGAGATTTCGGGCGGACGCCATCCGGTGGTCGAACAGGCACTGCGGCGTTCCGGCGAAGGCCCGTTCGTCGCCAATGATTGCGATCTGTCGCCGCAAGGCGATGCCAAGGCCGGCGCGATCTGGCTGCTGACCGGCCCCAATATGGGCGGCAAGTCGACCTTTCTCAGGCAAAACGCGCTGATCGCCATCCTTGCCCAGACCGGCTCCTTCGTGCCGGCGGCATCAGCCCATATCGGCGTCGTCGACCGGCTGTTTTCGCGGGTCGGCGCCTCCGACGATCTGGCGCGCGGCCGCTCGACCTTCATGGTCGAGATGGTCGAGACAGCGGCGATCCTCAACCAGGCCGGCGAACGCGCACTGGTCATCCTCGACGAGATCGGCCGCGGCACCGCCACTTTCGACGGCCTCTCGATCGCCTGGGCGGCGGTCGAATATTTGCACGAGAAGAACCGCTGCCGGGCGATCTTCGCCACGCATTTCCACGAGATGACGGCGCTCGCCGGAAAACTGCCGCGGCTCTCCAACGTCACCATGCGGGTCAAGGAATGGGAGGGCGACGTGGTCTTCCTGCACGAGGTCGGCAAGGGTGCCGCCGACCGTTCCTACGGCGTCCAGGTAGCGCGGCTTGCCGGCTTGCCGGAAGCCGTCGTCGGCCGGGCCAAAGAAGTGCTGCACCAGCTTGAAGCCGGCGAGGTCTCGGGCAAGGCCAACCGTCTGGTCGACGACCTGCCGCTGTTTTCCGTGGCGGCGAAGCGGGAAGCGTCGAAGCCGGCCAGGAGTGATGGGCTGGGTGAAGCGCTAGCGGAGATCAATCCCGACGAGATGACGCCACGCGAGGCGCTGGAAGCGCTGTACCGGCTGAAGGGGCTTGTGGGGAAGTAGTGCTCGTCCGATAGCGCTCTACGGCGCCCCCCTCTGTCCTGCCGGACATCTCCCCCTCAAGGGGGGAGATTGGCAGTTTCGCTGACAGCGCTTTTTCCTTCGACGTTCGAAGTTGGCGAAAGCCGATGCGAGATCCAATCTCCCCCTCAGTGGGGGAGATGTCCGGCAGGACAGAGGGGGGTGTGACGGAACGCTGCTTTGGCTTGCCTTCCGCCCCACCCCCTCAAATCATCGCCAGGCCCGACTTCCGCCTCGGCGGTGGGAAGGCGCGGTCAATTTCGGCGAAATCTTCGCTCGTGAGCTCGATGTCCAACGCCGCGACATTCTGCCGGACATGCTCCGGGCGGCTAGCTTTGGGAATGGCGATCACCCCGTCCTGCGCCATCACCCAGGCAAGCGCGATCTGCGCCGGCGTCGCACCGTGGCGAGCGGCGATGGCATCTAACCTGGCATTGCGCGCCAATACCCCCTGATCGACCGGCGAATAGGCCATCAGCGGCATACCGCGTTGCCGGCTCCACGGGGCGAGGTCGAACTCGACGCCGCGCTGCGACAGATTGTAGAGCACCTGATTGGTCTGGACGTTGCCGCCGGCCGGCAATCGGACCAGCTCTTCCATCTCGCCGGTATCGAAATTGCTGACGCCCCAATGGCGGATCTTGCCGGCTGCCTTCAACGCTTCGAATGCCTCGACCGTTTCCGTCAAGGGCACGCTGCCCGGCCAATGCAGCAGATAAAGATCGATGCGGTCGGTGGCGAGATGCCTCAGGCTGTTCTCGCAGGCCCGTTTCACGCCGGCGCGCGAGGCATTGGACGGCAGCACCTTGGAGACCAGGAAAACCTCGTCGCGGCGACCAGCGATGGCCTCCGCCACCACCTCCTCGGCACCGCCGCTGGCATACATTTCGGCGGTGTCGATCAGCGTCATGCCGAGATCCAGCCCGAGCTTCAGGGCATTGGCCTCGTCGGTACGGCGGCGGCCGTCTTCGCCCATCTTCCAGGTGCCCTGGCCGAGCACCGGCACGGCTTCGCCGCAGGGCAGGGTGGTCGTTCGTATCGTCGATGGCATGGCATGCTCCAGTCCGAGGCCCGGATAGCACCATAGCCGCCAAGGGAAATCCAGGTGAAGCAGAAATCCAGGTGAAGCCTCTCGCCTGGATTCCCCGACAGCGTGACGCCTACTTCACCGGATGGGCGGCGAGCCAGTCCTGCATCTGCTTGATCTCGGCTTGCTGCGCGGCGATCACCGCTTCGGCCAGCTTGCGGATTTCCGGATCCTTGCCATTGGCGAGCTCGACCTTGGCCATGTCGATGGCAGCCTGGTGATGCGGGATCATGCCGCGGGCGAAATCGACATCGGCATTGCCGGAATATTCGATCGCCATCATGTCGGTATGCATCTTGTCCATCGCCGCCTTGTAGCCCTCGGTCGAGGGGCTCTGCGCGCCCATGGCGCCCATGTCGTGCTTCATCTCCTCGGCTTGTGCAGGAACGCTTTCGAGGAAAACAGCAAGCAGCATTCCCGCCGCCATCATCAGCAGCACGATCTTCTTGGCCAAGGTCATTCATCGTCTCCTTTTTTGAACAGGGTGTATCTGGAAGTTTTACTCAGAGTTTCAATGTCCTGAGCCGCAATGCGTTGGCGATGACCGAAACCGAAGACAGGCTCATCGCCGCCGCCGCAATCATCGGCGACAACAGCGTGCCGGTGAGCGGATAAAGCACGCCGGCAGCCACCGGCACGCCAAGCACATTGTAGAGAAAAGCGAAAAACAGGTTCTGGCGGATGTTGCGGATCGTCGCGCGGGCCAGCGTCCTGGCCCTGACGATACCGTTGAGATCGCCCTTGACCAGCGTAATCCCCGCACTTTCGACCGCAACATCGGCGCCGGTGCCCATGGCGATGCCGACATCGGCGGCGGCAAGTGCCGGCGCATCGTTGACGCCATCGCCGGCCATGGCGACGCCGGCACCGCCGGCGCGCAACTCCTCGACCAGCGCGTTCTTCTGTTCGGGCAAAAGCCCGGCATGCACCGCGTCGATGCCGAGCTTGGCGGCGATGGCCTTGGCGGTGCGCTCATTGTCGCCGGTCGCCATGACGATCTTCAGCCCGCTGTCATGCAGCGCCTTGATCGCCTCGGCGGTGGTCGCCTTGATCGGGTCGGCGACGGCGACGAGGCCGGCGAGCTTGCTTGCGACAGCGACGAACATCGCGGTCTTGCCGTCGGACTGCAGCGCCTCGGCACTGGCCAGGACCGAAGCCGTATCGATGCCGAGATCGGCCATCATCGCGGCATTGCCAAGCGCCACCTTCTGTCCCGAAACCGTGCCGGAAACACCCTTGCCGGTGACAGCCTCGAAACCGCTCGCGTCGGGGACCTTCACCCCGCGTCCGCGGGCGCCGTCAACGATCGCCTCGGCCAGCGGATGCTCCGAGCCTTTTTCCAGCCCGGCGGCGAGCGCCAGCAACTCGTCTTGCGCCATGCCTTCGACGGCAACGACGTCGGTCAGTCGCGGCCGGCCTTCGGTCAGCGTTCCCGTCTTGTCGACGATCAGCGTGTCGACCGAGGCAAAGCGCTCGAGCGCCGCCGCTTCCTTGATCAGCACGCCGGCATGCGCGCCGCGCCCGGTAGCGGTCATGATCGACATTGGGGTCGCAAGGCCCAGCGCACATGGACAGGCGATAATCAGTACCGAGACCGCCGCGACGATGGCAAACACCAGGCTGGGTTCCGGTCCGACGATCGCCCAGGCGATAAACGCAATGATCGCGACCAGCACGACGGCCGGGACGAAGTAGAACGAGACGCGGTCGGCCAACCCCTGGATCGGCGCGCGTGAACGCTGCGCCTTGGCGACAAGCTCGACGATCCGCGCCAGTGTCGTCTCGGCGCCGATCTTTTCGGCGCGCATGACCAGTGAGCCATTCTTGTTGAGCGTGCCGCCGGTGAGGTTGTCGCCTTCGGTCTTTTCGACCGGCAGTGGCTCGCCCGTGATCATCGATTCGTCGATGGAGGAGCGTCCTTCGAGCACAATGCCGTCGACCGGCACGGCGTCGCCGGGGCGGATGCGCAAGCGGTGGCCGGCTTTGACCGTTTCGAGCGGCACGTCGTTTTCGGAACCGTCCGCGCCGATCAGCCGCGCCGTCTTCGGCGCCAGGTCGAGCAGCGCGCGGATCGCCGAGCCGGTTTTCTCACGGGCACGCAATTCCAGCACCTGGCCGAGGAACACCAGCGCAACGATCACTGCCGCCGCCTCGAAATAGACCGGCACGGTGCCATCATGGCCGCGGAACTGGTGCGGAAAGAGGCCCGGAAACAGTGTGGCGACGACACTGTAGAGATAGGCGGCACCGACGCCGAGCGAAATCAGCGTCCACATATTGGGGCTGCGATTGAGGATCGAATCCCAGCCGCGGTGGAAGAACGGGAATGCCGCCCACAGCACCACGGGGCTCGCCAGCGCCAGCTCCAGCCAGACCTTCGCGCGGTCGTCGATGAAGGCCTGGAATGTCAGGCCGAGCATCGGTGCCATGGCGATGACCAGCAACGGCACGGACAGCACCGCGCTCACCCAGAAGCGCCTGGTGAAATCGACCAGTTCGGGGTTAGGCCCCTCGTCGCCGGTCGGCACGCCCATCGGCTCCAGCGCCATGCCGCAGATCGGGCAGGAGCCGGGCTTGTCGCGGATGATTTCGGGATGCATCGGGCAGGTGTATTGCGTGCCCTTGGGCATCGCCTGCGGCGCCGGCTTGTCGCCGAGATATTTTGCCGGCTCGGCCTCGAACTTCGCCTTGCAGCCGGCGGAGCAGAAATAGAAGCCTTGGCCCTCGTGGCGCAAAAAGTGCTTGGCCGTGGCGCGATCGACGCTCATGCCGCAGACGGGATCGGTTGCGGTCAGATATTTTTCAGGTTCGGCGACGAATTTCGAACGGCAGCTTTCGCTGCAGAAATGATAGCGATGGCCGTCATGCCCGGCGGTCGGCTTGCCGGCGGCCGGATCGACGGTCATGCCGCAGACCGGATCCCGGACGACGGCGTCCGCGGCAGGCGAGGCGCTCTTTGCCGAGCAGCAGCTGCCATGGCTGTGATGATCGTGGTCGGAATGCGTCATGCCGAAAGCCCCTGTATTTCGATGTTGCAGCGGAGGTAGTGCTTCCAGTAACTGGAAGGTCAAGGGCCGATTTTCGATTTTTCGCGGCCAGGCCCAAACCGAACCGGCTGCGGGCACGAGACGATCGTCCCGTCGGCGGCCGCGGAGAACGCGTCCGTCCGCCCCATACCCAGCGCCGCGAAAACGCGCTATAGACGCCGCCGAAACGGCGAGGCCGAACGGCATTTATGGCAAGAATATCCCTGAAGCTCGAGGAACTGATCGACGGCGAAGCCTTGCGCCGCGAGATGACCGAACTGACCGCGGCCACGGCAGGCGACGGTTCGGGCAAGGCCGCGCGCGGCGGCGTCCTCAAGCTGCTCAAAAGCCGGCTCGCCGACGGGCGCACTGTCGCCGAACGCATGCTGATGGACGACGGCAGCGGCACCGCCTGCGCCGCCCGGCTGTCGCATCTGATGGATGAGATCATCCGTGCGCTCTACGATTTCGCTGCCACCCATGTCTACCGCGTGAAAAACCCATCGTCGGCCGAGCGCATGGCGGTCGTTGCCGTCGGCGGCTATGGCCGCGGCACGCTGGCGCCGGGCTCCGACATCGACCTGCTGTTCCTGCTGCCCTACAAGCAGACGCCATGGGGCGAGCAGATCGTCGAATATATGCTCTACATGCTGTGGGACCTCGGGCTGAAGGTCGGCCACGCGACGCGCAACATCGACGAGTGCCTCAGGCTGTCGCGCACCGACATCACCATCCGCACCTCGATCCTGGAGGCGCGGTTCCTGTGGGGCGAGCAAAAGCTCTATGACGAGCTTCTGCAGCGCTTCGACCACGAGGTGGTGCGCACCACCGGCCCCGAATATGTCCAGGCCAAGCTTGCCGAACGCGACGAGCGTCACGCCAAGGCCGGCGAGAGCCGTTACCTGGTCGAACCTAACGTCAAGGACGGCAAGGGCGGCCTGCGCGACCTGCAGACGCTGTTCTGGATCGCCAAATATTTCTACCGGGTGCGCACCGGCGAGGAACTGGTCGACAAGGGCGTCTTTACCGACGCCGAATACAGGGAATTCCAGAAGGCCGAGGACTTCCTGTGGGCGGTGCGCTGCCACATGCATTTCCTCACCGGCAAGGCGGAGGAGCGGCTGCATTTCGACATCCAGCGCGACATCGCTGAGCGGCTCGGCTACACCACCCATCCCGGCCTGTCGGCGGTCGAGCGCTTCATGAAGCACTACTTCCTCGTCGCCAAGGATGTCGGCGACCTGACCCGCATTTTCTGCGCCGCGCTGGAAGAGGAGCAGGCCAAGCATGTGCCGGGCTTCAACCGCATCTTCCTCACCTTCTCGCGGCGCAAGCGCAAGCTCGCCGGCACGGCCGATTTCATCGTCGACAACCACCGCATCAACATTGCCGACGACGAGGTGTTCGAGCGCGATCCGGTCAACCTGCTCAGGCTGTTCTGGTTTGCCGACAAGCACGGCCTGGAATTCCACCCCGATGCGCTGAAGCTTTTGACCCGCTCTCTCGGCCTCGTCGGCAAGGCGCTCAGGCGCGACGAGGAGGCCAACCGGCTGTTCCTCGACATCTTGACCTCGGACCGCAACGCCGAGCTCAATCTGCGGCGAATGAACGAGGCCGGACTGCTTGCCAAGCTGATCCCGGACTTCGGCAAGATCGTCGCCATGATGCAGTTCTCGATGTATCACCACTACACCGTGGACGAGCATTTGATCCGCTGCATCGGCGTGCTGGCCGAGATCGAGCGCGGCGACGGCGAAAAGGTGCATCCGCTTTCCCACGCGCTGATGCCGGGGCTGAAGAAGAGCCGCGAGGCGCTCTATGTCGCCGTGCTGCTGCACGACATCGCCAAGGGCAGGCCTGAGGACCATTCGCAAGCCGGCGCCAGAATCGCGCGGCGCATCTGCCCGCATATGGGGCTCTCGCCGGCCGACACCGAAACGGTCGCCTGGCTGGTCGAGAACCACCTCGTCATGTCGATGACGGCGCAGACCCGCGATCTCAACGACCGCAAGACGATCGAGGATTTTGCCGCCATCGTGCAGTCGGTCGAACGGCTGAAAATGCTTTTAGTGCTTACCGTCTGCGATATCCGTGGCGTCGGGCCGGGGGTCTGGAACGGTTGGAAAGGCCAGCTGCTGCGTACGCTCTACTACGAGACCGAGCTTTTGTTGACCGGCGGGTTTTCGGAGGTGTCGCGCGCCAAGCGGACTGCGGCGGCGCGCGAACAACTGGCCGAGGCACTTGCCGACTGGCCGGAAAAGGCCCGCAAGCGTTATGTCGGCCAGCACTACGAGAACTATCTGCTGGCGGTCGATCTTCCCGACCAGCTGCGCCATGCCGAATTCATCCGCGAGGCCGATCACGCCGGCAAGAAGCTCGCCACCATGGTCAAGACCCACCAGTTCGAGGCGGTGACCGAGATCACGGTGCTGGCGCAGGACCATCCGCGCCTGCTCTCGGTGATTGCCGGCGCCTGTGCTGCGGCCGGCGGCAACATCGTCGACGCGCAGATATTCACCACTTCGGACGGCCGCGCGCTCGACACCATCCTGATCTCCAGGGAGTTCGACCGCGACGAGGACGAGCGTCGCCGTGCCGAGCGCGTCGGCCGGCTGATCGAGGACGTGCTGTCGGGCAAGAGCTGGCTGCCCGAAATGATCGAGAAGCGCACCAAGCCACGGCGCGGCGCCAAGGTCTTCCGCATCCCGCCACGCGCCGAGATCCGCAACACCCTGTCGAACCGGTTCTCGGTGATCGAGGTCGAAGGACTGGACAGGCCGGGCCTTCTGTCGGAGATCACCGGCATGTTGTCGGACCTGTCGCTCGACATCGCCTCGGCCCACATCACCACCTTCGGCGAAAAGGTCATCGACACGTTCTACGTCACCGATCTCACCGGCCAGAAGATCGACAGCCCGTCGCGTACGGCGACCATCCGCAACAGGCTGATCGCGGTGCTCGAGGGCACGGCGTCCGAGCGCGGCAAGACCAAAACGGCCGCCGAGTGACTGTTACCTTCCATTTGCCCCAATCCCACAGGCAGTCTTCAAGCGCATGAGCCTTGTCAAGAAATTCGCCACGGTCGCTTCCGGCACGCTGATGAGCCGCGCCCTCGGCTTTGGCCGCGAGATGCTGATGGCTGCCGCACTCGGCACCGGGCCGATCGCCGACGCCTTCAACGCCGCCTTCCAGTTTCCCAACACCTTTCGCCGGCTGTTCGCCGAAGGCGCCTTCAACGCCGCCTTCGTGCCGCTGTTCGCCAAAGAGATCGAGACGCACGGCACCGACGGCGCCAAGCGTTTTTCCGAAGAGGTGTTCGGCGTCTTGTTCACCGCGCTTCTGGCGCTGACCATCGCCATGGAACTGGCGATGCCGCTGATCGTGCGCTACCTGGTGGCGCCGGGCTTTGCCGACACGCCCGGAAAATTCGAGATGACGGTGGCACTGGCGACCGTCATGTTCCCTTACCTGATCTGCATGTCGCTCGGCGCCATGATGGCCGGCATGCTGAATTCGCTGCGCCGCTATTTCGCCGCCGCGGTGGCGCCGGTGTTCCTCAACATCATCCTCATCGCCGTGCTTGCCTATGCCTGGTACAAGGGTTCGGACGCCCGCACCGTCGGTTTCGGGCTGGCCTGGGGCGTACTGGCGGCCGGCTTGGTGCAGCTGGCGATCGTCTGGGCGGCGGTGCGCCATGCCGGCATTTCGATCGGCTTCCGCCGGCCGAAGATGACGCCCAGCGTCAAGCGGCTGCTGATCCTGGCACTGCCGGCGGCGATCACCGGCGGCATCACCCAGATCAACCAACTGATTGGCACGGCGATCGCGTCGGCGCAGGACAGCGCGGTGTCGTCGCTGGCCTATGCCGACCGCGTTTACCAGCTGCCGCTGGGCGTCGTCGGCGTCGCCGTCGCCATCGTGCTTTTGCCGGAACTGTCGCGGGCGCTGAAGTCAGGCAATCTGGTCGAGGCGGCCAATCTGCAGAACCGCTCGGTCGAGTTCACCCTGTTCATGACCTTGCCGGCGGCGGCCGCCCTGCTGGTCATGTCCGAGCCGATCGTGCGGCTGGTCTATGAGCGCGGCGCCTTCGCCGCCAACAATTCGACGCCGACGGTCGCGGCAATCCTGGCGATCTTCGGCCTCGGTCTGCCGGCCTTCGTGCTGATCAAGGCCTTCACCCCAGGCTATTTCGCCCGCGAGGACACGCGCACGCCGATGATTTTCGCCGCCATCTCGGTGGCGGTTAACATTACGACGGCACTGACGCTGTTTCCGACGATGGGCGCGCCCGGCATTGCCGTTGCCTCCGCCGTCGCCGGCTGGGTCAATGCGGCGATGCTGCTGGCCGTGCTGATCCGGCGCGGCCACTGGGGCCGCGACGTGCCGCTCATGAAACGAATCCCGCGGCTGGTGCTGTCGGCGGCGGTGATGGCGGCGGCGCTCTATTTTGCCGAGCACTGGTTCGCCGCAAGTCTCGGCTCGGGCTCGCCGCTGGTGATCAAGGCGGTAACGCTGCTTGCGCTCGTCGCCGGCGGGGCGCTGCTTTACTTCGTCACTGCGTTTGCCACCGGGGGTGCGGATTTCGGCATGATCCGCCGCAATATCGGGCGTAAAGGCTCCCAGCCGGTCAAGGAGCAATCTCCGGATTCGTGAGGCGGAAAATTCGTCAGGTCCAATTTTGTTCTTGCTTTGTGCCTGCAGCTATGCTACTAATTTGCGTATGGTGCTGATTCGCACCGACGACCCCGCCGCAAGGCGGGTTTTTGATTCTGGTCGGCGCCATCCCCTTCAAACAGCCTTCTGTGGCGTCTTGCTCGGCCACGGTCAAAGCCCTGCGCGGCCTAGCCAACACCCCTCTTGATCGTCTCCTCGCTCTCGTCCATAAGCGCGCCGTCGCAAGACTTTCGCCGCGCGCGAAACGGCCCTCCACAAGCCAGGGATACACCATGACCGACCTCAACCAGCCCGCCTTCAAGCCACTCGTCTTTTCCGGCGTCCAGCCAACCGGCAATCTGCATCTCGGCAATTATCTCGGCGCCATCAAGAAATTCGTCGCCCTGCAGGACACCTCCGACTGCATCTACTGCGTCGTCGACCTGCATTCGCTGACCGCGCAGCTCGTCTATGAGGATCTTCAGGACCAGACGCGTTCGATCACCGCGGCGTTTCTCGCCTCCGGCATCGATCCGACCAAGCACATCGTCTTCAACCAGTCGCGGGTGATGCAGCACGCCGAGCTTGCCTGGATCTTCAACTGCGTGGCGCGCATTGGCTGGATGAACAGGATGACGCAGTTCAAGGACAAGGCCGGCAAGGACCGCGAGAACGCCTCGCTCGGCCTGCTCGCCTACCCCTCCCTGATGGCCGCCGATATCCTCGTCTACCGCGCCACCCATGTGCCGGTCGGCGACGACCAGAAGCAGCATCTGGAGCTGACCCGCGACATTGCGCAGAAATTCAACAACGATTTTTCGGACCGTATCGCGGCGCTTGGTGTCGGCGTCGAGATGCAGGTGGGCGAAGAGACGGTGAACGGCTATTTCCCGCTGACCGAGCCGGTCATCGGCGGCCCGGCGGCGCGCATCATGTCGCTGCGCGACGGTTCGAAAAAGATGTCGAAGTCCGACCCGTCGGACCTGTCGCGCATCAACCTGACCGACGATGCCGACGCCATCTCGAAGAAGATCCGCAAGGCCAAGACGGACCCGGAGGCTTTGCCCGGCGAACTGGACGGGCTTGCCGGCCGGCCGGAAGCGGAAAACCTCGTCGGCATCTATGCCGGCCTCGCCGAAATATCGAAAGAGGCGGTGCTGAAGGAATTCGGCGGCCAGCAGTTTTCGGTGTTCAAGCCGGCGCTGGCCGATCTCGCGGTGGAAAAGCTGGCGCCGATCGCCGGCGAGATGCGCCGCATCTCCGGCGACCGCGCCTATGTCGACGCGGTGCTGCGGGATGGCGGCGAGCGTGCCGGCACATTGGCCGAAGCGACGATGAAGACCGTGCGCGACATTATCGGCCTGCTGCAAGGCTAATTTATGTCGCGCAAAAGTGTGCAGCGGTTTTGCGATAACGACCTGCATAAAACAAGAACCTGAAGCGCGTCGCATGAGGCCGGTCGAACGCGACGCGCTTTAAGCTGCACCAACATCGCCACAGCCGCCGGTCGCTTGCGGGCGGGCTGTGGCGGTGGCAGATTGCGGCCGAAACCATCGAGCAGGGTGAATATGGTCTCCAAACGCCTCAGCCGCGAAGCCGGTCATCGCCGCAAGTTCCTGGCGATCATCGACGACACGCCGGAATGCGAGCGCGCCGTCGCCTACGCCTCGAAGCGGGCGCAAAGCACGGGCGGCGTGCTGGTGCTGCTCTATGTCATCGAGCCGGATGATTTCCAGCACTGGCTGGGCGTCGAGAAGATCATGCGCGAGGAGGCGACCGCCACGGCGCGCGCCGCGCTCGACAGCTACGCCAACAAGGTGCGCCAGAAGCTCGGCATCGAGCCGGAACTGGTGGTGCGCGAAGGCAAGCCGACCGAAGAGATCCACAAGCTGATCGAGGAAGACCAGGACATCGCCATCCTGGTGCTGGCGGCAGGCGCTGGCAAGGAAGGGCCTGGGCCGCTGGTCGGCGCGGTTGCCGGCAAGGGCGCCGCCTTTCCGATTCCAGTGACTGTGGTGCCGCAGAACCTGTCGGACGAGGAGATCGACAGCCTCGCCTGAGATGTGCCGATATTCAGGTGAGGCCGGCCTACAAATGGCGGCTTCCTGCGCTTCCGGTGCTCACGTACCAAAAGTACGCTCCGCTCCGGTTCTCGGAAACCATCATTTTCGGCTCGGCCTGACCTGAATCTCAACACATCTCCAATTGTTTCAGCGAGCTAGCAAAACATTCCACCAGCCAGCCGTTCCCCGCGATGCCTTTCGCTTGAATGTCGGGCGGATAAAGCCTAATTAGAATTATTCCAAACTAGCTGCCCGAAACGGGCACGGAGATGGCCATGTTCATCCAGACCGAGTCGACGCCAAACCCGGCGACGCTGAAATTCCTGCCCGGCAAGGAAGTGCTGCAAGAAGGCACCGCCGATTTCCGTGATGCCGACAGCGCCGCGACGGCTTCGCCGCTGGCCGGCCGTCTGTTCGAGATCCCCGGCGTCACCGGCGTCTTCTTCGGCTATGATTTCATCACCGTGACCAAGGACGGTCCCGACTGGCAGCATCTGAAGCCGGCTATCCTCGGCGCCATCATGGAGCATTTCATGTCCGGCGCCCCGGTGATGGCCAAGGCCGGCCCCGCCGCCGAGACCAGCCAGACCGGCGAATTCTACGACAAGGCCGACGAGGAGCTGGTCGTCACCATCAAGGAGCTGCTCGACACGCGGGTGCGCCCGGCGGTGGCCCAGGATGGCGGCGACATTACCTTCCGCGGCTTCGAGAACGGCACCGTATTCCTGCACATGAAGGGCGCCTGCGCCGGTTGCCCGTCCTCGACGGCGACGCTGAAGCACGGCATCCAGAACCTGCTCCGGCACTTTGTGCCGGAAGTGCAGCACGTCGAACAGGTCTCCTGACGCGCCGTTCCATCGTCAATGTCGATAGACAACAAAAAACCGGGCCAAAGTGCCCGGTTTTCTGTTTGCGACGTCTGTGTGTTGCCTAGACGGTCCGCGTATAAAGCTCTTCTTGTTTGACCATGATCTTGTCCGAAAACCGGGTCCCGCTTTTCGGGATCATGGTCTTACAGCACAATGACCTTGGCGCCGACCGAGGTGCGGTCGTAGAGGTCGATAATGTCCTGGTTCATCAGCCGGATGCAGCCCGACGACATCGCCTTGCCGATCGAATTCCATTCCGGGCTGCCATGCAGGCGGTAGCCCATGTCGCCGCCCTTGTTGAACAGGTACATGGCGCGCGCGCCGAGCGGGTTCTTCAACCCCGGCTCCATGCCGCCGGCAAACTTGGCCAGCTCCGGCTGCCGCCTGATCATCTGCGACGGCGGCGTCCAGGTCGGCCATTCGCGCTTTAGTGCGATACGGGCGGTGCCGTGCCATTCGAAACCTTCACGGCCGACGCCGATGCCGTAGCGCATCGCCTCGCCGTCGCCCATGACGAAATAGAGGAACTTGTTCTGCGTATCGACGATGATGGTGCCCGGCTTTTCCCTGGTGTCGTAGTCGACGATCTGGCGGCGGTATTTGAACGGCACCTTTTCGATCGGGATGCGCGGCAGATGATAGCCGGCATCGGTCACCGCGCCGTAGTTGTTGGTGAAGATCTGCGAGCCGATGGTGCTGCAACCGGCGACAGCCGTCGACAGCGCCAGGGCCGCGACGATTGCAAGTGACTTCATGCGCATGAAAAGGTCCGATGCCTGCCCAAACAACAGCGGCTCGAGTCGGCCGCTTTTTTCATCTTCATTCATGCTGGCATTTGCTTTGCTTGCCAAGCGGGCGATGCCTATATCCTTGGGCTTGCGTGCTGGTAAACCGGCGACTATGGCATTTCGGCAACAGCCCCCGCAGGATTATGCTGCAAAATCAATGGGCCAAGAACAAGAACCCCGAGACGGGTCGGTGACGCTGGCTGGCGCTCTGGCCGGCCAGCCAAGGCCATCGTTACTACGAGGAGATCGGCCTGATCTCGCCTGAGACGCGGCCGCTGCAGGAGATAATCCTGACAAGCCTGGTTCAATAGGCCGGTTCAATAAAGAACGCCGCGAAGAACCGTCCAAGCCAGAAGCCCGAACGTGCCGATCACCACCACTGCACCAAGGACCGTGCCGATCTTTTCAGGCAGTCCATCGGGGCGACCAGGATCGTCGGCCATTCAACTATCGATCATGACGTAGGCGGCACCAAACACGGCAACGATGATTGCCCCAAGCACCGCCCAGCCTCTGATGGCCGAGCGGATTTCCTCCGGTGTCGCCGATTTGCGTCCGTCATCGTCCGTCATCTAATGCTCCTCGTAAAATACCGTGGCCGACATTGAAAGCGCAAGCTGCCGGCGCTGCCAAGAGGGTGCAGCGGACATTTTTTTTGCGCAAAAGTTTAGGAGCGTGCGCCGTTCGACAGCAAGCGTTACCTAGCCTTCGACACTCCGCGAAGCACGGGCGGCCGTCACGATCCCGGTGGGCGATACCGGATCGACTTCGCCCTGCCAAGCGCTTCCATCGTCTCTTCGACACTTAGCAGCACGGTGGTCTCGTAGGAGCTGAGCGCGCCTCCCGCACCAATGGCAAGCATGACCGATGCCATGGAGACGTTGTCCGGCGCCTCCCACAGATTCCAGCCATCATGCTCTCCAAAGGCGTACCAGAACCCGTGCAGCTTTCCGCCGACCGACTCGATGTAGGAACGGGCAGCCTCGCGTCTGTCCTCGGGGTTGTCCATCAAGCGCGCCCAGGTTTCGGGCCTGTAGCTGAATCGCGTGAGATACATCGGCATGGTTCGTCTCCTCCCAGAGCTGCCCCCACCAAGACAGTTAAGCGCCCCAATCCGGGCGAAGGCGAGTCGTTTCCGCGGCGTAGTACCGCTGGCTTAGTTGCGGGACCGCTAATGGACCTGCTTCAATGCCTTTCCCAAGGGGAGTAAATTCAATGGCAGCCTATCTTATTGCCGATGTCGACATAACCGACGCCGCCGTGTTCGAGCAATACCGCCGCGACGTGCCAGCAACCGAAGCCCGCTACGGGGGAAGGTACATCGCTCGTGGCGGAGCCACCAAAGTGCTGGAAGGCGACTGGGAACCTCATCGCCTCGTCATTGTCGAATTCCCCGACATGGCTTCCCTCATTGCATGGTACAACTCCCCAGAATACGGCCGCCTCAAAGCCATCCGCGAACGCTGTGCAAAGACGAGGATCATTGCTCTGGAGGGCATGATGCCGGTTAGTTAGAGGGGGTTGTCAACCAGATAATAGCCGCCCAGAAGGCGGCTATATATTTGACAAACCCGGATGACCGCTGACCAAAGCTCCGCTACAAATCAGCCGTGACGCCCGCGCCTATTAGTAGTTTCATTGGAGCCATGATCCTCAGTTTGGTTGGGGTTCTAGCCTACCGCTGGTTTGGCCCTATCGCGCTGGTTATTGTCGGAGGCATTGGTCTTCCAGCGGTGCTCGCCTGTTCCTTATACCGATTTGATTTGAAAAACCGGAAGGCGCGTGAGTGGCTTAATCCGACAGACAAGAGCTCCTAGACCAGCACTGGCCCCAGCACAAAGGCGATTATCTGGTTGGCAACCCGCCTTGGCAGCGGCGACAAAACATGATTCAAATGCGGTTGTGTTGGGGGAAAACATGATCCGCATAGCCATCGTTATAGCCATTGCCGTCAGTGCATCGGCATGCACTAGCCAGGCGAACGTTCCTTATGACACGAGTAAAAAAACCTGTAGAATCTATGTTGAGCCGGGGTCAGGCCACAAGCGTGAACTTTGTCTTCCGGACACTCCAAATAAATACTGTGTGCGTGCTTATTATATAAACACACCAGGTGGAGAAAGGGTAATGTGCGGCCCACTAACCCGCAAGGCAACCACTGCCGAGGGTCGTGCCAGACAGCTTGCAGGCAGTAAATACCCGTAGGAAAACACCCACTGTGGGCCGCTTGCGCTTCAGGGTTCTGCACCGGCGGTGTCCCGTTCTGGTTGGGTTTGTCAAACCAGATAATCGCCCCAAAAAACCGGGTTCAAACCGTGAACAAAATCTGACATGGTGCGGCCATGCCTATCATCTCACCTCTACCCCTTAACCCGCTGATCGACGGTCGCCAGTCGGAGCGTGCCATGCTGGTCAGGCGTGGCGTGCAGCGGCTGCTCAAGCAGATGGGCGCGCATGTCTTGCCCGAACTGTCGCTGGCCACCGGGCGCCGCGCCGATCTCGTAGCGCTGACCCGCCAGGGCGATATCTGGATCATCGAGATCAAATCCTCGATCGAGGATTTCAGGGTCGACCGCAAATGGCCGGACTACCGGCTGCATTCCGACCGCTTCTTCTTCGCCACCCATCCTGGCGTGCCCGCGGAGATCTTTCCGGAAGAGTGCGGCTTCATTCTCTCCGACGGCTATGGTGCCGAGGTCCTGCGCGATGCGCCCGAGCACCGGATGGCGGCGGCGACGCGCAAGGCGCTGATGCTGAGGATCGCGCGCGCCGGTGCCGCGCGGTTGCTGGCGGCGGAGCTTGCCGGGGTGTCGGTGCCGGCGCTGGAGGGTGAGAGTGAGTAGGGGGTTTCCCTCTCCGTAGTCATGGAGGCTTGCGCTGCCCCGGCTGCCGCCACCTTGCATAAGAGACGATGTATGACTGCGGTGTTCCGCAAGGAACGCCAACAGCCGGCTGTAGCCTTCGTCTTCCCAGTGCAGGTCGAGATTGGAAATGAAACCCGGCACGAAGACGAGATCGAGCGATCCCTGGCCGACCACCTGATAGGCGATCCGCACGTCGCCGCTGAGCGCGTAGCGAGTTTCGATCGGCCTCACGAGGTTTGTCCGCCCGACCCGACGATTTCTTATCGCCGGATCATAGCAGAGCCGCGAGACTTGCGGCAGATGAAACCTTAGAGGGTGTGAATGTAGGCCCGCGGCGCCTACTTCTGTGACGCAGCCGTAGTCTCGGTGCTCGCTCCGCCGACGCTAAAACCTGCGCCCTCCGGCGCGCCCGGCCGCTTGATGTGTGGGGCGGCCGCGACGACAAGCTCGTTGAAGCCTTCGCCGCCGCTGTCGAGCATCTCGAACAATTGCCGGCGCATCCTCGGCTCCCAGAACTTGTTGATGTGCTCGGCGACGCCGGCAATGCCTTGCTCGCGCGGCTTGGAGTGGAAAAAGGCAGCGATCTGGTTGGCCATGCGAACCAGCTTTTCGCTGGTGCTCATGAGGTGGCCTTCGTCATGCGACATGCTTGGCAACTCCGGAAACCACGCGGTCAGGATGGGTGAAAATATCGAAATCATCGCCGCGCACCAGCGCCACCAGCGTCATGCCGGCGTCGTCTGCGGTGCGGATGGCAAGTGCCGTCGGCGCCGAGACGGCGATGATGAAGGCAGCACCGATCGCCGCGGTCTTCTGCACCATCTCGACCGAAACGCGCGACGTCACGACGACGGCCCCCGACCTGCCGTCGATACCGGCTTTGGCCAGCGCGCCGGCCAGCTTGTCCAGCGCATTGTGACGGCCGACATCCTCGCGCGCCATGACGATGCCCTTGCCGGGGAGGTAAAAACCGGCGGCGTGGACCGCGCCGGTCTCGGCGTGCAGCGGCTGCACCTTCGACAAAAGCTTGACCGAGCGGACGATGTCATCGGCCTGAAGTGTAAGTTTCGACGCACCGACCGGATCGACCGAGCGCATCGCTTCCTCGATCGATTCGATGCCGCACAGCCCGCAGCCGACCGGGCCGGCGAGCCGTCTGCGACGCGCCTCGAAACGGGTGTTGGCCTGGTCCTTCAGCCGGATCTGGATATCGATGCCGGCGCCGTGATCCTCGACCTCGATGGCTTCGATTTCGTCTGGCGAGGCAATGATGCCTTCGGTCAGCGAGAAGCCGAGCGCGAAATCCTCGAAATCGGCCGGGCTTGCCATCATCACCGCATGCGTGGTGCCGGCAAAGGAGAATGCTACCGGCGTCTCTTCCGGCACCATGCGGTTGGCGGCCGCGGTGCCGCCGGCGCGGCGCGCGAGGCGGCTGATCTGGGTGACAGCACGACGTTTGGGCATCACGCGGCACCCCCCTCTGGCCTACCGGCCATCTCCCCCTCAAGGGGGGAGATTGGCAGTTCAGACGTAAGGCACCCTTCGACGCTGGTGATTGGCGAAAGCCGAGATGACATCCAATCTCCTCCCTTGAGGGGGAGATGGCCGGTAGGCCAGAGGGGGGTGCTCCGGCACGACGCCAAAACGCTACTCCGCTGCTTGCAGCGAGGCGATGCGGCGGCTTTGCTTTGCCTGCTCGTCATAGTCGCGCTGCCATTCCGACGGGCCGTTGGATGCACCCACCTGCACCGCGGTCACCTTGTATTCCGGGCAGTTGGTCGCCCAGTCGGAGAAGTCGGTGGTGATGACGTTGGCCTGGGTATCGGGATGGTGGAAGGTCGTATAGACGACGCCCGGCGACACCCGGTCGGTGATCAGCGCGCGCAGCGTCGTCTCGCCCGAGCGGCTGGTCAGCCGCACCCAGTCGCCATCGCGCAGGCCGCGATTTTCGGCATCATGCGGATGGATCTCCAGCCGATCCTCGCTGTGCCACACGACGTTGTCGGTGCGCCTGGTCTGCGCGCCGACATTATACTGCGACAGGATGCGGCCGGTGGTCAGCAGCAGCGGGAAGCGCGGCCCGGTCCTCTCGTCGGTCGCGACATATTCGGTGCGGATGAACTTGCCCTTGCCGCGCACGAAGCCGCCAATATGCATGATCGGCGTGCCTTCCGGCGACTTCTCGTTGCAGGGCCACTGCACCGAGCCCACCCGGTCGAGAAGGTCGAAGGAAACGCCGGAGAAGCTCGGCGTCGTCTTGGCGATCTCGTCCATGATCTCGGAGGGATGCGTGTAGTTCCAGCCGAGGCCGAGCGCCTTGGCGAGCTCCTGCGTCGTCTCCCAGTCGGCATAGCCGCATTTCGGCTCCATCACCTTGCGCACCATGTTGATGCGGCGCTCGGCATTGGTGAAGGTGCCGTCCTTCTCGAGGAAGGTCGAGCCGGGCAGGAACACATGCGCGTAGTTGGCCGTCTCGTTGAGGAAGAGGTCGTGCACGACGACACATTCCATCGCGGCGAGACCCGCGGCGACATGCTTGGTGTCGGGGTCCGACTGCAGGATGTCCTCGCCCTGTACATAGAGCCCCTTGAACGAGCCGTCGACGGCCGCGTCCAGCATATTGGGGATGCGCAGGCCGGGCTCGTCGTCGAGCTTGACGCCCCACAGGCTCTCATAGATGGCGCGCACCGCGTCGCCCGAAATGTGGCGGTAGCCGGGAAGTTCGTGCGGGAACGAACCCATGTCGCAGGAGCCCTGCACATTGTTCTGGCCGCGCAGCGGATTCACGCCGACGCCCGGCCGGCCGATATTGCCGGTCGCCATGGCGAGGTTGGCAATGGCGATGACGGTGGTCGAGCCCTGGCTGTGCTCGGTCACGCCGAGGCCGTAATAGATCGCGCCGTTGCCGCCGCGCGCATAGAGCCGCGCCGCGCCGCGTATGTCGTCGGGATCGACATTGGCGAGCTGACCGACGACCTCCGGGCTGTTTTCCGGCAGTGCCACGAACGATGCCCAGTCCTGGAACTCGTCCCAGTCGCAGCGCTCGCGGATGAACGCCTCGTCGAACAGGCCTTCGGTGACGATGACATGGGCAAGTGCGGTCAGCATGGCGACGTTGGTGCCCGGCTTCAGCGGCAGATGGAACTGCGCTTCGACATGGGCCGAGCGCACGATATCGGTGCGGCGCGGATCGAGCACGA
Organism: Mesorhizobium sp. M0815; assembly: GCF_040319995.1. Taxonomy (NCBI): domain Bacteria; kingdom Pseudomonadati; phylum Pseudomonadota; class Alphaproteobacteria; order Hyphomicrobiales; family Phyllobacteriaceae; genus Mesorhizobium; species Mesorhizobium sp. M0815. The sequence continues at coordinate 170,835 of NZ_JAMYOU010000009.1, read as the reverse complement.
TCAGCTTGGCGCCCTGGCGCATGCGCTTTTTCATACGCGAGGCGAACACCGGATGCGCATCGGTCGGATTGGCGCCGATCAGCAGGATGACGTCCGTCTGCTCGATCGAATCGAAATCCTGCGTGCCGGCGGAGGTACCGAAGGTCTGGCCCAGGCCATAGCCGGTCGGCGAATGGCAGACGCGGGCGCAGGTATCGACATTGTTGTTGCGGAAGCCCTGCCGGACCAGCTTCTGGACGAGGTAGGTCTCCTCGTTGGTGCAGCGCGACGAGGTGATGCCGCCGATCGACGTGCGGCCGTACTGGTACTGGATGCGGCGGAATTCATTCGCCGTATGGGTGAGCGCCTCTTCCCACGACACTTCGCGCCACGGATCGCTGACCCGCTCGCGGATCATCGGCTTCAGGATACGGTCCTTGTGTGTCGCATAGCCATAGGCGAAGCGGCCCTTGACGCAGGAGTGGCCGTGGTTGGCCTTGCCTGCCTTGTAGGGCATCATGCGAATGACCTCGTCGCCCTTGACCTCGGCCTTGAATGAGCAGCCGACGCCGCAATAGGCGCAGGTGGTGACGGTCGAGCGCTCGGGCAGGCCTTTCGCCAGCACGGTTTTCTCCCTCAGCGCATCGGTCGGGCAGGCCTGCACGCAGGCCCCGCACGACACGCATTCGGAATCGACGAACGCCTCGTGCATGCCGGCCGAGACCCTGGATTCGAAGCCGCGGCCCTCGATGGTCAGCGCGAACGTGCCTTGCACCTCTTCGCAGGCGCGCACGCAGCGCGAGCAGACGATGCATTGCGCCGGATCATAGGTGAAATAGGGGTTCGATTCATCGCGGGCGATGTAGTCGATGGTCAGCGAGCCATGGCCGGGCGCCACGCCGTTTTCTTGCTCGACGTGGTTGCGGCCGTCCACGCCATAGCGGTTCTCGGTCAGGCCGACCGTCCTGACGACCTTGTCGAACTCGCTGGCGCCGGTGCCGGCCGTCTCGCCCCACGCAGCCGGATGGTCAGAGACATAGAGCTCCATCACGCCGCGACGAATGGCGTTCAGCCGGTCGCTCTGGGTATGCACGACCATGCCTTCGCCAACCGGCGTCGTGCACGAGGCCGGCGTGCCGCCGCGCCCGTCGATCTCGACGAGGCAGACCCGGCAGGAGCCGAACGAGTCCAGCATGTCGGTTGCGCACAGTTTCGGGATTTCGACGCCCGCTTCCATCGAAGCGCGCATGATCGACGTACCCGCCGGCACCGTCACCGACTTGCCGTCGACGGTCAGCGTCACCTGCTGTTCCGCTTCGGAGGCGGGTGTGCCGTAGTCGATTTCCTGGACCAGCGATTTGATGTCTAATGCCGCGTTCATGCCTGTCCGCTCCTATTCCGCTGCTTCGGCGACCGGCGTCGGCCGAAAGTCGTCCGGAAAATGGTTGAGTGCACTCATCACCGGATATGGGGTGAAGCCGCCGAGAGCGCAAAGCGAGCCGAACTTCATCGTGTTGCAAAGGTCGGTGACCAGCGCGATCTGCTTTTCCGGTTCGATGTTCTCAGCGAGCCGGTCCAGCACCTCGACGCCGCGCGTCGAGCCGATGCGGCAGGGCGTGCACTTGCCGCAGCTCTCGATGGCGCAGAATTCCATGGCGAAGCGCGCCTGCTTCAGCATGTCGGCGCTGTCGTCGAAAACGACGATGCCGGCGTGGCCGATCAGCCCGTCCTTGGCCGCGAACGCCTCGTAGTCGAACGGCGTGTCGAACAGGGCGCGCGGGAAATAGGCGCCGAGTGGGCCACCGACCTGCACCGCTTTGACTGGGCGACCCGTTGCCGCGCCGCCGCCGATATCGTCGACGATCTCACCCAGCGTCATGCCGAACGCCGCCTCGTAGAGACCAGGATATTTGACGTTGCCGGCAATCTGGATCGGGATGGTGCCGCGCGAACGGCCCATGCCGAAATCCTTGTAGAAGGCGGCGCCCTTGTCCATGATCACCGGCACCGAGGCCAGCGAAATGACGTTGTTGATCACCGTCGGCTTGCCGAACAGGCCCTTATGCGCCGGCAGCGGCGGCTTGGCCCGCACCTGCCCGCGCTTGCCTTCGAGGCTGTCGAGCAGGGCGGTCTCCTCGCCGCAGACATAGGCGCCGGCGCCGACGCGCACTTCCATGTCGAATGAATTGGGTGACCCGAGCACATTGACGCCGAGCACGCCGGCCCTGCGGGCGATCTCGACGGCCTTCTGCATCACCGCCACCGCATGCGGATATTCCGAGCGGATATAGATGAAGCCCTTGGTCGCGCCGGTGGCGATGCCGGCGATCGCCATGCCTTCGATCAGCACGAAGGGGTCGCCTTCCATGATCATGCGGTCGGCGAACGTACCGGAATCGCCTTCATCGGCATTGCAGACGATGTATTTGCGGTCGGCCGACGTATCGAGGACCGTCTTCCATTTGATGCCGGTCGGGAAGCCGGCGCCGCCACGACCGCGCAGCCCGGACTCGGTCACCTGCTTGACGATGTCGGCCGGTGTCGTCGCCACTGCATTCTGCAGGCCGTTCAGCCCGCCATGCGCCTTGTAGTGATCGAGCGACAGCGGATCGGTGACGCCGCAGCGCGCAAAGGTCAGCCGCGTCTGCCTGGCCAGGAACGGGATCTTGTCCGGCGCGCCAAGCCAGCGCTTGTGGTGGCCGCCGGTGAGGAAGCCGCAGTCGAACAGGCTTTTGACGTCGGATGGCTTCACCGGCCCATAGGCGACGCGGCCAGTGGCTGTCGCCACTTCGACCATCGGCTCGAGGAAATAGGCGCCGCGCGAGCCGTTGCGCACGATCTTGGCCTCGATGCCGCGCTCGGCCAACTCCGCCCGAACCGCCTTGGCGACCCTTTCCGCACCCAGCGCCAGCGCGCCGGAATCGCCAGGAATGTAGATACGCGGGATCATGAGCGCACCTCGGCAACGATCTCACTGAGCTTTTCGTCGTCGAGCCGCCCGATCACCTCGCCATCCAGCATCGCCGACGGCGAGCAGGCGCAAAGGCCGAGGCAATAGACCGGCTCCAGCGTCACCGAACCGTCGCGGCTTGTCTCGTGGAAACCGATGCCCAGCAATGATTTGAGCTTGGCGGCAATCGCATCCGAACCCATCGACTGGCAGGCTTCCGCCTGGCAGAGCTTCAGCACATGCCGGCCGGCCGGCTGGCTGCGGTAATCGTGATAGAAGGTGACGACGCCATGCACCTCGGCCCTGGAGATGTTCAGCGCCTCGGCGATGACCGGCAGCGCGTCCTGCGGCACATAGCCGAACTCTTCCTGGATGCCGTGGAGGATGGGCAGCAGCGGGCCTTCGAGGCCTTTCAGCTCGTGGATGATCGCCGCCGTGCGCGATGCGATCTCGGTACTTGCAGGCTGCATCGTCATGCAGCGCCCTCCCTGGTCGTGGCGGTCTTCCGCTAAGTGCTTAGGAAATCAGAGGAAACCCGCTAAATCAATAAAGCCGATCCGTTGCTCGATAGAAATTTTCTATCGGTCCTGCTCACCAGCATTGTCTAGCCTAGCGGCGGGCGCGGAAATCGTCCGCCAGCGCCATTGCCTCGTCCAACAGCGCCGAGACCAGCGGCGTGTGCGGTTCGCGCGGCGCCGCCACCAGCCCGACGGTGTGGCTGGCATCCGGCTCGACGATCGGGATAGCCCGGATCGGCTCGGAAAAGCCGAACGTTTCCGCAAGGTTAAGCGGCATGATCGACGACCATTTGCCGGTGCGGATATGCGAGAACAGCACGATCATCGAGTTGGATTCCAGTGTCGGCCGCACCTGCACGCCGGCTTCGGCCAGATGCTGGTCGATGATGCGGCGGTTCTGCATGTCCAGCGTCAGCAGGCAGAGCGGCAGCTGGGAGAGTTCCGCCCATGTCACTTTGTCGCGGTCGAAATAGGGGTTCCCGACAGCGGTGATCAACTGGTAGCGCTCGTCGTAGAGCGGCACGCTGGTGACGCGTCCGAGCGGCTCGTTGTCGAGATAGGTGATGCCGGCGTCGATGTCGAAATTGCCGAGCAGCGACAGCACCTCGATCGATGTCCGCGACAGCACCGAGAAGGTGACGCCGGGATGCTTTGCCCGAAACGGCGTCGTCAATCGCGCCACCATGGCGAGGGCCGTCGGGATCGCGGCGATGCGGATGCGTCCTGACAGGCCGTGGCGTGCCGCCCGCATCTCCTCGCGCATGGTCCTGCTATCGCCGACGATGCGGCGCGCCCACACCAGCACCTGCTTGCCTTCCGGCGTCAGCCCCTGGAAGCGCGAGCCGCGCAGCACCAGCATCACGCCGAGCTGGCCCTCCAGCTGCTTGATGCCGGCCGAAAGCGTCGGTTGGGTGACGCCGCACACCTCCGCCGCGCGGCCGAAATGTTCTTCCCTGGCGAGTGCTATGAAGAATTCCAGCTTGTCGATCATGCCGTCGGGAGCCTGTCACGGACGCTATGTCCGATCTTAGCGCGCAAGGTCGGGGAAATCGCCTTCGGCCGCAAGCCGCCTGTGCAAATCGCCCGCATCCACATCTTTCAGCCGGCTTACTGTTTCCCGCGATGGAACGCGGCGCTATGTGGATGGGATGGGGTCGTGGACTGGACACGACGGGAGACCGAAACATGCTGGGCTGGTTCCGCAAGCTTTTGCCGCGCGAAGATCGCTTCTTCGACCTGTTCGAGCGGCATTCCCGCACTGTGGTCGGCGGCGCTGAGGCACTGCAGCAGCTTTTGCAGGGCAACGACATCGACCGCTGGTGTCAGACGATCATCGATCTCGAGGACGAAGCCGATCAGATCACCGCGGAAGTTCTGCTGGCCGTGCGCCGCTCCTTCATCACGCCCTTCGATCGCGGCGACATCAAGGACCTGATCCAGTCGATGGATGATGCCATCGACATGATGCACAAGACCGTCAAGACGGTAAGGTTGTTCGAAAAGAAGGAATTCGACCCGCTGATGCAGGAAATGGGGGCCGTCATCGTCGAGGCCGCCAAGTTGGTGGCCGAGGCGATCCCACTGCTCGGCAAGGTCGGGGCGCATACGGTGCGCCTCAACGCCATCGCCGAGGAGGTCATGCGCGCCGAAGGCCGGGCCGACGACCTGCACGAACAGGGCCTGAAGGACCTGTTCAAGCGGCACGGCCGCAGCGATCCGATGGCCTATCTGATCGGCAGCGAGATCTACGGCCAGCTGGAAAAGGTGGTCGACCGCTTCGAGGACGTCGCCAACGAAATCAGCGGCATCGTCATCGAGAACGTATAGTGGAAGCCGCGATAGCCTTTCCGGTGCTGGTCGGCCTTGTCGCCGTCGCACTGTTCTTCGATTTCCTCAACGGCCTGCACGATGCCGCCAACTCCATCGCGACAATCGTCTCCACCCGCGTGCTGAGGCCGCATTATGCGGTGTTCTGGGCGGCTTTCTTCAATTTCATCGCCTTCATGTTCTTCGGTCTTCACGTGGCGGAGACGCTGGGAACCGGCATCATCGACGCCAGCATCGTCACGCCGGCAGTGATCTTCGCAGCACTTGTCGGCGCCATCGTCTGGAATATCGTCACCTGGCTCGTCGGTATCCCGTCCAGCAGCTCGCACGCGCTGATCGGCGGTTTGGTCGGCGCCGGCGTTGCCAAGGCCGGCACCGGCGCCATCGTCTGGGCCGGATTGGGCAAGACGACGGCGGCCATCGTGCTGTCGCCGGCGGCAGGCTTTCTGCTGGCGCTCGTCTTGATCCTCGCGGTCTCCTGGCTGTTCGTGCGGCAGACGCCGTTCGCCGTCGACAGCACCTTCCGCGTCATGCAGTTCTTTTCCGCCTCGCTCTATTCGCTCGGCCATGGCGGCAACGACGCGCAGAAGACCATGGGCATCATCGCCGTGCTGCTTTATTCGCAAGGTATGCTCGGCGCGAATTTTTACGTGCCGCTGTGGGTCGTCATCACCTGTCAGTCGGCGCTGGCGCTGGGCACATTGTTCGGCGGCTGGCGCATCGTCCACACAATGGGCTCGAAGATCACCCGGCTGAACCCGATGCAGGGTTTCTGCGCCGAGACCGGCGGTGCGATCACCCTGTTCGCCGCCACCTGGCTCGGTATTCCGGTATCGACCACGCACACGATCACCGGCGCCATCATTGGCGTCGGCGCCGCCCGCCGCGTCTCTGCCGTTCGCTGGGGCATTGCCGGCAACATCGTGGTTGCCTGGATTATCACCCTGCCGGCAACCGCGGTGATTGCGGCCCTCACCTACCTCGCGGTCGGCCTGGCAAGGTGAGAGCACCGCAGCACTGCGCGGCGGCGGTGCGTGAACGCCGTATCTACCTGTCCACAAGGTTCAGGATGTTGCCGTCCGGATCCTTGAACCATGCGACCTTCATGCCCTGACCGACATGAACGTCACCCTCCAGCGTCAGGCCTGGCATGTCGTAATGCTCGAAGGTCACGCCCTTCGATTTCAACGCCTCAACGATTTTGCCGAGCTCGTCGCCGACCGTCCAGGTCACAGCCGTCGCCTTGTTGGTCCCAGCGAAATTCGAATGGTACACGTTGATGCTGGTATCGCCGCTTTTATAGACGATCAGTTCGCCACCTTCATTGTGCACCTCTTTCAGGCCGAGCGTCCCTTCGTAGAAAGTCCTGGCTTTGGCCAGGTCCTTCACTGCGAGATTGGCCGTTGCGTTGCTGTTTGCGAGCATGATCGTCTCCTTCCCTTGATGTCGTGCTCATGCTGCTCCTTCAGATAGGTCGTAGCGGATGGTTGGCGACCGTCGATCAGGCAAATCCGACAGCGTCGGTCAGTTTTCCGGGGCACCCCAGGCCGGCTGTTGCTCCACGGCTTGGTTCTCTCCGGAAACTGCACTATCTCAGGCGCGAGCTTGCATGAGGAAGATCTGATGTCCGTCACCAAGGAAATCGTCATCGAACGCCTGAAGACGGTCAACGGGCCGGATTTCACCGGCAATATCGTCGACCTCGGCATGGTTTCCGAGATTTTCATTGCCGATGCCAAGGTGTTCTTCTCGATCACCGTTCCCGCTGCCCGTGCCCAGGAGATGGAGCCGCTGCGTGCGGCCGCCGAGCGTGTCGTCAAGGCGATCCCCGGTGTCGCCGGCGCCGTAGTGGCGCTGACGGCGGAAAAGAAGGGCGGCGGCATGGAGGCGCCGGTTCCGCAAAGACCGGCTCAGAGGCCCGCTCCGCCGGCCGCACCTGCTCGTCCCGCGCCGCAGGCGCCCGCCTCGCACAGCCATGGCAAGCGTGGCGTACCAGGCATCGACGCCATCATCGCTGTTGCTTCCGGCAAGGGCGGCGTCGGCAAGTCGACCACCGCCGTCAATATCGCCCTTGGCCTGGCCGCCAACGGGTTGCGGGTCGGCGTGCTCGATGCCGATATTTATGGCCCGTCCATGCCACGCCTGCTCAACATTCATGGCCGGCCGCAGACCGTCGACGGCAAGATCCTGAAGCCAATGCAGAACTATGGCCTCAAGGTCATGTCGATGGGCTTCCTCGTCGATGAGGAGACGCCGATGATCTGGCGCGGGCCGATGGTGATGTCGGCATTGACGCAAATGCTGCGCGAAGTCGAATGGGGACCGCTCGACGTGCTCGTCGTCGACATGCCGCCCGGCACCGGCGACGCCCAGCTGACCATGGCCCAACAGGTGCCGCTGGCCGGCGCCGTCATCGTCTCGACGCCACAGGACCTGGCCCTGATCGATGCGCGCAAAGGTCTCAACATGTTCAGAAAGGTCGACGTGCCGCTTTTGGGCATCGTCGAAAACATGAGCTATTTTCTCGCCCCCGATACGGGGAAACGCTACGACATCTTCGGCCATGGCGGCGCGCGCCGTGAGGCAGAGCGCCTCGGCGTCACCTTCCTTGGCGAAGTGCCGCTCGAGATGGGCATCCGCGAAAGCTCCGATGCCGGCACGCCGGTGGTGGTCTCCAAGCCCGATAGCGCCGAGGCGAAAATCTATCGCGACATCGCCGCCAAGGTCTGGCACCGCGTCAATGAAGAGCGCGGCGCGGCCGAGGCTGCAGTGCCGAGCATCGTGTTCGAGTGATGCGGATATCCTTCCCCTTTGAGCGGAGGGTGGCCCGAAGGACCGGGCGGGGTCCGCGGCGACACGCTCCAACTTTTCCGGGATAGCGGACTGACAAACCACGATCCCGTCTAGCGCGGAGGCAGATGTGTGTCTATCGCACCAAAGTGCGGATTCGGATGGCGCGTGCCCCTTGCCTGCTCCCGCGCGTTGTCATATCGATTTGTCATACAAATACGGAGACCACGATGGCAGGCGCCCCCACCAGCAAGAAAAAATTTCGCTCGCAAGAGTGGTTCGACAATCCCGACAATCCGGGCATGACGGCACTTTATCTGGAGCGCTACCTGAATTACGGGCTGACGCGGGCCGAACTGATGTCCGGCAAGCCGCTGATCGGCATCGCCCAGACCGGCTCGGACCTGTCGCCCTGCAACCGCCATCACATCGAACTGGCCAAGCGCGTGCGCGAGGGCATCGTCTCGATGGGCGGCATTCCTTTCGAGTTTCCTTGCCACCCGATCCAGGAAACCGGCAAGCGGCCGACAGCTGCGCTCGACCGCAACCTTGCCTATCTCAGCCTGGTCGAGGTGCTCTACGGCTATCCGCTCGACGGCGTGGTGCTCACCATCGGCTGCGACAAGACGACGCCGGCCATGCTGATGGCCGCGGCTACCGTCAACATTCCGGCTATCGCGCTTTCGGTCGGCCCGATGCTCAACGGCTGGCACAAGGGCAAGCGCACCGGCTCCGGCACCATCGTCTGGGAATCGCGCCAGCGCCTGTCGGCCGGCGAGATCGGCTATGACGAGTTCATGGACATCGTCGCCTCCTCGGCGCCGTCGACCGGCTATTGCAACACGATGGGCACCGCTACCACGATGAATTCGCTGGCCGAGGCGCTCGGCATGCAATTGCCGGGCTCGGCCGCAATCCCCGCCCCCTATCGCGAACGCGGCCAGATCGCCTATGAGACTGGAAAGCGCATCGTCGACATGGTGCATGAGGATCTGAAGCCCTCCGACATCATGACCCGCAAGGCCTTCGAGAACGCCATCGTCGTCAATTCGGCGATCGGCGGGTCGACCAATGCGCCGATCCACCTCAACGCCATCGCCCGCCACCTCGGCGTGCCGCTCGACAACAACGATTGGCAGAAGGTTGGCCTCAACATTCCGCTCATCGTCAATCTGCAGCCGACCGGCGAATATCTCGGCGAGGACTATCACCATGCCGGCGGCGTGCCGGCTGTGATCGCCGAACTGATGAAGGGCGGCATGCTGCCCTATCCGGAAGCCATGACTGCTAACGGCAAGACCATCGGCGACAATTGCAGCGGCGCCGTCAACGAGAACCTCGACGTCATCCGCACGGTTGCCGAGCCGCTGAAAGCCAATGCCGGCTTCATCAACCTCAAGGGCAATCTGTTCGATTCGGCGATCATGAAGACCAGTGGCATCTCGCCCGAATTCCGCGAACGCTATCTGTCGAACCCGAAGGACCCGGAAGCGTTCGAGGGCAACGCCATGGTCTTCGACGGCCCCGAGGATTATCACGCCCGTATCGACGACCCGGCACAGGGCATCGACGAGTACACCATCCTGTTCATGCGCGGCGCCGGCCCGATCGGCTATCCCGGCGGCGCCGAAGTCGTCAACATGCAGCCGCCTGCCTATCTGATCAAAAAGGGCATCCACGCGCTGGCCTGTATCGGCGACGGTCGTCAGTCAGGCACGTCGGGCTCGCCGTCGATCCTCAACGCCTCGCCGGAAGCCGCCATCGGCGGCGGCCTGGCGCTGCTGAAGACCGGCGATCGCGTCCGCATCGACCTGCGCAAGGGTACCGCCGACATCCTTGTCAGCGACGACGAGATCACGCGGCGCCGCGCCGAGCTGCAGAACAATGGCGGCTATCATTATCCGAAGCACCAGACGCCGTGGCAGGAAATCCAGCGCGGCATGGTCGACCAGTTTTCCGAAGGCATGGTGCTGAAGCCGGCGGTGAAGTACCAGGATGTGGCTCATACAAGCGGCGTGCCGAGGGACAATCACTGACCAGGGTCCGTCGCACGAGCCGTCAGGTCGCCAGCGTAACGGTCACCTCATTTCTCCCCGTCAACAGCCCGCTAACGGGGAGAAATGCCCGCCACAGAGTTGGACGCGGTCATTTGTCAAAAGCGATCGCTCCCGCGAGAACGGGAATGCTTGACAAGCGGGCGTGACAAATCCACGATCATCGTAAGGGGTGCATCGCGACGACCCCGTGAGGCGTCAGCCCAACGTTCGCGTCCAAGCTTCTCTTTCAAGGAGGTGGACGCCATGCCGTCAACAACCGCTATCACTGTATCGCAACTGTCTCGTCTGATTGGGCTGCCGGGTGCGCCCGCAATCATCGATGTCCGCATCAATGATGACTACAACGCCGATCCGCGCCTGTTGCCGGGCTCAATCCGGTGTGACTTCAAGACCGTCGCCACCTGGGCTGGCGAATTCACTGGCCAGCAAGTGACGGTGGTCTGCCAACAGGGAAAAAAGCTCTCGCAAGGCGTGGCCGCATGGCTGCGGCACGAGGGCATTGCCGCCGAATCGCTCGAAGGCGGGTTTGAGGCATGGCGCGATGCCAAGGGGCTTTTGGTTCACACCGGCAAGATACCGCCCGCCGATGCCAAGGGCCGCACCGTTTGGGTGACGCGTACGCGCCCGAAGGTCGATCGCATCGCGTGCCCCTGGCTGATCCGACGCTTCATCAATCCTCACGCGGTCTTTCTCTTCGTCGAGCCGGCCGAAGTGGCGGCCGTCGCCGATCGCTTTCAGGCCGTGCCTTTCGACATCGAGAACGTGTTCTGGAGCCACCGCGGCGAACGCTGCACCTTCGATACCATGATCGAGGAGTTCGGACTAAAATCCGAAGCGCTCGATCGCCTCGCCACGATCATACGCGCTGCCGATACTGCGAGCCTCGATCTTGTCCCACAGGCGGCCGGGTTCCTGGCCGCCTCGCTTGGCCTGTCACGGATGTTTCGCGACGATCTGGAGCAGCTCGAGGCCGGCATGCTGCTTTACGATGCGTTCTTCCGCTGGTGCCGCGATGCCACCGAGGAGACGCATAACTGGCCGGCCGCCGGCACGGGCAATCTCGGCGCGGGCAAGCCTTCGTGAGCGCCGTCCTTTCGAAAAAGCCGCCGGAGATCCAAGAGCCGGTTGTGCCGAGCTTCCGGCAGGCCGTGAAAGTCTGGGCGAAAATCGGCGTGCTCAGCTTTGGCGGCCCGGCCGGGCAGATCGCACTCATGCACAAGGAATTGGTCGAGGAACGGCGCTGGATCGGCGAACAGCGTTTCCTGCATGCGTTGAACTACTGCATGCTGCTGCCTGGCCCCGAGGCCCAGCAGCTCGCCATCTATATCGGCTGGTTGCTGCACAAAACGGTCGGCGGCCTTGTTGCCGGCATTCTCTTCGTCGTGCCGGGCGCGCTTGTCATGCTCGTCCTGAGGAGCCTCTATGCGCTCTATGGCGATGTACCACTCGTCGCGGCGCTGTTTTTCGGGGTCAAGGCGACCGTGCTCGCCATTGTCATCGAGGCGGTGATCCGGATCGGCAGACGCGCGCTGAAAAACCCCGTCATGGTGTCGATCGCACTCGCCGCCTTCATCGCCATCTACGCGTTGAACGTGCCGTTTCCGCTGATCGTCCTGCTTGCCGGCCTGGCAGGCTGGATCGGCAACCGTAGTGCGCCGGCATTTTTTTCCGGCGCTTCGCATGGCAAGGGCGATGTTCCCGACATCAAGGGCGCGGTCGATCTGATGTTCGAGCGCGGTGAACTGACCCACGTCAGGCCGACGCGATGGCACGCGCCGCGCATCTTGGCGATCTGGCTGCCGATCTGGCTCGGGCCTGTTCTGCTGGTCTGGGCTGTCACCGGCTCGGCCAGCGTCTGGACGCAAATCGGTGGCTTCTTCAGTGTCATGGCGGTCGTTACCTTCGGCGGCGCCTACGCGGCCCTTGCCTATGTGGCGCAGGCAGCGGTCGAGTACTTCGGCTGGCTGGCACCCGGTGAAATGGTCGACGGCCTCGGACTTGCCGAAACCACGCCGGGCCCGCTCATCCTGGTCTTGCAGTTCGTCGGCTTCGTCGCTGCCTTCCGCCAGTCGGGCTCGCTGGCGCCTCTGCTTGCCGGGTTGTTTGGCGGGCTGTTCACGCTGTGGGCGACGTTTACCCCATGTTTCCTGTGGATATTCCTTGGCGCGCCTTACATCGAAGCGCTGCGCGGCAACAAGGCGCTGTCGGCGGCGCTCGGCGCAATCACCGCCGCCGTCGTCGGCGTCATCATGAATCTCGCTCTATGGTTCGGCTTGCACGTCATCTTCGGCGAAGTGCGCAATGTCGGGCTTGGAATGGACGTGCCGGTGCTTTCATCGATAGACTGGCGCGCGGCGCTGCTTTCCTGTGCCTCGATGATCGCCATTCTGAAGCTGAAAATCGGCATGCTGCCGACGCTTGCCGGATCGGCGCTGGCCGGCGTCTTGTTGCTGGCGGCGAGCGGCTAACGCTCAGCCGCCCATTCTGCCGCGCGGCAGCTTGATCATATCGCCGAAACGGGCGCGCAATTTGTCGTCGACGGGCTTCGGCACATGGCGCGGGAAGCGTTCGGCAAGCACGCGTTTCTTCTCGATGATCGCCCGCTGCAAGATGTCGGGCCTGCCTTTCTCATTCCATTCCTTCGGCGAAAAGCGGTCGCCGACGGCCGGATAGAAATATTCGGTCTGCATCAGCCGCAGCGTCTGCTCGTTGCCGAGATAATGGCCCGGGCCCTTCAGGCAGACATCGGCGATGGTGTCGATGGACAGCGACTCGTCCGTCACCTCGATGCCGCGCACGCAGCGCAGGCAGTGGCCGAGCATGTCGTTGTCGATGATCAGGCTCTCAAGGCAAAAGCCGAGCAGCGAGGCGTGCATGCCGGCCGATTCGTAAACCAGGTTGAGGCCGGCAAGACCGGCCATCACGTCGGTTATGCCCTTTTCGTAGCCTGACTGAATGTCAGGCAGTTTCGAATCCGTCATGCCGGCGGCCGAACCGCCCGGCAGGTCGTAAAATTGTGCCATCTGCGCGCAGGCCGCGGTCAGCACCGCCTGCTCGGCCGAACCGCCCGACATGGCGCCGGTCCGGAGGTCCGAGACGAACGGCCAGGTGCCGAAGATTGCCGGGTGGCCTGGCTTGATGGCGTTGACATAGATTAGGCCGACCAGCACTTCGGCGACCGCCTGCACCACGGCACCGGCAATCGCCGCCGGTGCCGTCGCACCTGCCTGGCCTGCCGACAGCAGCAGGATCGGAATGCCGCCCTCGGCACAGGCTTCGAGCACGCCGCAGGCGTCCTCGGCAAACTTCATCGGCGGCACGACGAAACAGTTCGAATTGGAGACGAAAGGCCGCGCGCGAAAATTCTCTTCGCCGCCGGCGATGGCATAGAGCATGTCGAGCGCCGGCTTGACGTTCTCACGCACGGTAAACGAGGTGCCGACATGCTTCGACGTGCCCATGACACAGGCGTAGAGCGTGTTGAAATCCATATCGAGCGGGTCGGGGATGTCGCGTGGCACCATCGGCCGCTGGAAGAAATGGATGTTGTCGAGCCCCTCGACCAGACGCGCCGCATCGTAAATGTCCTGCAGCAGCGACTCGCGATACTCACGCTTTTCGACATCGACAAGATGCACCGCAGCACCAGCCGTGCCGTAATGCACACGCTTGCCCTGGATCACCATGTCGTGCTTCGGATCCTGGCCGTGCAGGGTGAAATGCCGCGCCGCTTTCTTGATCGTTTCGACCACCAGACCGCGAGGAAAGCGCAGGCGGCCGTCCTCGCCAAGCGTTGCGCCGGCCTTGGTCAGTGCCTCAATGCAAGAGGGGATGGCGTTGGCGAAACCGACCGTCTCCAAAAGGGTAAGCACGGCCTCGTGGATACGTTCGCAATCATTGCCGCTGAGCGGGCTGTAGCTTCCGCCTTCGAGGCCGGCGCGCACCGGCTTGACGTCGTCGGCGAGCGGTGCCGCCCGCATGGCGCGGCGCGCCTCGCGCCCGCCGGACCGCCGCGAACGCTGGTCTGCGGACACGTCCTGCTTCTCATGGGCCATTGGCATGAAGGCACTCCAACTTTAGCTGCGGAGCGGGCGCGGCGGTTGGTCCACCATCGGCCTGCTTCGTCCCCTTTATACAGCGACTATGCCGCCGGCATTGGCACAGCCTATGTGCCAGCCGGTCCCGTCGCATATGCCAAGGAGCTAAAGAACCGGAGCCGCACTACATGCGCCAGGCTCCGGTCGGGGAAGGGAGATCAGGCCGCTGCCGGCCTGCGTCCAGCTGCCGTCGCCAGTTCGCGGATGCCGGGTTCGATGTGCTGCAACGCGATCGAGGAAATGCCCAAGCGCATGAAACGCGATGGCTTTTCGGTGCGGTCGAAGAAGCGGTCGCCAGGCTCGATGATGACGCTGCGCGAGGCCGCGGCCTCCGCCAGCCCGCGCGAATCGGTGCCGCGCGGTCCCTCGAGCCAGAGCGACGTGCCGCCGGCCGAATCGGTCGAGCGCCACTCCGGCAGGAAGGCGGAAATCGCATGGACCAGACGCTTGCGCCTCTCGTCGAAGGCGCTCGACAGCCGCCGCACCAGCGCCTCGTGATGGCCGAGCGACAGGAACAATGCGACGGCGCGCTGGTTGTTCGCCGGCGGGTGGCGCAGCATGAAGCGGCGCAGCGCCCGAAGCTCGGAGATCAGCCCGGCCGAGGCGACGATGTAGCCGAGCCTGAGGCCGGGAGCCAACGTCTTCGACATCGAGCCGACATAGACGACGCGGCCCGAGCGATCGAGGCTCTTCAGCGCCTGCTGCGGCGACTCGTCCAGGAGCTGACTGTCATAGCCGTCCTCGATGATGATCTGGTTGTAGCGGTTGGCGCGCGCCAAAAGATCCTGCCGCCGCTCCGCCGACAGCGGCACCATGGTCGGGCAATGGTGGCTGGGCGTGACGAAGACGAAGCCAGAATCATTGGGAATGGCCGAGGTTACGATGCCGGAGTGGTCGACCGGAACCGGCTGGATCTCGGCGCCGGCCAGCCGGAAGATCGAACGTGCATCGGGATAGCCCGGATCCTCCATCGCCACCTTGGAGCCTTTCGTCATCAACAGCGTCGCCAGCATGTAGAGCGCGTTCTGCGCCCCCAGCGTCACGATGATCTCGTCCGGATTGGCGAAGATGCCGCGCCGCGGCAGCAGCCGTGCCTGGATCTGCTCGATCAGGAGCGGATCGTCGCGGTCGACCATGTCGGACGCCCAGTTGCGGATTTCGAGCACCGCCAGCGCCATGCGGTTGCACTCGCGCCATTCGGCGGTCGGGAACAGCGCCGGGTCGAACTGGCCATAGACGAAGGGGTAGGACGACTTGATCCAGTTGTCGTGCTTGGCCGGCGGTGGCATGTCGCTCGCCGCGATCTGCCGGCGGGCCTTCCAGTCGATCTCGTTGGCTTGGTCGGGCGCCTTCTGGTGCGGTTTGGCCGGCGTCGCCAGCACTTCGGGATTGACGAAGTGGCCGCGGCGCTCGCGCGCCACCAGGAAGCCCTGGTCGACCAGCTGCTGGAAGGCCAGCACCACGGTGCCACGCGCTACGCCGAGTTTTTCGGCGAGAATCCGGCAGGACGGAAGCGGCATGGAAGCCGCGATCTGCCGGTCGAGGATGGCGGCGACGATCGCCTGACGGATCTGCGCCTGCAGGGTCTGACCGGATTCCGCCGAAATCCGGAACAGGCCGGACCATATGGCCGTGTCGTTTCTCTGTGGCATGGGAGATGTTCCTCGATGGCCAGCTTTTTTCACTTGGCTGGACCAGTCGAATGTACCGGTGGCACAAGGTGTTGCGCCAATCAATTTTTCTGATCGCTGGGATTTATGCCAGTGATCCTTTGCGCCGGCCCACGCTGCGCTGCGGCATCGCTGCGCATTGAAACGGATGGAATTCGACCCGATAGTTTGCCGCGACGACACGCGCCGGAAACATCCGGCCTGATAAGATGCATCTCAAGAGACCGGAGCGAAGCAGTGGATCAATCGTCCTTTCAAAAGCAGCTCGACTTGTTGCGCGATCATCGTGCGGCCAAATCGGGCTCGATGCGCGAGGCTTTCGCTGCCGATCCGCAGCGCTTCGAGAAATTCTCCGCCAGCGACGGCGACCTGCTGCTCGACTGGTCGAAATGCGCGGTCGATGCGCGGACGATGGAGTTGCTGGAGAACCTAGCTGAGGCCGCCGACCTCGAAGGCCGGCGCGACGCGATGTTTGCTGGCAACAAGATCAACGTCACCGAAGGCCGCGCCGTGCTGCACACGGCGCTGCGTAACCTTACCGGCAAGGGCATCGTGCTCGACGGCCAGGACGTGAAGGCAGAAGTCCTCGGCGTACTCGACGCGATGGGCGCCTTCGCCGACGCGGTGCGTTCCGGCAAGGCGGCCGGCGCCACCGGCAAGAAGATCACCGACATCGTCAACATCGGCATCGGCGGCTCCGACCTCGGCCCGGCCATGGCGACGCTGGCGCTGGCGCCCTATCATGACGGTCCGCGCGCACATTACGTGTCCAATATCGACGGTGCCCATATCCACGACACGCTGAAGGGTCTTTCCGCCGAGACCACCCTGTTCATCATCGCCTCCAAGACCTTCACTACGGTCGAGACGATGACCAACGCCGAGACGGCACGCAGATGGGTCGAGAAGGCGCTCGGCAAGGAAGCGGTCGGCAAGCATTTCGCTGCCGTCTCGACGGCGCTCGACCTGGTCGCCAAATTCGGCATCGCGCCCGATCGCGTCTTCGGCTTCTGGGACTGGGTCGGCGGTCGTTATTCCGTCTGGGGTGCGATCGGCCTGCCGGTGATGATCGCCATAGGCCCTAAGGATTTTCGCGCCTTTCTCGACGGCGCCCATGAGATGGACGAGCATTTCCGCACCGCGCCGCTGGCGAACAACCTGCCGGCGCTGATGGGGCTGATCGGCTGGTGGCATCGCGTGATCTGCAAATATCCCGCTCGCGCCGTCATCCCTTACGATCAGCGTCTGTCCAGGCTGCCGGCCTATCTGCAGCAGCTCGACATGGAATCGAACGGCAAGAGCGTCACCCTGGATGGCGGTGCTGTAACGACGCCGACCGGCCCGCTGGTCTGGGGCGAGCCCGGCACCAACGGCCAGCACGCCTTCTTCCAGCTTCTGCATCAGGGCACCGATTTCATTCCGGTCGAATTCCTCGCCGCTGCCGTCGGCCACGAGCCGGAACTGAAGCATCACCACGACCTTCTGCTTGCCAATTGCCTGGCGCAGTCGGAAGCCTTCATGAAGGGCCGCACGCTGGAGGAGGCCCGCGCGCAGATGCTGGCGAAAGGCGTGAAGCCCGCCGATGTCGACAGGATTGCTCCGCACCGCGTCTTCTCCGGCGACCGCCCCTCGGTGACGATCCTCTACAGAAAGCTCGACCCACGTACATTCGGACGGCTGATTGCGCTTTACGAACATCGCGTCTTCGTCGAAGGCACGCTGTTCAACATCAACTCCTTCGACCAGTGGGGCGTCGAGCTCGGCAAGGAACTGGCGACCGGGCTGCTGCCCGTCGTTGAAGGCAAGGAGAATGCCGCAAAGCGGGATGCCTCGACTGCCGGACTGGTGGAATACATTCACCGCTTGCGCGGCCCGGAGTGAAAAGCTTGGCGGACATCAAGGGAATATTGTTCGACAAGGACGGCACGCTCGTAGATTTCAACGCGACATGGCTGGGCATTGCCGACTTCATGGCGATGGATGCGGCCGAAGGCGATCGCTGGAAGGCAGACAGGCTGCTTGCGGCGGCGGGCTTCGACTTCGCCACCAGGCGCTTCAAGCCGGATTCGATTTTTGCCTCCGGGACCAACATGGACGTCGTCGAGCTGTGGTTTCCGCGGCTATCCGACGAGGACCAGATGCTTGCCGTCGCCCGCTTCAATGCCATCACCTCGGCGCAAGGATCGGCGATGGCCGTGGCGCTGCCGGGTGTGGTCGAGACGCTTGAGCTGCTTCACAGAAAATCCTACCGGCTTGGCGTCGCCACCAACGACTCGACCAGCGGCGCGGAAAAGACCTTGGTCACGCTGGGCGTCGCGCAGCTTTTCGAAGCCGCCTATGGTTACGACGCGGTGGCCAATCCAAAACCGGCGCCGGATACGATCCTTGCCTTTTCGGATCTGACAGGGCTCAGGCCGGCGACGATCGCAATGGTCGGCGACAATCGTCACGATCTGGAGATGGCGCGCGCCGGCGGCTGCGGCCTGGCGATCGGCGTACTGTCCGGCACCGGCACACGTGAATCGCTGTCGCAGATCGCCGACGTCATCCTGGATTCGGTGGCCGATCTGCCCGATTTTCTTGCGGCCCGAGTCAGCGAGACGGTCTAGACTCGCAGCTAGCTGGTCCGAACGAGAACACGCCGCTCGGTTTCATCGCCGCATTCCTGCCCTCGCCGACATCCGGCACCTCGTATTCGGCCAGCAGGCGAAGCCGCGAGCGCGGCAGATAGGCGCGGCCCGGATCGCCGATCAGCACGGCGATGCCGGCAGCAAGGCAGCGGTCGAGGAAGGGAACGACCCGGCCGGCAAGATCGTGGGCGTAAAACAGGTCGCCGACCACCACGATGTCCACTGGTGGCGGCGGACCGCCGGTGATGTCGTTGCCAATGATCATGATAGCGACGCCATTCGCAGTCGCATTGAGGCTGAGCGCAGCCACACCATTACGATCCATCTCGGCCGCGACGACCGCGCTGGCTCCGGCTTTCGCCGCAGCGATGCCGACGAGGCCCGAGCCGGCGCCGAGGTCGAGCACGCGACGCCCGGCCACGGTCTCCGGCCGGTCGATTATGTAGCGGGCAAGCACCGCGCCGCCGGCCCAGACATAGGCCCAGTACGGTGGCTCCGGTTCAGGTCCGTCTTCTTCGGTCCCATGTTGGTTCCATTCGAGAAGCCGCCTGAGGCCGCTTCCCGGATGGGCGGTGTAAAGCCGGATTTCGGGAAGCGCGGGCACGGGGGCGATCCGCATGTGCGCCCGGATGAACTCTGCCGGGTCTGGCCGCGAACCTATATCCACGGCGTTGGTGCCGACGATGCAATCGCTCAAGCTGCGCCTAGCCCCGCAACGCTCGTCGCAGGATCTTGCCGACCGGTGTCTTCGGCAGTTCGGTGCGGAATTCGATATATCTGGGACGCTTGTAGCCGGTCAGGTTCTCGCGGCAATAAGCCGTCAGCATCTCGGCGGTCAGTGCCGGGTCCTTTTTGACGACGAACAGCTTTGGCACTTCACCCGAATGCTCGTCCGGCACGCCGATCGCCGCCACTTCGAGTACGCCCGGATGCTGCGCCACCACCTCCTCGAGTTCGTTCGGGTAGACGTTGAAGCCGGAAACCAGGATCATGTCCTTCTTGCGGTCGACGATCTTGGTGTAGCCGCGCTCGTCCATGAAGCCCATGTCGCCCGATTTGAAGAAGCCGTCCTTGGTCATCACCTTGGCGGTCTCGTCCGGCCGGTTCCAGTAGCCGGCCATCACCTGCGGTCCGCGGATGCAGATTTCGCCGACCTCGCCGAGCGGCAAATTGTTGCCGTCGTCGTCGCGGATGGCGATCTCGGTCGAGGGCAGCGGCAGCCCGATCGTGCCGGTGTAGACTCCGTCGCTGAATTTGTTGGCGGTCGCCCCCGGCGAGGTTTCGGAGAGTCCGTAGGCCTCGCTGATCGGGCAGCCGGTCAGCGCCTTCCAGCGCTCTGCGATGCCCTTCTGCACTGCCATGCCGCCACCCAGCGTCAGGATCAGCGGCTTGAAGTCGAGCCTGCGAAAATCCTCATTATTGAGCAGCGCATTGAACAGCGTGTTGAGGCCAGGAAAGATGTGGATCGGGTATTTCTGCAGCTCCTTGACGAAGCCGGGAATGTCGCGCGGATTGGGGATGAGCACGTTCTGCGCGCCCTGCTGCATTCCCATCATCGCGTTCACTGTGAGCGCAAAGATATGATAGAGGGGCAGCGCGCAGAGGAAGTTCATATGCGCCGGTTTCGGCTTGACCGTGTAGGCGTCTTCGACCCAGAGCGCGTTCTGCGCGACGTTCGCCAAGACATTGCTGTGCAAAAGCATCGCGCCCTTGGAGATGCCGGTCGTACCGCCCGTATATTGCAGGAAGGCGATGTCGCCGGCCACGACCTCGGCGGGTTTGAAGGTCACGCCGGCGCCGGCCTTCAATGCGGCGTTGAATTTGACATGGCCGGGCAGCGACCATGCCGGCACCATCTTCTTGACGCGGCGCACGACGAAGTTGACGATCGTTCCCTTGAGCCCGCCGAGCATGTCGCCCATCGTGGCGACCACGACATGCTTGACCGCGGTCCTGGCGATCACCGCCTGCAAGGTGCAGGCGAAATTTTCGAGGATGACAATGGCTTGAGCGCCGGAATCCTTGAGCTGGTGCTCAAGCTCGCGCGGCGTGTAGAGCGGATTGATGTTCACCACGACATAGCCGGCGCGAAGCACCGCCATCATCGCCACCGGATATTGCAGCACGTTCGGCATCATCAGCGCGACACGTGCGCCCTTCTGCAGCCCCTTTGATTGCAAATAGGCGCCGAAGGCAGCCGACTGTCGCTCAAGATCGGCATAGGTGATCGATTTGCCCATGCAGACGAAGGCCGGCCGGTTCGCAAACTGCTTGCAGGCGGCGACGAGAAAGTCACCGATCGAGCTGGAGGGCAGGGCGCCGATCTCGGCCGGCACGATCTTTGGGTAACTCTGGAGCCACGGTTTTTCAGGCAGGCCGGCGGCCAGCGAGGTGATCGCCTTCGGCAATCTTCTGGCTGAAGCTGCCGCCTGTTTGGGCGCTGTCGGCACTGCCTCCGCCGCCGGCTTGACGGTGGGGTACTTTGCGGCAGGCGCCGTCTTGCCGGCTGCCGGCTTGGCAGTCTTTCCAGCCGCGGTCTTCGCCGGCTTCGCACTTGCCTTCGCGGTAGTCTTCGGCTTGGCGGCGGCCGCTTTTGGCTTGACCGCTTTCGATGTTGCCTCGGCCTTTGCTTTCGCCGCGGTTGTTGTCTTTGCCGGTTTTGCCACCTGTCGCTCCCTCAATCGTTCTTATTGTTTCGGCACGCTTGAGCGCCACCGCCGCCCCTGACAAACAAAGGTATCCCACGCTTGCCGCAATGTCCGGAGCCTGGGGAATCCACCACGCTGTCCACCTATCTATGTATTGCCACTAGCAGCGGCCGTGCAAGCCTCGCCCACCTGGCAGTGCGGCAAGACTTGCCATCAAAGCTCTCGGCCGCGACCGGTTTTCGGACGCGCATCTCTTGAACCGAACGGCTCGATTCCCCGAATTGGCGGCATCGCCGATCAACAAAAAATTGAAGTCGCTAATAATGTCGTGATCTGCGGATTTGGCTCGTTTTTTCCACAATTCGCCGCATGCCGGAATTTTTTTCTGCTTCCCGTGGGTTAGGCAAACAAGCAGTTCCAAAGCCAGAAAAACGGTGCTTATATGCGGCCTTCGCGAGCCTGATAGAGGGGCTTGGAAGAACATCAGGGAGTGCTCAATGAAAAAGAAACTGACTTTTGCAGCCGCGTTGCTGGCTGCAAGCGTCCTCGGCGGCATGGCCAATGCAAAACAACTGGTCTATTGCTCGGAGGCATCGCCGGCCGGCTTCGACCCGTCGCCATGGAGCGGCGGCAACGACTTCGACGCTTCGTCGCGCACCATCTATTCGCGCCTGGTCGAGTTCGAGCATGGCAAGACCACCATCTCGCCCGGCCTGGCGGAGAGCTGGACGGTTTCCGACGACGGTCTCGAATACACCTTCAAGCTTCGCCCGGGTGTGAAATTCCAGACGACGGATTATTTCACGCCCACGCGCGACCTCAACGCCGACGACGTGATCTTTTCCTTCGAACGCCAGTGGAAGAAAGAAAGCCCCTGGTACAGCTACCTGGAAGGCACCGGCTGGGAGTATTTCACCGGCATGGGCTTCCCCGATCTCCTGAAGGAAATCGTCAAGGTCGACGATCTGACGGTGAAGTTCGTGCTGAACAAGCCTGAAGTCGCCTTCCTGCCGGACCTCGGCATGGATTTCGCTTCGATCGTTTCCAAGGAATATGCCGACCAGCTCGACAAGGCCGGCACCAGGCAGCAGTTCACCCAGAAGCCGGTCGGCACTGGTCCGTTCCAATTTGTCGACTATCAGGTCGATGCGGTCGTACGCTATGCGGCATGGGACGGCTACTTTGGCGGCCGCCAGAAGATCGACGATCTGATCTTCGCCATCACGCCCGATCCGGCCGTGCGCGCGCAGAAGCTGAAGGCAGGCGAGTGCGATATCATGTCATACCCGGCGCCGGCCGACATTGCCGGGCTGCAGGGTGACGCGAACCTGAAAGTCGACGAGCAGGAAGGCCTGAACATCGGCTATCTCGCCTACAACACGACGCTGCCGCCCTTCGACAAAGTCGAGGTCCGCAAGGCCCTCAACATAGCGGTAAACAAGAAGGCGATCATCGACGCGGTCTATCAGGGCGCCGGCGCGCCGGCCATCAACCCGATCCCGCCGACCATGTGGTCCTATAACAAGGACATCAAGGACGATCCCTACGATCCGGAGGCGGCCAAGAAGATGCTGGCCGATGCAGGCGTCAAGGATCTGTCGATGAAGATCTGGGCTATGCCGGTCAGCCGCCCCTACAACCCGAACGCCCAGCGCGTCGCCGAGTTGATCCAGGCCGACTATGCCGCCGTCGGCGTCAAGGCGGAGATCGTCAGCTACGAATGGACGGAGTATCGCCAGCGCGGCAAAGCTAAGGATCGCGACGGCGCCTTCCAACTGGGCTGGACCGGGGACAATGGCGATCCGGACAACTTCTTTTTCCTGCTCGGTTGCGATGCCATCGGCCAGTCCAATTATGCGATCTGGTGCAACCAGGAATTCGAAGCCCTGCTGAAAAAAGGCAAGGCGACGACGGACGTCGCCGAGCGCACCAAGATCTACGAGGAAGCTCAGGTGGTGTTCAAGCGTGAGGCTCCGTGGCTGACCATCGCCCACTCCAAGGTCTTCATGCCGATGAACAAGAAGGTGTCGGGCTTCGTTATGGACCCGCTCGGCATTCATCGGTTTGACGGCGTCGACGTCACCGAATAAGTCCTGAGAAATTGAACGGCGGCGCTGGACTTCCTGCGCCGCCGTTCTATGAAGCAAGATGCTCCGTTATCTCCTCCACAAGCTCGCTTTGATCATCCCGACCGTGTTCGGCATATCGCTGGCGGCGTTCGCTTTCGTCCGGCTTCTGCCCGGCGATCCCATTCTGGCCCTGGCCGGCGAGCGCGGCGTCAGCCCCGAACGCTACGCCCAACTCATCGAGCAGTTTGGCTACAATCGGCCTTATGTCATCCAGTACCTGGAATATATCGGCAGGGTCCTGACCGGCGATTTCGGCATATCGATTGCCACCAAGCGGCCAGTGCTCGGCGAATTCCAGGCGCTGTTTCCAGCCACGCTGGAACTGGCGACGGTGGCGTTGATCATCGCCGTCCTGCTCGGCATTCCTGCCGGTATCTTCGCGGCGGTCAAGCGCGGCTCGTGGTTCGACCAGGCGACGATGGGTGTCGCGCTGACCGGCTATTCGATGCCGATCTTCTGGTGGGGGTTGCTGCTCATCATCTTCTTCTCCGGTTATCTCGGCTGGACGCCGGTTTCCGGCCGCATCGGCCTGCAGTATTTCTTCAGGCCGACGACCGGGTTCATGCTCATCGACAGCCTGATCTCCGGCAGGAGCGGCGCTTTCAAATCCGCCGTCAGCCATTTGATCCTGCCGTCCATCGTGCTGGCGACGATCCCGCTTGCCGTCATAGCGCGCCAGACTCGCTCGGCGATGCTCGAGGTGCTGGGCGAGGACTATGTCCGCACCGCGCGCGCCAAGGGCCTGGCGCCGCGCCGTGTCATCGGGCTGCACGCTTTTCGCAACGCGCTGATTCCGGTGGTCACCACCATCGGACTGCAGGTCGGCACGTTGATGGCGGGCGCCATTCTTACCGAAACCATTTTTTCCTGGCCCGGCATCGGCAAATGGATGATCGACGCCATCGGCAAGCGCGACTATGTCGTCGTTCAGAGCGGATTGCTGATCATCGCGCTGATCGTCATGGCGGTGAACCTGATCGTCGACGTGCTCTACGCCGTCATCAATCCGCGCATCCGGGTGCAGTGAGATGACCGACGAATCCGCCGCCGAAGCCACCGCTGCCTCCATCCCGACAGGCGGCAGGCAACGCGCCTTCGCCGAGTTCTGGCACTACTTCTCGATGAACACCGGCGCGGTCATCGGCCTTGTCGTGTTTTCGGCGTTGGTGCTGGTGGCGGTCTTTGCGCCGTTCGTCGCGCCGCATTCGCCCGACGAGCAGTTTCGCGATGCGCTGCTGGCGCCCCCTGCCTGGCAGCAAGGCGGCAAATCGATGTTCCTGCTCGGCACCGATGCGGTCGGCCGCGACATGCTTTCGCGGTTGATTTTCGGGGCGCGTTTCTCGCTGTTCATCGGCCTGGTGGTGGTCGTCTTCTCGCTCACCAGCGGCATCGTGCTTGGCGTGCTCGCCGGCTATTTCCGCGGCTGGGTCGACACGCTGATCATGCGCATCATGGATATTATCCTGGCCTTCCCGTCGCTGCTTCTGGCGCTGGTGCTGGTGGCGATCCTCGGCCCCGGGCTGTTCAACGCCATGCTGGCGATCGCGCTGGTGCTGCAGCCGCATTTTGCGCGTCTCACCCGCGCCGCCGTGATGGCCGAAAAGAACCGCGAATATGTCATCTCCGCCAAGGTGGCTGGTGCCGGTCATCTTCGCTTGATGGTGAGGACGATCTTGCCGAACTGCCTGGCACCGCTGATCGTGCAGGCCACCCTGTCCTTCTCCAACGCCATTCTCGAGGCTGCGGCGCTCGGCTTCCTCGGTGTCGGTGCGCAGCCGCCGACGCCGGAATGGGGCACGATGCTCGCCTCGGCGCGCGAGTTCATCCTGCGCGCGCCTTGGGTAGTGACCTTCCCCGGCCTTGCCATTCTGATCACTGTGCTTGCCATCAATCTGATCGGCGACGGCCTGCGCGATGCCTTCGATCCCAAGCTGAAGAGGTCATAATCCAATGCCTCTTCTCGAGATGAAGAACCTGACCGTTTCCTTCGACACCGCCGCTGGACCATTCATGGCGGTACAAGGCATCGACCTGTCGGTCGAACCGCGCGAGGTGTTGGCGATCGTCGGCGAATCCGGTTCCGGAAAATCAGTGGCAATGCTGGCGGTGATGGGGCTTTTGCCCAACACGGCGACGGTGAGGGCGGACCGCATGGCCTTCGACGGCATCGACCTGCTTAAGCTCGGCCCGTCCGAGCGGCGCAAGATTGTCGGCAAGGACATCTCGATGATCTTCCAGGAGCCGGTCGCCAGCCTCAACCCGTGCTTTACCGTCGGCTTCCAGATTGAGGAGGTGCTGCGCTTTCACATGGGCATGGACCGCGCCCAGCGCCGGGCACGCGCCATCGAACTGATGAAGTTGGTCGGCATCGCCGACCCTGAGGAACGGCTGGGCTCCTTCCCGCACCAGATGTCGGGCGGCCAGTGCCAGCGCGTCATGATCGCCATCGCCATCGCCTGCAATCCCAAGCTTTTGATCGCCGACGAGCCAACCACGGCCCTCGACGTCACCATCCAGAAGCAGATCCTCGATCTGCTGGTCGGCCTGCAGGCCAAATACGGCATGGGCCTGATCATGATCACCCACAATATGGGGGTGGTTGCCGAGACCGCCGACCGTGTCATCGTCCAATACAAGGGCCGCAAGATGGAAGAGGCCGACGTGCTGTCGCTGTTCGAATCCCCCAAGAGCAATTACACGAGCGCGCTTCTGTCGGCGCTGCCGGAAAACGCCGTCGGCGACCGGTTGCCTACTGTTTCCGACATGCTGTTCGAGCCGGCCCCATCTGTAGTCGCAGCCCGATCCGCGGGAGGAACCGCCACATGAGCGTGACGGTAGTCGAAGGCAAGAACATCGTGCGCGACTATCATGTCGGCGGCGGGCTTTTCCGCCCCTCCCGTACGGTTCACGCGGTCAAGGGTGTTTCGTTCAGCGTCGACAAGGGCAAGACGCTGGCCATCGTCGGCGAGAGCGGCTGCGGCAAGTCAACGCTCGCCCGCATCATCACTCTGATCGACCCGGCGACCTCCGGCGAGCTTTTCATCGACGGCAAGAAGGTAGACATCGCGAGGGACGGCCTGTCGAAGGAAATGCGCCGCAAGGTGCAGATTGTCTTCCAGAACCCCTATGGTTCGCTCAATCCACGCCAGAAGATCGGCGACGTGCTTGGCGAACCGCTGCTCATCAACACCGACAGCACGGCCGGCGAGCGGCGCGATCTCGCCATGAAGATGCTGAAAAAGGTCGGTCTCGGCCCCGAGCACTACAATCGCTACCCGCATATGTTTTCGGGCGGCCAGCGCCAGCGCATCGCCATTGCCCGCGCGCTGATGCTCAACCCCAGCCTCCTGGTGCTGGACGAGCCGGTCTCGGCACTTGATCTTTCGGTGCAGGCGCAGGTTCTGAATCTGCTCGCCGACCTGCAGGATGAGTTTCAACTGACCTATGTTTTCATCAGCCACGACCTGTCGGTGGTGCGCTATATCGCCGACGATGTGATGGTGATGTATTTCGGCGAAGCGGTCGAATACGGCTCGCGCGACGAGGTCTTCGCCGACCCCAAGCACAGCTATACCAGGACGCTGTTCGCGGCGACGCCGCGTGCCGACGTCGCCAGCATCAAGGCAAGATTGGCGAAAAAGAAGGCCGCCTGATCCGGCGAGGTTTGCCGGCCGGCTACCGCTTCTCGATCCCCGGAATGCCGGAGATCTGCTCGGCGAGAAAGTCGACCAGCAGCCGCACCCGGGCAATGCCCGCACGCTCCGGAACGATCAGCATGCTCAGCGGGACGGGAGGCGGAAAATAGCCCGGCAGGATAATTTCCAGCCGGCCGGCCGCCAGAAGATCGTCGACAAGCCAGTGGTGGGCGGGTGCGATACCGCGTCCGGCGACAAGGGCTTTGCGCGCAGCAAGCCCATGGTCGACCCGAAATCGGCCGCCAAAGGGCACCGCAAAGCGCTCGCCGCCCGGCCCCTGCAGGGCGAGCGTGTCGCTTCCCGCGATGTTCGACATCCGAATGCCTTCATGGCCAGGCAGATCCTGCGGGACAGCCGGTCTGCCCCGGGCCGCCAGATAGGCCGGCGCCGCCACCAGCAGACGCCGGGACTGACCGAGCGCCCGCAGCTTCATCGAGCTGTCGGTGAGCGGACCGAGGCGAAGCGCGATGTCGACGCCCTCCCGCACAAGGTCGATGCGCTCGTCGGTTAGGCTGAGATCGATGCCGATGTCGGGATAACGGTCCTGAAAGGCGAAGATCAGCCGGCTGACGTGCAAGACGCCGAGCGCCGCCGTGCAGGATATCCGGATCGTGCCAGCCGATGCGCCGCGCGTGCCTCGCGCCTCATCGCCGGCCTGCTCAACGAGGCGCAGGATCTGGACGCTGTCGGCATAGTAACGGCTGCCTTCATCGGTCATCGTGACACGCCGGGTGGTCCTGCTGAGCAAGGGCACGCCGACGGCCTCCTCGAGCTCCCGCAGATGCCGCGTGACCGTCGACTGACCAACTCCGAGCTCGCGCGCCACCGCCGAGAGGCTGCCGCGCTCGGCGACGCGAACGAAGGTGCGCATGCGCTCGAGGGTGACGTCCGATTTATCCATTATTCGGCATTATCTTATACATTTCCTACATATAGTGGATTAGCCGACGGCTGGCTACCTTTGGTGTCTATCGTCCTTCTTCGGAGTAGACCCATGAAAGTCCTGCTTGTTTTTGCTCATCCTGAACCGAATTCGCTCAACGGCGCACTGCGTGACGTCGCCATCAGGGAGCTCGAGACCCAAGGCCACGAGGTGCGGGTGTCTGACCTCTATGCCGATGGCTGGAAATCCGAGGTGGACCGTGCCGACTTTCCGTCGTGGCCGCCCGAAGCACGCTTCCTGCCGGCCGGCGCCTCCAAAAAAGCTTTTGCGAGCGGCACTCTGACCGATGACGTCAAAGCGGAGATCGACAAGCTGCTATGGGCCGACACCCTGATCCTCCAGTTTCCCCTGTGGTGGTACGCCATGCCGGCGATCCTCAAGGGCTGGGTCGATCGGGTGTATGCCTACGGCTTCGCCTATGGCGTCGGCGAGCACAGCGATAAGAGGTGGGGTGACCGCTTTGGCGAGGGAACGCTCGCCGGCAAGCGCGCGATGCTAATCGTTACCACCGGCGGCTGGGAGGAGCATTATTCCGCCCGCGGCGTCAACGGCCCGATCGACGACCTGCTGTTCCCGATCAACCACGGGATTCTATACTATCCGGGCTACGACGTGCTTCCGCCGTTCGTGGTCTACAGGGTGGACCGTTTCGGGGAGGCCGATTTCGAGCCTGTCGCGGAGCGACTGCGCGAAAGGATGCGGACGCTCGAGACAATCCAGCCCATTCCTTATCGGCAGCAGAATGGCGGCGATTACCTGATCCCAAGCATGCAGTTGCGCCTCGGCTTGGAGAACCCGGGTGCGACCGCCTTCGCCCTTCACGAGGATCGCGCCGGCGCCGCCGGCCAGCCCGATCAGGACAGCCGGGCAATGATGGTGCGAAGCGCCTCGCCGAAGCGCCGGACTTCCTCGATCGTATTGTAATGCACCAGCGAGGCGCGGACGGCGCCGCTGTCCATGCTGAGGTTGAGCCGCTTCATCAGGCGCGGCGCATACATGTGGCCGTCGCGAATGCCGATCTGCATCTCGGCCATCTCCTCGACGATCCTCTGCGGCGACAGCGTGCCGATGTTGAAGCAGAAGGTCGGCACGCGCTCGCGGAGGCGTGCCTCTTCGGCCACGCCGTAGATCATCGCGCCGCAATCTTTGAGCACCGCCAGCATTTCGCGCGCCAGCACCTGCTCGTAATCGCGAATGGCATTCATACCGGCGACGATGTTGTCGCGGCGCGATCGGTTATTGGCTGGAGCGAAATTGCGGCCGATCGATTCGAGATAGCGCACCGCGGCATCCATGCCGGAGACGTTCTCGTAGATGAAGGTGCCGGCCTCGATCTTATAGGGCGGCTCGTCGGGAATGAAGTCCTCGCGGAAGGTCGGCAGACGCTTCAGCGTTTCGAAGCGGCCCCACAGGAAGCCCATATGCGGCGAGAAATTCTTGTAGCCGGAGCAGACCAGATAGTCGCAGTCCCATGCCTGCACATCGATCAGCCCGTGCGGGCCGTAATGCACGCAGTCGAGGAACACTTCGGCGCCTGCCGCATGCGCGATCCCAGCCACTGAAGCAACGTCGACGATCGAGCCGATCGAATGCGCCGTCACCGTGCAGGCCACGAGGCGGGTGCGCTCGGAGACCAGCGGGCGCAAATCGTCGACATGCAGATTGCCGTCCTCGCGCATCCGCCACCATTTGAACTTGGCGCCGGCGGGTGCCAGCGCCAGCCACGTCGCGATATTGGCATCGTGATCCATGTCGGTGATGACGATCTCGTCACGCTCCCCGTTTGGTCGCTCAGAAAGCATCTGGCCGATGCCGAGGCTGACCAGGCGGATGAACGAAGTGGCGTTCATGCCGAAACAGATCTCCGCCGGGTTGGTGGCGTTGATCAGCAAGGCCACGCTTTCGCGCGCGCCGGCGACGGCTTGATCGACGGTGACGCTGCGGCCGTAGCGGCCGCCGCGCTGCACATTATGCGCGACCAAATGGTTGGTGACCGCGTCGAGCACACTTTGCGGGATCTGCGCGCCGGCGGCATTGTCCATGAAGATGAAGTCGCCGGCCTGCTGCAAGGCGGGAAACATGGCGCGGATCGTCTCGACCGGGAAAGCTGCGGCATCGCCCGTTTTCGAAATCTGATGCTGGTTCAAGGTCGTCTCCTGCGAAGTGCGCTGACAGATTCAGCGGGTCTTTTCGGTTTGAAATCGGCGTTCAAGGAGGCTGACGAGACGGACCATCGGCCAGAGAAAGATGAGATAGACCAGCGCGGCGCCAATCAGCGGTGAGGGGTTGGCATAGAGCGATTGCGCGTTGGTCGCTTCCTTCAGCAGTTCGGGCAGCGCCACGGTGGAGGCGAGCGAGGTGTCCTTGAACATCGAAACGCAGTTGCTGGTCATCGGTGGAATGACGACGCGGATCGCCTGCGGCAGCACTACCTTGCGCAAGGTCAGCAAGAACGGCAGGCCGAGCGCCTGCGCCGCCTCGAACTGGCCGCGCGGAATGCTTTCTATGCCGGAGCGGAACACCTCGGCCGAATAGGCCGCCATGATGATGGCGAACGCCATCACCGCGGAAGTCCAAGACGACAGGCGTATGCCGAGAAACGGCAGCGCATAGTAGATCAGGATCAGCACGACCAGCACCGGCATCGCCCGGAAAATGTCGATGTAGCCGACAGCCAGCAGCCGAAGCGGCTTTGGCGCATAGAGCCGCACCAGGCTGATCGCGAGGCCGACGGGAATACCGATGCCGATGCTCATGATTCCGAGCAGCAGCGTGTTCAGGAAGCCGCGCAGCAGTGCCGGCAGGCTGGAGATCATGACGTCGGCGTTGAAGAAGGTGTCCAGCAGCGACATCGCAGCATTCCCGAAACGTTTGGCGTCCCGCGACGCTCGAGCCCGAGCCCGAAATCCGAAATCGTGACGGCATCGAAAGCCGGCACGACATTTAAGCGCGAACTGCCGCTCAGGCCTTCGGCATAGGCATTTCCTTGACGGTCGAGGAATCGGCCGGTGCGTCGCTGCCGAACCACTTCTTGTGGATCGCGGCCAGCGTGCCATCCGTCTTCATCGCGGTCAGCGCGTCGTTCAGCTTGCCGAGCAACGGGTGGTCCTTGGTCATCATCAGGCCGTACTGCTCGCCGGTCTTGATGCGCTCTTTTACGGCGAGATCCTTCATCCTGGTGAAAGAATATTCCAGGCCCGGAATATCGCTGACCGCCGCATCGACGCGGCCGGAGCTGAGATCGAGCAGCAAATTCTGCTGCGTGTCGTAGCCCTTGACGTCACTGAACCCGTCCGCTTCCTGGTGCGCCTTGACCCAGGTTTCGCCGGTCGAGCCGGACAGCACGCCGACGATCTTGCCCTTGAGGTCGGCCTCGGCCTTGATTGGGCTGTCGGCCTTCGCGGCGATGCCCATGTCGGAATCATAGTAGGGTTGCGTGAACGACTGCGACTTCAGCCGCTCCGGCGTGATGGTGATCGACGAAATGGCGACGTCGATGCGCTTAGAGGTGGTGGCGGCGAACAGCGCCTGGAAACCGAGGTCGGCGATGTCAGTGGTCATGCCGATACGCTTTGCCGCTTCGTTGATGATGTCGACTTCGAAACCCTCGAATGTACCGCTCTCGTTCTTGTATTCAAAAGGCGGATTGGTCGGATAGGCGCCGACATTCAGCGTGCCTTCGGCATAGGCCGGGCCGCCGGCGATGCCGATGGCGGCAGCAACAAGAAGCAGGTTGCGACGGGTGAAGTTCATTTTCGTTCCCTCTGGTTGTGATCGGACGGGTTGGCCCCGCACGGTTTTGATACGCCAAGTAACCGGACTGCCGGAAAGCCCTCCCGGCACGGCAGTCGTAAGACATCGGATGCTATCCAAAGTACCGCGCTTTTCAAGGCGAAAGTTTTAAGCTTAAAAAATTGCCGCGTGTTGCCATCAGTCCGGAATAACCGCCGTGGCCTGGATCTCAACCTTGGCGCGATCCTCGACCAACGCCATCACCTGCATGGCGGCCATCGCCGGAAAATGCCGGCCGATCACCTCGCGATAGACCTCGCCGATCCCCTTGAGATTGGCCAAATATTCCGCCTTGTCGGTAAAGTACCAGGTCATCGAGGTGATATGCTGCGGCTTGGCGCCGGCCTCGGCGAGCACGGCGACAATATTGGCCAGCGTCTGCTTCACCTGGCCGACAAGATCGTCGGTCTCGAAGCGGCCCTGCCCGTTCCAGCCGACCTGCCCGCCGACGAAGACAAGCTGCCCACGCGCGGCGATGCCATTGGCGTAGCCGACGGGTTTCGCCCAGCCTTCCGGCTGCAGGATGGTGTGCATATCAAAGCCTCCCAATGCTCAAATCCGGTCGCTCAAAACTCAAAGACAATCAATTCTTCCACACAAACTCCGGTCTCAGGCCGCTCCCATCACTTGCCGTGCAATCACCACCTTCTGCACGTCCGACGCTCCCTCGTAGATGCGCAGTGCCCGGATCTCGCGATACAGTCTTTCGACGATATGGCCCCTGCGGACGCCGTCGCCGCCATGCAGCTGCACAGCCCTGTCGATCACCTCCTGCGCCTTGTCGGTGGCGAACAGCTTGGCCATCGCCGCTTCGCGGGTGACACGGGCGGTCCCCATGTCCTTGGTCCAGGCGGCGCGGTAGACCAACAAGGCGGCGGCATCGACATCCAGCGCCATCTCGGCGATGTGGCCCTGCACCATCTGCAGCTCGGCCATCGCTGCACCGAACAGCCTGCGCTCGGCCACTCTTTTGATGCTTTCGTCCAGCGCGCGCCGGGCAAAGCCGAGCGCAGCTGCCCCGACCGTCGAACGGAACACGTCGAGCACCGACATGGCAATGCGAAAACCATCACCGGGTTTGCCGATCAGCGCCGAGGCTGGAACGCGGGCATTGTCGAAAGACAGCCGGGCGAGCGGGTGCGGCGCGATCACCTCCAGCCGCTCGGCGATGGTCAGGCCCTTTGTCTCGGCCGGCACGATGAACGCCGAAAGCCCCTTGGCACCGGGCGCTTCGCCAGTACGGACAAAGACAACATAAAAGTCAGCGATACCGCCGTTGGAGATCCAGGTTTTTTCGCCGGATAGGATATAGCTATCGCCGTCACGCGTGGCCGTCATTTCCATATTGGCAACGTCCGAGCCCGAACGCGCCTCCGACAGTGCGAAAGCCGAAATCGCCTTGCCGGCCCGTGTCTTCCCCAGCCAGTGCTGCTGGTCTGGCGTGCCGAACAGGCTGAGCGCGCCGGTGCCGAGCCCTTGCATGGCGAAGGCGAAATCGGCCAGCCCGTCATGCCGGGCCAGCGTTTCGCGCGTGAGGCACAATGTGCGCACGTCGAGTGCTGCAGGGTTTTCGGTGTCGAGCGCTGTCGGTTTCAGCCAGCCATCCCGGCCGAGCTTGGCCACCAGCTCGCGGCAGGCTGCGTCGACATCGTCATGCGCGACCGGCAGGTTCTTGGCGCACCATGCCTCCAGCCGCTCTGCCAACTCGCGGTGATGGTCCTCGAAAAACGGCCAGGTGAGGAAGGAACGGTCAGGCATTTCTGCCTCCACAGTTCTCCGGCCCTGGCGCTCCACGGCGCCCCCCTCTGTCCTGCCGGACATCTCCCCCTCTAGGGGGGAGATTGGCGGCTTCGCTGCCACTGCTCTCCCGGCGATGTTGGAGATTGGCGAAAGCGGGCCTGACATCCAATCTCCCCCCTTGAGGGGGAGATGGCCGGCAGGCCAGAGGGGGGTGCTGTCTTGCCAGCGTGCCCATGGAAGCGATCATCCTCAATCCCCCTCGAACACCGGCTTCTCCTTGGCGACGAAAGCCTTGTAGGCCCGTTCGAAATCGCGGGTCTGCATGCAGATCGCCTGCGCCTGCGCTTCCGCTTCGATAGCCTGGTCGAGGCCCATCGACCACTCCTGGTTCAGCTGCGTCTTGGTCATGCCATGGGCGAAGGTTGGGCCGGAAACGATGCGCGCGGCCATGTCGAGCGCGTCGGCCTCGAGCGTTGCGGCATCGACCAGCCGATTGTAGAAGCCCCAGCGCTCGCCTTCCTCGGCGCTCATCGTGCGGCCGGTATAGAGCAGTTCGGCGGCGCGACCCTGGCCAATGATGCGCGGCAGGATCGCGCAGGCGCCCATGTCGCAGCCGGCAAGGCCGACGCGGCTGAACAGGAAAGCCGTTTTTGCCTGTGGCGTGGCGATGCGGATGTCGGAGGCCATGGCGATAATCGCGCCGGCGCCGACCGCCACGCCGTCGACCGCCGCAATAATCGGCTTGCCGCAATTCAGCATCGCCTTGACGAAATCGCCGGTCATGCGAGTGAAGGCGAGCAGCGCCTTCATGTCCATCTTGACCAGTGGGCCGATGATTTCGTGGACATCGCCGCCCGAGCAGAAATTGCCGCCATTGGGAAGGAACACCACCGCATCGACGTCGTCGGCATAGACGAGATCGCGAAAAGTGTCGCGCAATTCGGCATAGCTGTCGAAGGTCAGCGGGTTCTTGCGCTCCGGCCGGTCAAGCCGGATCTTTGCGATTTTGCCTTCGACCTGCCAGAGGAAATGCTTCGGCTTGCGGCCGGCTATCTTTGCCATTCCCGTCCCTCCCAATTGCTGCGGAAGGAGGTCAGCATGCCGGTCAGCCGGCGCGCCTCGTCCTCGCTCACATTGCCCAGCAATTCGCCGACCCATTTTTCATGCGCGGCGGCGATCACGCCGAAAGTCTTCGATCCCTCTTCCGTCAGCCGTACCATCGAGGTGCGGCGGTCGCCATTGCGTCGGGCTCGCATCACCAGCCCTTCCGAGACCAGCCGGTCGATGATGCCCGTGACATTGCCGTTGGACACTAGCAGGAAGCGCGACAGGTCGCTCATCAGCATGCCCTCGGGCGCCCTGTAGAGCGCGGCCATCACGTCGAAGCGTGGCAGCGTTGTGTTGAATTCTTGCCGCAAGCGTTCGCGCAGCTCGGCCTCGATGGTGCGCGAGGCGCGCAGCAAGCGTATCCACAGCCGCAGGCGGTCCTTGCCGGGTCCGGACGGGGCGGGCAGGGGACCGGCTACCATGTCTCACCTCCGGAGATCGAAATCGTTTGTCCGGTGATCGACCCGGCGGCGTCGTTACACAGATAGAGCACGGCGGCTGCAATTTCCTCTGGCTGGATGAAGCGGCCTTGCGGGTTGGTCTCGGCAAGGCTTGTCCGCGCCTGCTCGGCCGAGCGGCCGGTCGTTTCGACGATGCGCCGAACGGCGCCTTCCAGCATTTCGGTTTCGACGAAACCCGGGCACACCGCATTTACGGTCACGCCGGACTTCGCGGTCTCGACGGCGAGTGCCCGCATCAGACCGACGACGCCATGCTTGGCTGCGACATAAGCTGCAACATAGGGATAGCCTTTCAGTCCGGCGGTGGAAGCGATGAAGATGATACGGCCCGTCTTGCGCGCGGCCATGCCGGCCAGCGCCGGCTTCACCGTCAGGAACACACCGGTCAAGTTGACGTCGAGCGTGCGCTGCCAGTCTGCCAGCGAGGTCCGCTGCGCCGAGGCGCTGCCGGACATGCCGGCATTGGCAACGACGACGTCTAACGGTCCGCGTGCCGCTTCCGCGTCCTCGTAGAGCGACGCCATCGATGCCTCGTCGGTGACGTCGGCGGCAATGGCGAAGATGCGCTTGTTCTGAGCGGCGACCTCGGCAAGCGGCTCCACGCGCCGGCCACAGATGGTCACATCGATGCCTGCGCCGGCCAGCGCCAGCGCGATCGCCCGGCCGACGCCGGAGCCGCCGCCGGTGACCAGCGCATGTCGCCCTGAAATCGCTGCGGCGGAACTCATACTTTCAACCCCGCCGCCGCTTCGCGCTCGGCCAGCCGGTAGAGTTGGTCGCGGCCGGGCAGATACGGATCCGGCCATTTGACGCCGCGATCGCCAAGCGTGACCGCCGCATGCAGCGTCCAATAGGGATCGGCAAGATGCGGCCTTGCCAGTGCGACGAGGTCGGCGCGGCCGGCCATCAGGATCGAGTTGACATGGTCCGGCTCGTAGATATTGCCGACCGCCATGGTCGCCATGCCGACTTCGTTGCGGATGCGGTCGGAAAATGGCGTCTGGAACATGCGGCCATAGACCGGTCTTGCCACGGCCGAAGTCTGGCCGGCCGACACGTCGCAGATGTCGACTCCGGCTTCATGCAGCTGCCGCGCGATCTCGACCGCATCGGCCGGCGTCACGCCCTCGATGCCGAGCCAGTCATTGGCGGAGATGCGCATCGAGATCGGCTTTTCAGCCGGCCATACGGCGCGCACCGCATGAAAGATTTCCAAGGGATAGCGCATGCGGTTTTCCAACGAGCCGCCATAGGAGTCGGTGCGCCGGTTGGTCAAGGGTGTGATGAAGGAGGACAGGAGATAGCCGTGCGCGGCGTGGATTTCGAGCATGTCGAAGCCGCAGCGCGCCGCCATCTCGGCCGAAGCGACGAACTGCTCGCGCACCGTATCCATGTCGGCGCGGTCCATCGCCTTCGGCACCTGGTTCTGCGGCGACCACGGCACGGAAGATGCCGCCATGACGGGCCAATTGCCCGAGGTCAGCGGCACGTCGGTTCCCTGCCAGCCGAGCCGGGTCGATCCCTTGGCGCCGGAATGGCCGATCTGCGCACAGATTTTGGCTTCGGTTTCGGCATGGACGAACTCGACCAGCCGCTTCCAGGCGACCTCATGCTCGGGCGCATAGAAACCGGGGCAGCCTGGCGTGATGCGGCCTTCCGGGCTGACACAGGTCATCTCGATGTAGAGGAGAGCGGCACCGCCCTTGGCCCGTTCGGCATAGTGGGCGAAATGCCAGTCGGTCGGACAGCCGTCGACCGCCTTGTACTGCGCCATCGGCGAGACGACGATACGGTTCTGCAGCGCCATGTCGCGCAGCCGGAACGGCGCAAACATCGGCGCGCGACGCAGACTGTTGCCGCCAGCACCGGCCTGACGTTGGAACCATTCCTCGGCGCCGGCCAGCCATTCGGCATCGCGCAGCCGCAAATTCTCGTGACTGATGCGCTGCGAACGCGTCAGCAGCGAATAATTGAACTGCACCGGATCGAGGCCGAGATAGCGCTCGACCTCCTCGAACCATTCGAGCGAATTGCGTGCCGCCGACTGCAGCTTCAGCACTTCGGTGCGGCGGGCGTCCTCATATTTGCTAAAGGCGGCCTCGAGGTCCGGCTCGGACTCGACATAGTCGGCCAGCGCCACCGCGCTTTCCAGCGCCAGCTTGGTGCCGGAACCGATCGAGAAATGCGCGCTCGCCGCCGCGTCGCCCATCAGCGCCAGGTTTTTGTAGGACCAGCGTTCGCACAAGACGCGCGGGAAATTGATCCAGGCCGAGCCGCGGATATGATTGGCGTTGGTCATCAGCGCGTGGCCGCCGAGATGGCGGGCAAAGATGCGCTCGCAGACGGCAATCGATTCCTGCTGAGACATCGCGCCGAAGCCGAAGCGTTGCCAGGTCTGCTCGCTGCATTCGACGATGAAGGTCGCGGTATCGCTGTCGAACTGGTAGGCATGCGCCCAGACCCAGCCATGTTCGGTTTTCTCGAAGATGAAGGTGAAGGCGTCGTCGAATTTCTGACGGGTGCCGAGCCAGACGAACTTGCATTTGCGGACATCGATATCAGGCTTGAACACGTCGACGAAGGCGCCCCGCGCTTTCGAGTTCAGCCCATCGGCGGCGACGACCAGATCGTGCGTCTCCATATATGGCTTGGGATCGGCGATGTCGGTCTCGAAGACCAGCTTGACGCCGAGTTCGCGCGCCCGCCGCTGCAGCAGCGTGAGCAGCCGCTTGCGGCCGATGCCGCAAAAGCCGTGACCGGTCGAGACCGTGCGCACGCCGTCATGGATAACGGCGATATCGTCCCAATAGGCAAAATGCTTGCGGATCCAGACGGCGCTGACCGGGTCGTTCCTGGTCAGGTTCTCCAGCGTTTCGGCCGACAGCACGACGCCCCAGCCGAACGTATCGTCGGCACGGTTGCGCTCGAACACCGTCACCTCATGCGCCGCATCCCGGAGCTTCATCGAGATGGCAAAGTAGAGGCCGGCTGGTCCGCCGCCGAGAACCGCAACTTTCATCGTGCGATCTCCTCTTCGCTTCTGTTTGTCGAGTTTACGCCTGAGGAAAATTAATTCAAGCTTGAAGTTTCAAGATTGAAACAATCCGCCCCGGATAACTCGCCTTGCCGGCAGTCGGCTCGGCAGGCCAGGGACTCCCGGGCTATTTTTCCGGGTTCTTCGGGCTCCACAGCACCGTTTCTGCATCCTTTTCATAGGCCATGCCATTGGGATAGCTGATCGCTTCCAACTGCAAGCCCCAAGGGGCCTGGAAGTAAAGGATGGCCTGGCCGGCGGCGGGGCCTTCGGTAACCGGCAGCGGTCCCATTCGCGTCTTGACGCCCTTGCCGTCAAGATAGGCTTTTGCGGCGGCGATGTCGTCGACATAGAAGGCGATATGGAAGCCGCCTATGTCGCTGTTGCGAGGCGTCAGGTCCTTCTGGTCCGGCGCGGTGTATTTGAACAGCTCGATGTTCGACCCGTGTCCGCAGCGGACCAGGGTGATCTCCTCGATCACCGCCTTGGGATCGACGCCCAGCAGATCCTGCATGAATGTGCCCTTGTC
The DNA here is from genome assembly GCF_040319995.1 of Mesorhizobium sp. M0815. Classification (NCBI taxonomy): domain Bacteria; kingdom Pseudomonadati; phylum Pseudomonadota; class Alphaproteobacteria; order Hyphomicrobiales; family Phyllobacteriaceae; genus Mesorhizobium; species Mesorhizobium sp. M0815. The sequence goes on along the minus strand of NZ_JAMYOU010000009.1, from coordinate 132,239 downwards.
GTCGGCGAACGGGCCGAACGACATCGCCTTCTTGCAGCCAACCACTTCGGTGAAGAAATCGACCGCCTGCTGCATGTCGGGGACAGTGACGCCGGTGTGGTCGTGGCCACGCATGCCGGGTATGGAACTGGCGCAAGCGGTGCTGATGCTTCCCAGCACGGTGGCTGCAAGCGTCGCATATCGGATCGCATTCTTCATATCAGTCATCCTCCATAGCGGGACATTTTGCCGGGCGCACGCCCGAGGCCCGCTCTTCGGCGTGCGAATAGGATTGTGCTTCATGCCGGCGCCTTTGGGGCGGGAAGCAGCCAGGCGTCATCGATCTCGGGCAGCGGAATGGCGGCGAGGAGGTCGCGCGTGTAGGCCTGCCGCGGGTGCTCGAACAAAGTATCCGTCGCGCTGGCTTCGACGATCGCGCCTTCGCGCATGACGATCACTTGTCGGCAGAGCCTCCGGATCACCGACAGATCGTGGCTGATAAAGGCAACGGTCAGGCCCATTTCGGCGGCGAGTTTTTCCAGCAATGTCAGGATCTGCGCCTGGGTCGACACGTCGAGGCCGGAGACGATTTCGTCGGCCAGCACGAATTTCGGCGACAGCGCCAGTGCGCGGGCAATGCCGACGCGCTGGCGCTGGCCGCCCGACACTTCGTGACGGTAGCGGCCGGCAAAGCTCTGCGGCAGGCCGACGCGCTGCAGCGCCTCCGCGACGCGTGCCTTGAGATTGTCGCCAAGCCCGTTCTGCTTGAGGGGTGCTGCAATGATGCTGAAGATGGTGCGGCGCGGGTTGAGCGACGACATCGGATCCTGGAAGATCATCTGCAGATTGCGGCGCAGCGGCCGGAGCTCGGCCTCAGGCAGATGTGTGATGTCGCGGCCGTCGAACATGACGTTGCCGGCACTGGGCTCCAGCAGGCGCACCAAGGCACGGCCGAGCGTCGATTTGCCGGAGCCGGATTCGCCGACGATGCCGGTCACCGATCCCCTTGGCAGGTCGAAATCCAGGCCCTTCAGGATCTCGGCCAGCGGCGCCCGGCCGATCAGCGGTTTGCGCGTCATATCGGGCAACGCAACCTTCAACCCGCGCACGGAAAACAGCGGCTCAACCATGCGGTCGCCTCCATGCCTGATCGGCGGCGGCGATCTCCGCGGCCAGCCCGGCCAGCACCTTGTCGTCGACCGGCTTCAGCGAGGCGAACGGATCGGTGTAGCGCGGCGTCGCCGCCATCAGCGCCAGCGTATAAGGGTGCTGGGGTGCGGCGAACAGCGCTGCGGTATCGGCCTCTTCCACCACCTTGCCAGCATAGAGCACCGAAACTTTCTGGCTGATCTTGGCAACCACACCGAGATCGTGAGTATCGAACAGGATCGCCGTGCCGTGCTCGCGCTGTAATTGCGCGATCAGCCGCAAGATCTGTTTCTGCACGGTCACGTCGAGCGCGGTCGTCGGCTCGTCGGCGACGATCAGCCTTGGTTCGGCTGCAAACGCCGCGGCGATCAGCACGCGCTGCCGCATGCCGCCGGACAGCTCGTGCGGATAGCATTTGAGCACGCGCTCGGGGTCGCGGATCTGCACCTCGTCCAGCAATTGGCGGATGCGTGCATCGGCCTTCTCACCGCTCCAGCCGAGGATGCGCACGAGCCGGTCGGTCATTTGCGGGCCGATGCGCCGTGACGGATTGAGCGCCGTCAGCGGGTCTTGCGGGATCAGCGCCGTGCGCGCGCCGATCAGGGTGCGCCTTGCCTTGGGTGCCAGCCGGCCCAGATCCTCGCCTTCGAGCAGCATATCGCCTTCGACGATGCGCACGCTCGGTGGCAGCACGCCGAGCACGGCCTTGCCGATCATCGTCTTGCCGGCGCCGCTCTCGCCGACCAGCGCGCGGACTTCTCCGGGCTCGACGGCGAGCGACACCGAGCGCAGCACGCGCAAGCCATTAGGCAGCACCGCGCTAAGGTTGCGTATGTCCAGGCAGGGTTTCGCAGGCGCGTTCATCGCAGCACCGGATCGAAACGCGCCCTGAGGCCCTCGCCGAACTGGCTGAACGACAGCACCGTCAGGATCAGCGTGACCAGCGGGAACACCAGCACCCACCAGGCCTGATGGATCGACAGGCGGCCCTCGGCGATGATGCCGCCCCAGGTCGGGTCGTCTGTCGAGATCGACAGATTGACGAAGGACAGGATCGCCTCGACGATGACGGCAATGCCCATCTCCAGCGACAGCAGCGCCACAATCGACGGCACCACATTGGGCAGCACCTCGCGCAGCATGATGCCGATGCGGCCATAGCCGGCGATGCGGGCGTTCTCGACATAGTCCATGCGCGACTGACCCATGGTCTCGGCGCGGATCACCCGGCAGAAGCGCGTCCAGTCGATGACGGCGATGGCGATGATGACCGAGCTCAAGCCGGTGCCGAGCACGGCGACCAGAAGGATGGCAAACAGCACCGGCGGAAACGCCATCCAGACATCGACGATACGCGAGATGATGCGGTCGGCCCAGCCGCCGAAATAGCCGGCGATCAGGCCGAGCGTCGAGCCGACCAGGCAGGCGGCAAAGGCTGCCGCGAAGGCGACGATGAAGGCGATGCGCGCACCGAAGATCAGCCGTGACAACAGATCGCGGCCGAGGCTGTCGGTGCCGAGCCAGTAGCCGGGCTCGGCACCGGTCAGCCAGAACGGCGGCAGCCGCTCCAGCATCAAATCCTGCGCCAGTGGGTCCTGCGGTGCGACCAGCGGCGCAAAAATTGCGGCCAACAGCGCAATCAGCAGCCAGCCGCCGGCCAGCCACAGGCGGGCGCGCGAGCCATGTCTTGAAATGCGGGCCTCATCCATGGCGCAACCTCGGATTGAGCAACGCGTACATCATGTCGACGGCAAGGTTGATCAGCACGAACAACAGCGCGAAGACCAGCACGATGCCCTGGATCAGCGGCAGGTCGCGATTGATGACGGCATCGATCGCCATATTGCCGAGACCTTCATAGGAAAACAGCCGTTCGACGATGACCGTGCCGCCGATCAGGAAGGTAAACTGCACGCCGACCAGAGTGAGCGTCGGCAGCGCCGCGTTCTTCAACGCCTCGCGCAGGATGACCTGCGTTTCCGAAAAGCCCTTTACCCGCGCCAGCACGACATAGTCGAGGTCGAGCACTTCGTTCAGCGACTGTTTCAGCAGCTGCGAGATGATCGCGGCCAGCGGCAGCGCCAGCGCGATCGCCGGCATCAGCATGTGTGCCAGCAGGTCCCTGGTCAGGTCGAAGCGCAGTCGCACGATGCTTTCGAACAGATAGAATTGCGTGGCGAAGGGCAGGTCGAGTTGCGGCGACACCCGGCCGGAAATGTCGAACACCGGCACCAGCACGCCGAACAACAGGATCAGCACCAGACCCCACAGGAAATCGGGAATTGAGAGCGCCGCACCACTGGCAATGTCGATGCCGGCCTCGACCGCGGTGCCGCGCTCGCGCGCGCCGAGGATCGCCATCGTGCCGCCGATCGCCACCGCCATCACAAGCGCGACGGAGGCGAGCTCCAGCGTCGCCGGGAGGCGATTGAAGACCAGCCCCAGCACATCCTGCCGCAGTGAGATCGACGTGCCGAAATCGCCTCTGACCACGCCGGACAGCCAGATGAAGAATTGCTGGACGATCGTCTTGTCCAGCCCGTACAGCGCGCGCAGCCGGGCGATGTCAGCATCGGTGGCGCCGGGCGGCAGCATCATCGCGATCGGATCGCCGGGGGCGACACGGATGACGATAAAGACGACGACGGCTACACCGAACAGCGTGATCGCCATCGTCAGAAGACGGATCAGGAATCTTTGCAGCAGCATGGTCGCCCGTGGCGGAAAATGCGCGCCGTCATTCCGGACGGCGCGCGGCAAGCCGAAGACTGTCTCAGGCCGGGCTCATCAGCGCCGGCAGAAGTGCGCCCGACACATGCTGCACGACATTGACGCCCTTGGCATGCACGATCGGTTGCGCATACTGGATCAGCGGCAGCACATAGGCCTGCTCGGCGATGTATTTGTCGACGGCCTTCCAGCCGGCGATGCGCTTGGCCTCGTCCTTCTCGCCCCATAGCGGGTTGATCATGTCGATCAAGTCCTGGCTGTCCCACACCGAATGCGGGCTCGGGCCATACATGGCAAAGCCGGTCGACGTGGTGGGATCGCCGATGGCATTGCCCCAATTGTAGAAGGCCGCCGGCGCCAGCTTGTCGGCGGCGCGCAGCTCGTAGTGCTTGGCAATTTCGTAGACCTCGATCGTCGCCTCGATGCCGACCTTGCGCCACATGCCGACGATCGCCTGGATCATCTCGTAATCCTTGGGCTTGAAGCCCTTGGTCGTCTGGATCGTGAACTTGACCGGCTTTTCCGGCGAATAGCCGGAGGCGGCCAGCAATTCCTTGGCCTTTTCCGGGTTATGTTCGACCTTGATCGACGCATCGTAGGCAGCGTATTCCGGCGTCTCCAGCGTACCGATCGGCTGGCCGTAGCCGCGCAACAGCCGGTCGACCAGCAGCTTCTTGTCGACCGCCATCACCGCCGCCTGGCGCACGTTCTTGTCCAGCATCACATCGATGTCGTTGAAGAAGATCATGCCGATGTCGGAAACGTTCTTGCACGAGCCGGCAAGCCCGTCCTTGGCTATCAGGCGGTCATATTCCTCATAGGGGATTTCGAGCGTCACCTGCGAAGAACCGGACTCGATCTCGGCGACGCGGCTCGCCGCATCGGTGACGAACTTGATGGTCACGTTTTCGAAGGCCGGCTTGCCGCCCCAGTAGTTCGGGTTGGCCTTGAGCCGCAGGAAGGCGTTGCGCTCGAATTTGTCGACCATATAGGGCCCGGTGCCGATCGGAGCTTTCTCAAAACCCTCGGCGCCGACCTTCTCGTAGTAGGCCTTCGGCATGATATAGCCGGTCAGGAACGACATCCATTTGAAATACACCGGGTCGAATTGGACGACATCGCCGGTGATCTTGTTGCCGTCGATCTTGAAGTTGTTGACGTTCTTCCAGACGAACTGGATCGGGTTGCCGGTCTTCTCGTCGCCCGCCCGCTGCAGCGACCAGACCACGTCTTCGGCCGTAAAGGGCGAGCCGTCATGCCAGGTGACGCCCTCGCGCACCGTCATCGTGATCTTGCTGCGATCTTCGTTCCAGCCCCATTCGGTGAGCAGGCCCGGCGCAAAGGACAGATCCGGCTTCTGCGGAATGAACTGGTCGAACACCGACTGGTAGAGGCCCTGGATCGTTGGGTTGACTGCGGAAGGCCCGGTGGTCGGGTCCCAGGACGGCAGGTTGACATTGTAGGCGATGGTCAGTTCGCCGGCAGCCTTGGCGATTTGCGGCAGGCCGAGCGCCGTAGCGCCAAGCGCCGCAGCGCCATATCCGAGCAATTCTCGTCTGTTGATTGTCATGGTCGTTCCCCTGTTGCTTTTATGCGCGGTGTCGTTGTCAATCGGTGGGTTCAGGCTCCTTGGGCAACCGCGCCTTGTCCTCCTTCACCCTAGTTGAAAATTACGGCTTTACCTCCCGCCAAGTTGTTGTGCGAGCATGAAGCCCGAGCCCGCACCAGTGCCGGCGCCCGGCCATGTTGCCGCCCCGGTCAGATGCAGATTGCCGACCGGCGTGTTCCAGCCGGCGTAGCCGCGCGCCGGCCGGAACAGGAAATTCTGCGCCAGATGATGGCTGCCGCAGATCTGGTCGCCGCCGACAAGGTTGGGGTTCTCGCGTTCGAGGTCGATGGGCGAGAACACGGCGCGGCCGAGGATCTTCCGGCGAAGGCCGGGCGCATAGCGCTCGATAATGTCGAGGACGCGCTCGGCGTAGTGCTCCCTAGCCTCGTCCCAGTGAGCCGCCGCGATCGTGCCCGCCGCATCGCTCACAATCTCGGCCGGCAGCATGCGCACCTGCACCCACAGCACATGCTTGCCGTCCGGCGCACGCGAGGGATCGACCGCGGTCGGCTGACCGACGACCAGCACCGGTTCATCCGGCAGCATGCCGGACATCGCCTGCTGATAGGTTTGCGACATGGCATCAAGCGACGGCGACAGATGCACATAGGCGAACTGCCGAAGCTCGGCGCCGGCGCGCCAGTCCGGCAGATCGTCGAGCGCCAGATGGATCATCATCGTCCCCGGCGCATGGCGAAAGTTTTTCATGGCCGTGTCGAAAACGGCGTCGCCCGAACCGTCAGGCAACAGCTTCCCAGTCAGCGCCTTGGGCGCGACACTGGCGATGACGGCCCTGGTGGCGGTGTGGATCTCGCCGGAAGCGAGCCGCACGCCGGTCGCCTTGCCGGCGGACACCGTGATTTCGGCGACGTCAGCCCCAGTGACGATCTTGCCGCCGGCCGCCGTGAGCATGCCCGACAAAGCGCGGATGATGGTGTCGGCGCCGCGCTTGCCGAGCACCATGCCGAAGCACTGGTTGGCCATGGATTCGAGGTAAGGAAACACCGCGCCGCCGGCGATGTCGGGGGCGAAGTCGAGATGCATGCCCCAGGTGGCGAGCGTCGCCCTGACATGCGGCGACTGGAAAGTCTCCTCGAGCCACGCGCGGGGTGAGGAAAGCAGCAGCCGCCCGGTATCGAGCGCGCCGGCAAAACCCTTCTTGCGCCACAGGTTCCAGGCAGTGCCGGCGAGCGCTCGACCGCTCATCGGCGAGCCCAGCAGCCGGAACAGATGCTCGGCCTCGGCCGGGAATGCCGCAACCAAGCGGCGCCATGTGGCGACGTCGATTGCGGAGAAGGCGGCCATTCGTGCAGCGGTCGTTTCCAGATCGCTGCTGACACCGAACCAGCGGCCGTCGGGGAACGCACTGGCAAAACAGTCGGCCACCGGCACGAATTCCAGCCCGTGGGTTTTCAATTCATTTGCATATTTCTTGTGAAAGGCCGAGCCGGCAAAAAGGCTCAGATTCATCGCGCCGAAATCGTGCCGGAAACCCGGCAGCGTGAATTCACGCGTCTGGACGGCGCCGCCAATCGTTGCATCGCGCTCGAAAACGGCAGTTTTCCAGCCTTTGAGCGCCAGATGCGCGGCGCATGCCAGACTGTTGTGGCCTGCCCCGACAAATATGGCGTCGAACTCGCTCACATCCCACCCAACCCATTTCCTTTATGCTTAAAGATAATTGCAGATGCATATGTTTTCGTCTAGTAGGATATTAAGGGCCGCAACGAGCCTTCAGAGCCATCCAAGAAGAGGGAACACAGACCATGGATACGCAACAACTCCTCGGCGAAGTCGCCGGCCAGCTTCTTTCAGGCGCCATCCAGGTGGTCGACCTGACGGCGCCGCTCGGGCCGGACACACCGCTGATCAAGCTGCCGCCGGAACTGGCGGTAGACACGCCGAAGATCGAGATCCACGCCATCTCCGCCTATGACAGGAACGGACCTTGGTGGGCGTGGAACTGGCTCAAACTCGGCGAGCATTCAGGCACGCATTTTGATGCGCCCAATCACTGGATCACCGGTAAGGATTATCCGGACGGCGCCACCGACACCATTCCGGCGCAGAATTTTGTCGGACCCGTCAATGTCATCGACTGTTCGAAGGAAGCGGCCGCCGATCACGATTTCCTGCTCGCCGTCGATCACATCAAGGCATGGGAAGCCGAACATGGCGTTATCAACGCGGGCGAGTGGGTGGTGATGCGCACCGACTGGTATAAGCGCAACGGCTCGGAAGCCGAGTTCCTCAACGCCAATGAGACCGGTCCTCACACGCCCGGCCCGACCGCGGAAGCCATCCAGTATCTGATCGGCAAGGACATCAAGGGCTGGGGCAGCGAGACGATCGGCACCGATGCCGGCAAGGCCGGCGGCATGGAGCCGCCATTCCCGGCGCACAGCCTGATGCACAAGGCCAATCGCTACGGCCTCGCCAGCCTGTGCAACCTCGACCGGCTGCCGCCGAAAGGCGCGATCCTGATCGCCGCACCACTCAAAATCGAGCACGGCACCGGCAGCCCGATCCGCGCGTTGGCGTTGGTGCCAAGGCAATAGGGTAGCTGCGGTCTTCGGGAGAAGATCATGTGCGCAGGCAGCGTTGTAGTGACGAATTGGGAGCGGCAGCCTTGCAAAGCTGGGGCTCTACGGCGCCCCCCTCTGTCCTGCCGGACATCTCCCCCACTTGGGGGGAGATTGGCAGTTTCGGCGCCCCGCTCATTCCTGCGACGTTGGAGAGTGGCGAAGGCCGCGGTGACAGCCGATCTCCCCCAAGTGGGGGAGATGTCCGGCAGGACAGAGGGGGGCGCGAAGGAACGCCAACCCGCGCAAATGAATTCCACCTTCCGCTCACCGGGAGCACGCATCGATGAGCGCTCCTGATCACATCATCGTCGGCAGCGGCATCAACGCGCTGGTCTGCGCCGCGATGCTTGGCGGCAAGGGGGCGAAGGTGCTGGTGCTCGAGCGCAACGACCGCATCGGCGGCTGCATGCGCACAGAAGAAATCACCGCGCCCGGCTTCATCCACGACGTGATGGCGACGACCTTCGTTCTGTTCATCACCTCGCCGGCCTATGCGGCGCTGGGCAAGGATCTGGCGCGGCACGGGCTGGAGTTCTGCAACACCTCCACGCCGACCGGCGTGCTGCGTCCGGATGGCAGCCATGCCATCCTGCGCTCCGATCGCGCCGCCAATGTCGCGGCGGCCAATGCGCTTGCCGCGGGCGACGGCGACCGGCACGGCAGCGATGTCGGCGAGATCGAGCGCAATGCCGGCCTCCTGTTCGGGCTGCTCGGCGGCAGCCTGTGGTCTTACCCGACGGCAAAGCTGCTGGCGGGCGAGGCATGGCGGCGCGGCCCGCGTGGCCTTGCCGCCTTTGTCGGCGACGCGCTGGTGCCGGCGCGCGGCTGGCTGGAAAGCACCTACCAGTCGGAAACCATGCGCGCGCTGTGGGCGCCCTGGGTGCTGCATGCCGGCCTCGGGCCCGAAGATGCGTTTTCGGGACAGATCGCCAAGGTCATCGCCTTCGCGCTTGAGGCGGCCGGCGCGCCGATCGTCAAGGGCGGTGCCAGGAACCTGCTGTGCGCCTTCGAAGCCCTGATCAGGGAACGTGGCGGCGAAATCCGCACCGGCGCCGACGTTGCCTCCATCGTCCAGAGCGGAGGCCGCGCCACCGGTGTGCGGCTGGCTTCGGGCGAGACGGTCACGGCGAAGAAGAGCGTTATCTGCTCGGTCACGCCGACCCAGCTCTACGAGCGGCTGCTCGGTGACGCGGCCCCGAAAGCCGACGTCGAGGCGGCGCAAAAATACCGCTACGGCAAGGGCAATTTCCAGATCCACTATGCCTTGGACAAGCCGCCGGCATGGCGCGGCGAGGGCCTGGACAAGGTCGCGCTGCTGCATCTGACGCCGGGGCTCGACGGCGTCTCGAAGGCCTGCAACGAGGCCGTGCGCGGCATGCTGCCGGAGGTGCCGACCATTTGCGTCGGCCAGCCGCACGCGCTCGACCCGTCGCGCTGTCCAGACGGCAAGGCGATCCTGTGGCTTCAACTTCCCGAGGCGCCTCGCAATATCAAGGGTGATGCGGCCGGCAAGCTCGAGACGCCTGCGGATGGCCGCTGGACCGAGGCGCTGCGCGAAGCCTATGCCGACCGTGCCGAAGCGATCCTCGCCAGCCATATCGAAGGATTCAAGGACAGCGTCATCGCACGTCGCGCCTATTCGCCGGCCGACCTGGAAGCGATGAACATCAATCTGGTCGGCGGCGATCCCTATGGCGGCTCCTCGACTATTGACCAGTCGTTCCTGTGGCGGCCGTTCAAGACGAGCCGCAATCACGCCACCGGAGTCAAGGGACTCTACCACATCGGCGCCTCGACCCATCCCGGCGCCGGGCTGGGCGGCGGCTCCGGCTTTCTCCTGGCGGGGAGGCTGTGATGGAACAGAAAGTTGAAAAGCGCCAGCGCATCTCGACTTTGGGCCAGATCGGCCTGCAGCAATTCGCGCCCTATCTGATGAACCGCATCATGGGCCGCTACAATGCCACCTTGCGCGACAATTTCCGCAAGCAGGGCCTGACCATTCCGCAGGTGAGGACGCTGGCCGTCCTGTCGGTCACCGATGGCGTCACCGTCAACGATCTGTCGGTCTATACCGTCATCGAGCAGTCGACCTTGAGCCGCACGCTCGACACGCTGGAGGGACAAGGGTTTGTGCGGCGCGAGCAGGGGGTTACCGACAGCCGTATCCGCCATGTGTTCCTGACCGACGATGGCCGCGCCGAATTCGCGCGCGCCTGGCCGGCCATGCACGACGCTTTCGAGACGATGTTCGACGACATCGACGATGCCGAATACGCGGCGCTGATCGCGACGCTGCAAAAGATGCTGAAGAACATTCGCAAGCACGACATCTGATCTTACGCGCCGCCAGATTCCTGGCGGCAACGGAAGGAGCCCAAAATGGCCGAACGGTCTTTTGCCAAGGAAGTCGAAAAGCTCAGACTCGGCGCCGGCGAGGAGTTTTCCGGCGAGGGCATTCTGGCCATCACCAAGGCGCTGCTGCAATGCGGCGTCGGTTATGTCGGCGGCTATCAGGGCGCGCCGATCAGCCATTTGATGGACGTGCTGGCCGATGCGCAGGATATCCTCGGCGAGCTTGGCGTGCATTTCGAGGCAAGCGCCTCCGAAGCCACCGCTACCGCCATGCTGGCGGCATCGGTGCACTATCCGATCCGCGGTGCGGCGACCTTCAAGTCGACGGTCGGCACCAATGTCGCCTCCGACGCGCTGGCCAACCTGGCGTCCGGCGGCGTCACCGGCGGTGCGCTGATCATCGTCGGCGAGGATTACGGCGAAGGATCGTCGATCATGCAGGAGCGCAGCCACGCCTTCGCCATGAAAAGCCAGGTCTGGCTGCTCGACCCGCGACCGAACCTGCCGTCGATCGTCAAGGCGGTAGAGGACGGCTTCGAGCTGTCCGAGGTTTCCAACACGCCGGTCATGCTGCAGGTGCGCATCCGCTGCTGCCATGTGCACGGCCATTTCATCGCCAAGGATAACAAGCGCCCGGCGATGACGGTCGCCGATGCGCTCGAGGCGCCGCGCCGCGACACCGGCCGCATCGTGCTGCCGCCCGCGTCCTTCCTGCACGAGAAGGAAAAGGTGCAGAAACGCTGGCCGGCGGCGGTGGATTTCATCCGCGACAACAAGATCAACGAGTTCTTCGGCCCGGAGCACGGCGCGGTCGGCATCGTCATGCAGGGCGGCATGTACAATTCCGTCATCCGGGCGCTGCAGCGGCTCGGCCTCGCCGACACCTATGGCGACACCGACGTGCCGCTCTATGTGCTGAACGCCGTCTACCCGCTGGTCGATGACGAGTTCCTGTCCTTCTGCGAAGGCAAGGACGCCGTCCTCGTCGTCGAGGAAGGCCAGCCCAACTACATCGAACAGGCCTTTGCCGCGATGCTGCACAAGGCCGGGCGCGGCACCAAGCTCGTCGGCAAGGAACATCTGCCGATGGCCGGCGAATACACCGGCCAGGTGATGCTCGACGGCATCGGATCATTCCTGCGCGCCACCATCCCGCATCTGCTGCCAAGCGAGGTCCGCGCGCCGAACAAGATCGGCGACGGGCTCGACACCGCCGACCTGATCAACGTCGTCCCGGGCCGCCCGCCCGGCTTCTGCGTCGGCTGCCCGGAGCGGCCGATCTTCGCAGCGACCAAGCTGGTCGAACAGGAGTTGGGCAAGCACCACATCGCCTCCGACATTGGCTGTCATCTGTTTTCGATCATGCCGCCCTTCGAGCTCGGCGCCACCACCATGGGCTACGGATTGGGGCCGGCCTCGGCCTCGGCGTTCAATTCGCCCGATGCCAGGCGCCGCTCGATCTCCTTCGTCGGCGATGGCGGCTTCTGGCACAACGGCCTGACCTCATCGATCGGCAATGCGGTGTTCAACAAGAACGACGGCGTCATCGTCATCGTCGACAATTTCTATTCGGCCGCGACCGGAGGGCAGGACATCCTGTCGTCCCGCGCCGGCAACAAGACGAAGTCAACCAAGCATCCGATCACCGAGGCGGTGAAGGGGATGGGCGTCAAATGGCTGCGCCACATCGACCGCACCTACGACGTAACCAAGATGCAAGACGCGCTGCGCGAAGCGCTGACGACGGACGAGAAGGGCCCAAAAGTCATCGTCGCCTCGTCCGAATGCATGCTCAACCGGCAGCGCCGCGAAAAGCCTTTGGTCGACAAGGCGATCAAGGGCGGTAAGCGGATGGTCAAGCCGAAATTCGGCGTCGACGAGGATATCTGCACTGGCGACCATGCCTGCATGCGGCTTTCCGGCTGCCCGTCGCTATCGGTGAAGTCGCTGGACGACCCGCTGCGCGACGATCCGGTGGCGCATATCGACGAGAGCTGCGTCGGCTGTGGCAATTGCGGCGAGGTTGCCGACGCGGCGGTGCTCTGCCCGTCCTTTTACCGCGCCGACGTGGTGCACAATCCGAGCCGCCGGGACCGTTTCCTGGAAGCGGCGCGCCGCGCCATGATCGGCCTCTTGCAGCGGCGCCGTGAAAGCCGGCGCCTGACATTCGCCGATGCTTGACGCTGTCCCATCAGCCCGTTCCAAGGCCGGCGCGCCGGACGACGAGCGCGTCATCAAGCTTGCCGTGCTGGCGGTCGGCGGCCAGGGCGGCGGCGTGCTGGCCGACTGGATCACCGACGTCGCCGAGCGCAACGGCTATGTCGCGCAATCGACCTCGGTCGCCGGCGTCGCCCAGCGCACCGGCGCCACCATCTATTACGTCGAGATGTGCCGCGACAGCGGCCGGCTGCCGGTCTTCGCGCTGTCGCCGTCGCAGGGCGACGTCGATATATTGATCGCCGCCGAACTGATGGAGGCCGGCCGCGCCATCATCCGCGGCTTCGTCACGCCGGAGCGCACGACACTGATCGCCTCGTCGCACCGCATCGCAGCTGTCTCGGAAAAGATCGAGCCTGGCGACGGCCGCGCCTCGTCCGCCAAGGTGCATGCCACGGCGGAAGCCGCGGCCAAGCGCTTCATCGCCTTCGACATGGAGAAGATCGCCGCCGACAACGGCTCGGTGATCTCGGCGAGCCTGCTCGGCGCGCTGGCCGGCTCCGATGCCTTGCCGTTCACACGCGAGAGCTACGAGCAGGCGGTCAGTGCCGGCGGCCGCGGTGTGAAGGCCAGCCTCGCCGCCTTCGGTGCCTCCTACGATCGGGCGCGCGGCATCGCGAGTGCGCCTTCGGGCGATAAGACGGCACAGCCGGCAGCCGCTGAAACTGGCTCGGGCGCGGCGACAAAAGTCAGCGGCCCGCAAAGTCTCTTGGGAGGCTGGCAGCACCTGGCCGCCCGGGTCGATGCTTTGCCGGCTCCTGTCCGCGACATGGCGATGCGCGGTCTGAAAAAGGTTGTCGACTATCAGGACATCGACTATGGCGGCGAGTATCTCGACCGGCTAGACCGGGCCGTCGTCCTGGACAATGCCGAACATGACTACGCGCTGTCGATCGCCGCCGCCAAGCATCTGGCCAATGCGATGTGCTACGACGACATGATCCGCGTCGCCGACCTGAAGACGCGCTCGAGCCGCGACCGACGCGTACGCCGCGAGGTCGGCGTCAAGGACGGCTCGGTCCTGCAGGTGACCGAATACTTCCATCCGCGCATCGAGGAATTCTGCGGCACGCTGCCGGCCGGGCTCGGCAGCTATATCGAAAGCCGGCCGAGGCTCGCCGCCTTTCTCGACCGCCGCATCAATCGCGGCCGCCACGTCCGCACCGACAGTTTTGCCGGCTTTGCCGCATTGTGGTTCATCGGCGGCCTGCGCCGCTGGCGCCGCCGCCTGCTGCGCCACAAGGTCGAGACCGCCCATCTCGAGCGCTGGTATGCGCTGGCGCTCGGCCAAGTCGGCCAGGACTACGCGCTTGGCACGGAGATCCTCAACTGCCGCCGGCTGATCAAAGGCTACAGCGATACCCATGCCCGCGCGCAGTCGAAGTTCGACCGCGTGCTGTCGGCGCTCGACGTGGTCAAGGGCCGCCCGGACGCCGCCGACTGGATCAGACGCCTGCGCGAAGCCGCGCTGAAGGACGAGAAGGGCGACATGCTTGACGGCGCGCTGAAAACCGTGGCGTCGCTGGGTGACACCTCGCCGAGTTGAGGCGCTCGTTCAACCCCGGCTGCAACTCAGTCTGTTGCCCGTGTCGCCTTCGACGCGGCAGTCTGCAGGGCAATTCTGAGGCCAATGATCTCGGCGATCGCAGCCTCCAGCACCAGGACGATCGTTTCCTTTGCCACATCATCGAAATTTTCGGCGACATAGCTCAGGTCGCTTAGGACATCGTCTTCCTCTTCCATGATTTTCACCCCCTGTTGAACGTCAGGCCGGAACGGCCGACGATGAGATAGGCTTTGGGCTGGATCGATGGAACGCGTTTCTTTCACGCTATCATCACGGAAGTGAGGCTATCCAGCCCGCTTCGCTAGGTCTTGTCGCCGCCTTGGTTGTCTGCCTGTTTTGTAGTCTTCATGCCTATGGCAGCAGCAAACATATCGGCTCCGGGACAAAATAACGCCCGCTTCCCAGGGGTGATTTGCCAAATCGCCGCGGTCATGTGAGGTCATGTGAAATGAGCGTGTTGCACTCATTGCCTACTGTTGTACCTTCAATGTTCTGGAGGCGCGGGTTTGATGCTGCTTGAGCGAGAGGACCCACTTGGAGCTTTGTTGGCCGCGGCCGAGAGAGCTGCTGCCGGACATGGCGGGACCGTGCTGGTGCATGGCGAGGCGGGCCTAGGCAAGACCTCTCTGCTGCGCGAATTCGCGGAAAACGCCGACCGGGACTGCCGGGTGCTGTGGGGCTGGTGCGAGGCGCTCTTCACGCCGCGTCCATTGGGCCCTCTCCAGGACATGGCGCACTTGCTCGACCCGCGCGTGGCAGCGCTGCTTGAGGAGACCGCAGCCCCGGAGCGGCTTTTCCCGGCATTGCTGAACGCGCTGCAGCGCGCCAAGGGCACGACCGTGCTCATCTTCGAGGACATGCATTGGGCGGATAATGCGACGCTCGACCTCGTAAGATATCTCGGTCGCCGCGTCTCCCTGCTCCGCACCATGCTGGTGCTCAGCATGCGCAGAGAGGACTTGAACGCCGATCACCCGCTGACCCACGTGCTCGGCGATCTTCCCGCCGCCTCCGTACGCCGCGTGACGCTTAAACCGCTGTCTCCCCAGGCGGTTACGATGCTGGCCGAACAGGCCGGCCGTTCCGCCGACGGGCTTTACCGCATTACTGAGGGCAATCCCTTCTTCGTTACCGAGCTCCTGTCCAGCAGCGAGACCGAATCGGCGCGCGTGCCCGATTCCATACGCGACGCGGTGTGGTCCCGCCTGTCGCGCCTGACGCCTGGAGAGCGCGACGTGCTGGAGGTCATGAGCATCATGCCGGGCAGCGTTGAGCCGTGGCTGATCCGGGCCCTTCTCGGGGACGAGACCGAAGCGCTCGTGGATCGATGCGTCGACCGTGGATTGCTGCGGCGGGACGATCAGGGCGCGCTGACATTTCGCCACGAGCTTGCCAGGGAAGCGACGCTCGACCGGCTCTCCCCCTCTCTGCAACGTTTGCTTCATTCCAAGGTCGAAGCGGCACTCTCGGAAGTTCCGGCGTCGCAGGCAAGCGCTCTGCTTTCGCGCCGCGTCCATCACGCCGGTGGCGCCGACAATGGCGAACGCGTGCTCGAACTCGCGCCGCTCGCCGCCCGGCAGGCCGCCCGCCTGGGCGCGCACCGGGAGGCGGCCTCGCATCTGGCGACCGCACTCAGATATGTCGACCAAGCCCCGCCGGAACTGGCCGCGCAGTTGCACGAGGACTGGGCCTACGAGGCCGGCCTGGCACTGCTTGTCTATGATGCCATCATCGAGGCCCGGCATCGCGCCATCGCCATCTGGCGGCAGCTGGACCGGGTCGACAAGATAGGGCTCAATTTGCGCTGGCTGTCGCGGCTGCACTGGCGGCGCGGCGAAGGCCCGCAGGCGGAAGAGTATGCCGACCAGGCCGTGCATGAAGTGGAAGGCCTGCCGCCGGGTCCCGAAGTGGCAATGGCCTACAGCACACGCTCGCAGCTCCATATGCTGCACTATCGTTTCGACGAGGCGATCGAATGGGGCGAGCGCGCGATCAGCCTGGCCGATCGGCTGGGTGAGGTCGAGACGCGCGTTCACGCCCTCAACAATGTCGGCACCGCGCTCATGTTCGCCGACTGCCCTGGCGGCCGTGAGCGGCTGGAGGAAAGCCTTGCCCTGGCGCTCGAGCACGGGCTCCACGACCATGCGGCGCGGGCCTATACGAACTTTGCGGAATGCGCGGTGGTGGCCAAGGACTTCGAGCTGGCGGAGCGGCTGCTGGCCGAAGGCATCGCATTCTGCACCAGGCACGACCTCGATTCGGCGGCGCAATACCTGCTCGGCCGGCAGGCGCAGCTTTGCATGGAACAGGGTCGGTTTCGCGAGGCCGCAACCATCGCTCAGGGCGTCATGAATGTGGAGCGCCTGCCGATGGTGATGCACTTGCCGGCGCTCACCGTGCTTGGCACGGTCCGCGTAAGGCTGGGCGAGACCGACGGCGTCGACCTTTTGCAGCGGGCCCTTGCGGAGGGGCAGACGACCGGCGAGCCGCAGCGTATCGTCCCGGTTCGCCTGGCGCTGACGGAGGCGGCCTGGCTTGCCGAGGATATCGGCGCCGGCCACGCGCAGCTTACCGAGCTGGCGGCCATGAACCTCGACAATTTCCGCCCCAGGGACCTTGGCGAATTGTCGGTCTGGTGGCGTCGATGCGGAATGCCCGGATCGCTGCCGGCGCTATCGGCGCCCATACCGTCGCCCTGGTCCGCCGAGCTTGTCGGCGACCCGCAGGCCGCCGCGGCGGAGTGGACGCGTTTCTCGCTGCCCTACGAGGCAGCACTTGCCCTCATGCAGGTTCGTGGGGCGGATGCCGGAACGGCGCTCGCTCGCGCCGTGGCGATGCTGGACGAGATCGACGCGCCCGCGGCCGCAGCGCTGGCGCGCAAGCTCGCGCAGCGTCAGGGCCTGTCAGGCCTGCTGCCGAAGGTGCAGCGCGGACCCTATGCGGCGGCCCGTCGCCATCCACTCGGCCTGACACAGCACGAGCAGCAGGTGCTCGCCCTGATCGCCCAGGGCATCAGCAACAAGGAAGTCGCGCGACATTTGTCGCGCTCGCCCCGCACGATCGAGCATCACGTCTCCTCGCTGCTCGGCAAGCTCAACGCCGCAAACCGCATGGAAATCCTCCTGCGGCTGCGCGGCGAGCCGTGGCTCCTGACCGGCACCCATCCGTTGGAACCGCACCAGACGGGACCATGATTCCAGCCGATTCTGTCGGGATGGAACAGGCTCTGGGTAGTTCCCGCCGCGAAATTTCCGCGAAAACTGGGAAATCGACCGCCTAAAAATGGGTGGCGGTACCGATTTGCATGCCCGCCGCTCCGCGTAGGCTTCTGCTCGCAGCGTGGATGGACCTCCCAACACCACGACGCCTTCACGATCCGGGGGCGAAGGCGGGCAACGGCGGCGGTGCGGGGAACCGCCGCCGGCGTCCGGCGGCTGGGGCGCGACGGAATTCCTCGCCGCTCTGTGATCGACGCAACAAACGGGAGGCTGCAATGTCAAATTCGCTTCTACTGTCGACGGCCATGCTGCAATTCCTGGCGGCATATACGGTGATCATGATCACGCCAGGCCCGATCGGGCTCGCGACCGGCAGCCTTGCCTCCCTGCACGGCTTTGGCAGGACGATTCCGCTCGTGGCCGGGATCGGCGCCGGAACCGCCGTGCTGGCGGTCCTGGTGGCGTTTGGCGCCGTTCATCTTTCCGGGTCGCTGTCGGTGCCGGCGGTCAAGATCGCCGGTGCGGCGGTCCTTGGCTGGATGGCCCTGCGCATCGCCAGAACGGCGCCGCCGGCCGCCGGCGACGAGCCTCAGAGACGGCAGGCCGGATTGTTTGCCGGCGGGTTTCTCATCAGCATTCTCTCGCCTGAAACCGCCACTTTCTTTGCCGTCGCCTTCATGGGGCTGATGCTGCCGATCCGGAATTCGAACGAGATGCTGATGGTCGCGGCCATCGTCGCCATCATCGACATAGGCTGGTACGGATTTCTGGCCGTCGCCCTTTCGCGTCCGGTCGTGCGCGCTGCCGCGATGCGGCATCATCGGGTCATCTGCCGGGCGGCGGGGGTCGTGCTGGCAATGCTCGCGCTCGTCTCGGCGGCGTCGGCCTTTCCACTCGGCTGAGCGCTGGTTGAAGGAGGCGCGCGGGATAGGTCGTTTGGTGCCGCTTGCGTGACTCGAACACGCGACCCCATCATTACGAATGATGTGCTCTACCAACTGAGCTAAAGCGGCCCGGGAAGCCGAGCTTCCAGGATGGGCTGGGTGATAGACGCAACCAGCGTTTAATTCAAGATGGTAGCGTTGAATTCAAGATGGCAGCCGCGAATTCAAGGACGAGGCTTGGCAAATCGTATCGGTCCCGGGCCGGGCGCAAGGGCAGCAGCCGCGCCGATCCGCCATAGGCCGTGCGACGCCGTTTCGCACGGCCGCCCCGACCGCCACGTTGCCGCCGTGACCGGAAAAGCAGCGAAAAATGTTGATTCCTTTACCGAAAACCGCCGAAATGAGCTTTGCACCCCTCGGCAAGGCAGAATGCGGCCGCTCGCTTGTTGATTGATTGGTCGCCTGCGGCTAACGATCATGACAATGTGAGTGAAATTGCAGAGGGAATTTGCTTGGACGCGATCGAAAAAGCGATCCGCAATGCCTTCGAGAAAGGCAATGCCGACGACCGGGCGTTTCGCGAGCGGGTCTATCGATCGGCTTTCGCGGCACTCGACCGTGCCCTGCAGGCCAATCCAAACGTCACCGTGGAGGTCGCCATCAAGCGCCGCAAGGCGGTCCAGGCCAAGATCACCGAAATCGAATCGGAATTCCTGCCGGCGGTTCCCGACGTCGCCGCGCCGACCGACAGTTTGGAGACAGCACCGGCGGTGGAGCCTCCAGCTGAAACCGAAACCGAAGCCGAGCCCGTGCCGTCGCCCGATGTCGTCGTTGACGGTCCGGCGCAGCCGCCCGAATCCGATGCGCCTCGGTCGCGCGTCCTGCCGGTCGTCCCCGACATCATGCCCGATGCACCTGTTGCCGAAGTGCCGGTGATCGACATGGGGGCCTCGGCTCCGACCGAAGCCGACGTCGAAACCGACGATGCGGAAGTGACGCCCGACCGCGACGACCGGCGGGCGAGGCGGCGGCGCCTGCCTTTGACCGCGATCTTCCTCGGTGTGACGCTGCTCGCAGCCGCCGGCATCGGCCTTTATTTCGCCAACCAGACCGGCGTCTTCAAATCGGCAACCGAACTCGACACGGCGCCGCCGGAAGTGCCGCCAACGGTCGACGGCGACGATTTCACGCCGGATGACACCGCTTCGCCGCCAAAGCAGGGCGAGGAGGACCAGGCGCGCGACTGGATCAACGTGTTTTCGCCGGGCGACCCGACGCAGGTCAATGCGCCGTCGGACGCCAAGGCCGACGTTGTCCAGGACGAAAGCGGTTCCTTCCTGCGCATCCGCTCGGGCGCATCCGGCTCGGCCATCAGCTTCGACGTCGGGCAAGGCGTGCTGGAGAGGATCGCCGGCAAGCATGCCACATTCGACATCATCGCACGCTCCGAGGAGGGGCAGGAGACGCAGATTTCCGTCGACTGCAATTTCGGCGAACTCGGCGACTGTGGCCGCAAGCGCTATGCGGTCGGTCGCGAGCGCAATGAATATCTGTTCGACGTGCGCCTTCCCGACAAGCGTCCGGGCGCTGCCGGCACCATCGCCATCAATTCCGACTTCGACAAGCAGGGCAAGTCGGTCGACATCTACGAGATCCGCGTTTCAGTCGTTCCCTAGAAGCGCGTCGCGTTCGACCGGCCTCATGCGACGCGCTTCAGGTTCTTGTTTTGATGCATGTCGTTACCGCAAAACCGCTGCACACTTTTGCGCGACATGCATTAACTGTCCAGCAGCGCCTGCAGCGTCTCGATGCGGTCGGCTTCGGCTGCCGGCTTGTCCCAGCGCAGTCGTGAAATGCGGGGGAAGCGCATGGCGACGCCCGATTTGTGCCGCGTCGAGCGGTTGAGCCCTTCGAATGCCACCTCCAGTACGAGGCCTTGTCTGCGGTCGGCACGCACTGAGCGCACCGGGCCAAAGCGCTCGATCGTGTTGTCGCGGACATATTTGTCGATCTGCCTCAGCTCTTCGTCGGTGAAGCCGAAATAGGCTTTTCCCACCGGCACCAGCTCTTCCGATCCTTCCGGCCCGGACCAGACGCCGAATGTATAATCGGAATAGAAGCTCGAGCGCTTGCCGTGGCCGCGCTGGGCATACATCAGTACGGCGTCGACCGTGTGCGGATCGCGCTTCCATTTGAACCAGGGGCCCTTCGGCCGCCCGGCCACATAAGGCGAATCCCAGCGCTTCAGCATGACGCCTTCGATGACCGGATGCAGCGGCTTGCGGCGCAATTCCTCCAGCGCCTGCCAGTTGGTGAATTCGACCAGCGGCGACAGATCGAAGCGGCTCGGATCGAGTGTCCTCACAAAGGCCTCGAGCCGGCCGCGCCGTTCGCGGAAGGGAAGTCCGCGCACATCCTCGTCGCCGATCTGCAGCGCATCGTAGCAGCGCATGAAGGCCGGGTATTGCTGCTGGATCTTGGGTGACACGCTCTTGCGGTTCAGCCGCTGCTGCAGGTCCGAGAACGTGCCCGTCGCCTGCCTGGGGTCTCCGACCAAAAGCTCGCCGTCGAGGGCGCCGGAAAAATCCATCGCCTCAGCAAGATCGGGAAAGGCGCCGGAGACATCGTCACCGGTGCGCGAATAGAGCCGGCGAATGCCGCCTTCGCAAACCGCCTGGACGCGGATGCCGTCCCATTTCCATTCGGCCGCGTAGTCGGCCGGGTCGAGCTTTTCGAGGTCGCCGTCACCGACGGCATTCGACAGCATCACCGGCCTGAACAGCGCCAGCGCCGTCTTCCTGGGTTTTTCCGCTTTACCCTCCAGCCAGGCGAACAGCGCGATATAGGGCGGCGTCAGGCCGTGCCAGAGTTCCTCGATTTCGGCGATTTCGACCCTGCCGAAATCAGCGAGCGCCTGCTTGGCCAGCCGCGCCGAGACGCCGATGCGCAGGCCGCCGGTGACCAGCTTTATGATGGCAAAGCGCGCCGAAGTGCTGGCGCTGTCGAGCAGCCGGGCCAGCACCTGAGGCCCGTCCGAACGGCTCGCCGCCTGCAGCTTCGCCACCACTTCGGCCAGCGTCGGCTCGTGGTTCGCAATGTCGACCGGCGCTTGCGGCCAGACCAGCGACACGGTCTCGGCCAGGTCGCCGACATAGTCGTAGGAATAGCCGAACAGCACCGGATCCATGCGCTCGACGACCAGCGTGCGCAGCATCGCCGGCTTGACCGCGGCGATGGACAGATCGCCGGTGATGGCCGCCAGCGCCAGCCCGCGGTCAGGATCCTCGACGCTGCGGAAATAATCGGTCAAAAGCGTCAGCTTGCCGTTGCGCGACGGCGTCAGCACCAGCCGGTCGAGAAGCTCGGCGAAGCGGTTCATGGGAGGAGCGCCAAGGGGGGAAGCTTGCGATCCTTCGCGCCCCCCTCTGTCCTGCCGGACATCTCCCCCACGAGGGGGGAGATTGGATGTCGCCACTGGTTTCGCCAATCTCCAGCGTTGAGGGAACGAGCGCGGCGCCAAAGCTGCCGATCTCCCCCCTCGTGGGGGAGATGGCCGGCAGGCCAGAGGGGGGCGCGACAGAACGCCATACCGGCGATTTCCACCATCAATCGCCCTCGTCCTCATAGCCAACCAGATGCAGCGGCCTGGCGGCGATGCCTTCGAGTTCGCACCAGCGCACCAGCGCCTCCTCGCGGCCATGCGTCACCCAGATTTCCTCGGCGCCGGTCTCCTTGATCGTCGCTGTCAGCTCGTCCCAGTCGGAGTGATCGGAGATGATCAGCGGCAGCTCGACGCCGCCCTGTTTGGCGCGCTGGCGGATGCGCATCCAACCTGAGGCGAAGCACGACATCGGATCGGGAAAACGCCGCGCCCAGCGATCGGCGAACGCGGATGGCGGGCCGACGACGATGGCGCCGGCAAAGTCGCTTTTCGCGCCGCTCTCGACGGTCGCCGGTTCCAGTGTGCCGAGATCGATGTCCTGGCTCTGGAAATACTCGCTGAGCTTGGCCAGCGCGCCATGGATGTAGATCGGCTTTTCGTAGCCGGCATCGCGCAGCAGGCGCATGACGCGCTGCGCCTTGCCAAGCGCATAGGCGCCGACCAGATGCGTGCGTTCGGGAAACTGCTCGGTCGATTTCAGCAACCGGGCGATCTCTTCGCTATCGGGCGGATGGCGGAACACCGGCAGGCCGAACGTCGCCTCGGTGATGAAGACGTCGCATTTGAGTGGCTCGAACGGCTCGCAGGTCGCGTCCTTCTGGCGCTTATAGTCGCCGGACGCGACGATGCATGTGCCCTGATGCGCGACCTTGATCTGCGCCGAGCCCAGCACATGGCCAGCCGGGTGAAAGCTGACGGTGACGCCGTCGAGCGTGATCGTCTCGCCGAGCACGGCGGCTTGCGTCGTTCCGGCAAAATCTTCGCCGTAGCGCAGCCCCATGATGTCGAGCGTCTGCTGCGTCGCCATCACCGAGCGGTGGCCGGAGCGGGCATGGTCGGAATGGCCATGTGTGATCAGCGCCCGGTTGACCGGCCGCACCGGGTCGATGAAGAAATCGCCGGGCGGGCAATACAGCCCTTCCGGCCGGGGATGAAGCAGGTCGCTGGCGCGCATGGCCCCAAGATAGGCGCTAATTCCGGCGCGGGAAGCCTGTTGTAAGTCACTGCTGACTCCAGCATAGAGCGCAGGCCGGCCGCAAAACACCGGCGGAACCTGATCGCCATGAAACCGCTCCAGACTTCGTCCGGCGATCCGACCGCCGACCGCCGCGCCGACTATGCCGAAATGCTCCATGCGTCCGGCGATCATGCGGCAGCGTCGGAATTGCTGCTCGGCGCGCTCGAACTGGCGCCGCAATGGCCGGCCGGCTGGTTCCGCCTCGGTGAGATGCAGGAGGCGGCGGGCGCGCCCGATCTCGCCGCGCAGGCCTGGACGACGGCACTGCGGCTGGACCCGGCGGACAGGCTCGGCGCGGTGCTCAAGCTGCAATTGATCGGCAAGGCAGCGGCCGCCCAGGCGCCGCCCAGCGCCTTTGTCGAGACGCTGTACGACCACTATGCCGGAAGCTTCGAGGGTGAGCTGGTCGACAGGCTAGGCTATCGTCTGCCCGAATGTCTCGACCGAGCCATCCGGGCAGCACGGCCGGGCCGGTTTTCGCTGGTGCTCGATCTCGGCTGCGGCACCGGCCTCATGGGCCAGAGACTGCGGCCGATCGCCGATCGGCTGGAGGGTTACGACATCTCGGCCGGCATGCTGAGGCAGGCGCGCGCCAAAGGCGTCTACGATCTGCTCGTCAAGACGGACCTGCAGGATTTTTGCTATTCAGGCCCGAAAGCCGATCTGGTGACGGCGGCAGATGTGTTCATCTATCTCGGCGCACTCGACAAGGTGGTGACCAAGATTGCCGGAATGCTTGCCGGCGGCGGTCTGTTTGCGTTCTCCGTCGAGACGCTCTCCGGCGGCGACCTATCTGGCAGCGGCGATTTCGCCTTGCAGCCGTCGCGCCGCTATGCGCATTCGCAAAGCTATGTAGAGCGGGTTCTGGACGCCAACGGCTTTTCGGTCCTGTCGCTGCAGGCAACGATTATCCGGCAGGATCGCCGCGAACCGGTCGAAGGGCTTGCCGTACTGGCAAGCTTGCTTTCCGGCAGCGTAAAATCTGGCTAAGACTCCTGCCGCTGCACAGGAGAGTGGCAGCTGCGAAAGACAAGGAGCACGTTCATGCGCTGGAACATGATGGTCTTGGCATCTTGCCTGGCGATGGCCGGCTGCGTCGGCAATTCGATGTCCGAACGGCAGGACGAAAACGTCCAGTCCTCGCTGCTATATGACAAGGTGCCTTGCGACCAATTGCTGGCGCAACGAAACGGCCTGGCGCAGCAATATCATTTGCCGGTGGACGCCAAGCCGTCCTTCTCCAACCCGGCGACGGGCTTCGGCCCGTTCACGCCGGACATGCGCTCAAAAGCCAAACGTGACGCCGACCAGGCAAGCGGCAAGATCGACGCCATGAACCGGTCGATCAGCCGCCGCGAATGCGGCAAGCCGGCCAAGCAGAACAAGCTCAGCCTGACCTGACCGGACCCTAATCCGCCACCTTCCATTGCTCGCGCGAGGCACTGGCGGGGTAGACGCCGAGAATGCGCATTTCGCGCGAGAAGAAGGCGAGCTCGTCGAGCGCCAGCTTCACCAGCGGGTCGTCGGGATGGCCCTCTATGTCGGCGTAGAACAGCGTCGCCGTAAACGCGCCGAGCTGGTAGCTTTCCAGCTTGGTCATGTTGATGCCGTTGGTGGCGAAGCCGCCCATCGCCTTGTAGAGCGCGGCAGGCACGTTGCGGACGCGGAAGATGAAGGTCGTCATCATCTTGGCGTCGGCCGAGGGGCGTTCGGCCCATTGCTTGTTCTTGGTCAGCACGACGAAACGGGTGACGTTGCTGTCGGTGTCCTCGACATTCTCCTCGATGATGTCGAGCCCGTAGAGCGTCGAGGCCAGCGCCGGCGCCAGCGCGGCCATGGTGCGGTCCTTCATCGCGGCGACCATCTTGGCGGCGCCCGCCGTGTCGCCGGCAACCGTCGCCTTCCAGCCGTTCTTGCGGATGTATTTGCGGCATTGGCCGAGCGCGTGGATGTGGCTGTGCACGGTCCGGATCTCGTCGCGCCTGACGCCGGGCAGCACCATGAGCTGGAAGTGGATCGGCAGGAAATATTCGCCGATGATGTGCAGCTTCGATTCCGGCAAGAGGTGATGGATGTCGGCGACGCGGCCGGCAATGGTGTTCTCGATCGGGATCATCGCCAGATCGGCCTTGCCGGTCTCGACGGCGTTGAAGGCGTCCTCAAAGGTCGGGCACGGCAACGGCTCCATCGACGCGAACATGTTGCGGCAGGCGGTGTCGGAATTGGCGCCCGGCTCGCCCTGGAAGGATATTTTGTTGGTCTTTTCAGGCATGCGCAGAGTCTCGGGAATTGGGGGAAGAATTTCTTAGTTGGAAAGGAGCGCCCTGGCGCGTTCGAGATCGTCCGGCGTATCGACGCCAAGCGGCACCGACTGCACGATCTCCGCATCAATGCGCATGCCGGCCTCGAGCGCCCGCAACTGCTCCAGCCGCTCGCGGCGCTCCAGCGGCGACGGCCTCAGCGCAACGAAGCGTTCGAGTGCGGCGCGGCGATAGGCATAGAGGCCGATATGATGGTAGAGCGGGCCTTCGCCCCAGGGGGCGGTGGCGCGGGTGAAATAGAGCGCCCTGAGCCGCGTCGCCGAGAGTGGCGAGCCGACCAGCTTGACGACGTTCGGATTGGTCTTTTCCTCGTCGCGGACGATCTCGACGCAGAGCGTGGCGATGTCGACCGCTGCGTTCTCGAAAGGCTTAAGCGCGGCGCCGATAACAAGGGGCTCGATGGTCGGCAGATCGCCCTGCACATTGACGATGGTCTCGACGCTGTTGCCAGGGTCGAGAATGGTCAGCGCTTCGAAGATGCGGTCGGAGCCGGTTTCGTGGTCCGCCCGCGTCATCACCGCCTCGAAATCATGCGCGCGCACCGCCTCCGCAACGCTTTGCGTATCGGTGGCGACGACGACCCGGCCGAGGCCGGCCTCGGCAGCACGGCGGGCGACGTGGACGATCATCGGAGTGCCGGCGATGTTGGCCAGCGGCTTGCCCGGCAGGCGGGTCGAGGCCATGCGGGCCGGGATCAGGATGAGGGTGGACATGAGGCGGGCAGGGGCTCGAAAAAGAGGAGGACAAAAGTGGCAAAAGGTCTCACTGGCAGCGCCCTTATAGGTGTTGCAACGCCGGAGCAAAAGACCTAGTTTCCGCGCGATTTGACCGCCTCGCAGGGTGGTTCACGATACCGACGGACGGAGTGGACGGATCGGTCCGCCGGAAAAGGGAGCCTGGGGCGTATGGATTCCAACGAAGTCAACAAGCTGCTCGCCGCTTTCCTCGGCACGGTGTTCATTGTCTTTTCCGTTGGCATCGTGTCCGACGCGCTGTTTGCCTCGCCGGCGCCGGAAAAGCCCGGCTTTGCCATCGAGGCGACCGAGCCTGCCGAAGGCGGCCCGGCCGCTCCCGCCGCGGAGGCCAAGCCGATCGCCGAGCTGCTGACCACCGCCAACGCCGAAGCGGGCGCCGCCGTCTTCAAGAAATGCCAGGCCTGTCATTCCGGCGAAAAGGGCGGCCCCAACAAGGTGGGCCCCGATCTGTGGGACATCATCGACCGTCCGGTCGCCGAGCATGAGGGCTTTGCCTATTCTGCCGGCATGAAGGAGTTCTCCAAGGGCGGCAGCGAGAAGTGGACCTACGACAACCTCAACCACTTCATCACCTCGCCGAAGAAGTTCGTGAAGGGCACGGCGATGGGCTTCGCCGGCCTGCCGAAGGATGAGGACCGCGCCAACGTCATCGCCTATCTGCGCACGCTGTCGGACAATCCGAAGCCGCTGCCGGCGCCCGGCGCCTCGGCCGAAAACGCGCCCGCCAAGCCGGCCGAAGGTGCAGCCCCTGCCAAGCCGGCAGAAGGCGCGGCGCCAGCCGCTCCGGCTGCACCCGCAAAATAACAAAACTGTAATGACATAATCCTTGAAAAAGCCGGGTTCAGCCCGGCTTTTTCGTTAGGAAAAATGCATATGCGACGACAAAGCCGCTCGGTTGCGGTTTTCAGCGGCGCCAAATGATCTAGATTGGGCCCAGACGCTATCGTGACGGCGCTATATCGCGAAGAGGAGAACGCATGACGGTTGGCCGAGCGCGGACGCTTCTGAAATCGGTGCTTATGCTGGCTGCTTTTGCCGGCGGCCCGCAGGCGGCCCTCGCGGACGAATGGCGCACGACCTCGTCGCTGATCGGCGAATCCAAATATGGCGACAACTTCCAGCACTACGATTACATCAATCCGGATGCACCCAAGGGCGGCACGCTGAATTCGGTGGCGCCCGGCACGTTTGACAGCTTCAATCCCTACATCGTCCAGGGTTCTGCCGCCGCTGGCTTCGTCCCTTTTGGCGGCGGTCTGCTCTACGACACGCTAATGGAGCAGGCGACCGACGAAGGCAGCACCAGCCATTCGCTGGTCGCTGAAGCCTATAAATATCCGGCCGATTATTCCTCGGCGACCTACCGGCTCGATCCGCGGGCGAAGTGGCATGACGGCCAGCCGATCACCGTCGACGACGTGATCTGGTCGTTCCAGGTGCTAAAGGCCAACAGCCCGCAATACAGCCGTTATTTCGAGAACGTTACCGATGCGGTCGCAATCTCCGATCGTGAGGTCGAGTTCCATTTCAGCCAGAAGGGCAATCGCGAACTGCCCAAGATTCTCGGCGACCTCGTCGTACTGCCCAAGCACTGGTGGGATGGCACTGACGCCAACGGCAAGAAGCGCGACGTCACCCGGCCGACGCTGGAGCCGCCGCTGGGTTCGGCCGCTTACAAGATCGCCAGCTTCAAGCCAGGTTCGGAAATTGTATGGCAGCGCGTGCCTGACTATTGGGCCGCCAAGTTGCCGGTGAAGATCGGCCGAGAGAATTTCGACACGAAGCGGTACACCTACATCCTCGATGAGAATGCGGCTTGGCAGGCATTCACCAAGGGTGGGCTTGAGGACATCAACGCGGAAAACAGCTCCAGACGCTGGTCGACGGCGTATAACTTTCCCGCGATCAAGCAAGGCGACGTCATCAAGAGGGAGTTCAAGACCGAGTCGCCCGAGCCGATGCAGGGTTTCGCGCTTAATCTGCGACGTCCGCAGTTTCAGGATCGACGCATACGCGAGGCGTTGACCGACGTGCTCGATTTCGAAAGCATGAATCGTACGCTGTTCTTCGGTCTTAACACCCGCACGAGCAGCTATTTCCAGGGCACCAACCTGGCGTCCAGCGGCCTGCCGAAAGGCAAGGAGCTGGAGATTCTCGAGCAATATCGTGACAAGCTGCCGCCTGAAGTGTTCACCGAGGAATTCAAACTGCCGGTCTACGACACGCCGCAGGCGGAGCGTAAATACCTGAAGTCCGCGGTCGACCTGTTCGCCAAGGCTGGTTGGGTCATCAAGGGCGGCAAAATGGTCAATGCCCAAACGGGCCAGCAATTCAAGCTGGAGATCCTGGGACGGGACCCGACAGACGAAGTCATCGCAAATCCCTACGTCGATAATTTGCGAAAGATCGGTATTGATGCCGCACTTCGCATTGTTGACCCCAGTCAATATGTGAACCGCACCCGTAGCTTCGACTTCGACATGGTGACGGGGATCTTCCCACAGTCGGATTCGCCCGGCAACGAGCAACGCGACTTCTGGAGTTCAAAAGCCGCCGACGCACCTGGCTCACGCAATCTGATGGGCATTAAGGATCCGATTGTCGACGCGCTGGTCGACCGCGTTATCTACGCCACCGACCGCGACGATCTGGTTGCTGCCACCCATGCGCTCGACCGGGTGCTGTTGTGGAATTACTATGTCGTGCCGCAATGGCACAGGCCCGTGGTCTGGCTGGCCTACTGGAACAAGTTCGGCATGCCTGAAAAGCAGCCTGCCTATTTAGGCGTGGACACGGATTCCTGGTGGGTCGATCCGGTCAAGGAAAAGGCGCTGGCGGCCAAATACAAGAGTGGCAATTGATGGCAGCGCTGCCTCGTCGCGGCTTCCTCGCCCTGGGTGGTGCCGCCGCGGCAGCTTCATGGCTGCCGGGCCGGGCTTTCGCCGCGATCCCGACCGGCGTGAAACTGCACGGGTTGTCGGCGTTCGGCGATCTCAAATATCCTCCTGATTTCCCGCATTTCGACTATGTGAATGTCGACGCGCCCAAGGGCGGCATCTTCAATTTCGGCCCATCGCAATGGGTGTTCAACCAGAATCCCTACACCTTCAACACGCTGAACAGCTTCGTGCCCAAGGGTGACGCCCCGCCGCGCATGGAAATGTGTTTCGATTCGCTCATGACCGGCGCACAGGACGAGCCGGATTCCATCTATGGACTGCTGGCTGAAAGCGTGACGATCTCGGCGGACCGCAACATGTTCGAGTTCGCCCTGCGCCCGCAGGCGCGCTGGCATGACGGCTCGCCGCTGACCGCAGAGGATGCCGCATATACGTTCACCCTTTTCAAGGATCAGGGCCATCCCGATCTCTCGCTGCCGCTCCGTGAGATGACCCAAGCCGTCGCCGCCGATACTGGAACGCTGAGATTGACTTTTTCGGGCAAGCAATCGGAACGCACCATCCTGGATGTCGCAACGTTCCCGATCCTCTCCAAGGCATATTTCGCGATCGCCCCGTTTGACAGCTCCCGCATGAAGGCGCCGCTCGGATCCGGCCCTTACAAGGTCGGGTTGGTGCGTCCGGGACAGACAATCGAGTTCGAGCGCGTCGTGGACTATTGGGGCCGCGGCCTGCCGGTCAATAAAGGACAGTTCCATTTCGACAAGCTGCGCATAGAGTTCTATGGCGACCGTCAGGCGGCTTTCGAGGCTTTCAAGAAGGGCGAAGTCCATTTCCGCGAAGAGGCAACGTCGCGCGTATGGGCTACCGGCTACGATTTTCCGGCGCTCACCGCGGGCAAGGTGGTTAAACGCGAGTTTCCTTCCGAAAAGCGCCCGTTAATGTACGCGACAGCCTTGAACCAGCGGCGCGAACGGTTTCGGGACATGCGCGTGCGCCGCGCCATTGCGTTGTGCTTCGATTTCGAATGGACCAACAAATCGCTGTTCTACGGCCTCTATGATCGTTCGCAATCCAATTTCGAACGATCGGAATTCAAAGCCACCGGCGTACCGTCTCCTGACGAACTGACGCTGCTGGAACCGCTTCGCGACAAGCTTGCGCCTGAAGTCTTCGGCGAAGTCTATGCTCTGCCCCCATCCGACGGCAGCGGCCGTGACCGGAAATTGCTGCGCGCATCGCAAAAGCTGATGGCTGACGCGGGATGGAAACGGTCCGGTCAATTTTTCCAGAATGCCGCCGGCGAAACTTTCAGGTTAGAAATCCTTGCTGACGACGAAGGTTTGGTGCGCATCTATGGGCCGTGGGCAGAGAATTTGAAGGCCATCGGCTTCGACGCCTCAATCCGCCTGGTCGAGTCGGCACAGCACCAAGCCAGGCAGGCGAGCTTCGATTTCGACATGATAGCGATGGCGGTGCTGTTCTCGCCGACGCCAACACGGGAGGGAATGGACGGCATCTTCCATTCACGCTCGGCCAACCTGCAGGGATCGCGCAATCTGTCCGGCACGGCAGACCCGGCGATCGACATGCTTGTCGAGGCGATAGACCGCGTCAAAAACCGTCGGGAACTGACGACAGTGCTGCGTTCGCTGGATCGGGTCTTGCGCGCGCGCATGGACTGGATTCCTAGTTGGTATTCGGCGAATCACCGCGTGGCCTTCTGGGACATGTTCGGTTTCGACGAAACGAAACCCGACTACGGCTTCGCGATGGAAGCGCTGTGGTGGTTCGACAGGGACAAGGCGGCAAAGATTGGCAAAGGCTGAATTTCTTGCGGGCGTTGGCGCCGCCCCTCACCTGCCTGCCGGCATCCTCTCCCCGTATAGCGACGGGGAGAGGGGGGCTTTCATCGAGGATTTCGCCAACCACAAACATGGCAACAAAAGCGCCGAGACTACGGCCAGCCCCTTTCTCCCCGTCACTATACGGGGAGAAATGTCCGGCAGGACAACGAGAGGCGGCGCCGGCGTCGACAATTGGCCTGAAGCGATTGCCTCGGGGGCACCCCCAGCCACAGTGGTCCTCCCTAAGGAGGGTAAAAACTGATGGGCGCCTATATACTGCGCCGCATCCTGTTGATGATCCCGACCCTGTTCGGCATCATGGCGGTGTCCTTCGCCGTCATCCAGTTCGCGCCTGGCGGGCCGGTCGAGCAGGTCATTGCCAGGCTGACGAACCAGGGCGGCAGCGATCGCCTCGGCGGCGGCGGCGGCGATGCCGGCGGCGGCAATGTCGACGTGGCCGGCGACGTCGGCTCGAAATACCGCGGCGCGCAAGGGCTCGATCCGGAATTCATCAAGAAGCTGGAGAAGCAGTTCGGCTTCGACAAGCCGCCGCTCGAGCGCTTCGGCATGATGCTGTGGAACTATCTCCGCTTCGATTTCGGCGACAGCTATTTCCGTGACATCTCGGTGCTCGACCTGATCCTGGAAAAGATGCCGGTGTCGATCTCGATCGGGCTGTGGATCACGCTTTTGTCCTACCTGATCTCGATCCCGCTCGGCATCCGCAAGGCGGTCAAGGACGGCTCCACCTTCGACGTCTGGACCAGCGGCGTCGTCATCGTCGGCTACGCCATTCCCGGCTTCCTGTTCGGCATCTTGCTGATGGTGCTGTTTGCCGGCGGCTCGTTCTGGGACTGGTTTCCGCTGCGCGGCATCACCTCCGACAATTGGGACCAGCTGTCGTGGCCGGCGCGGATCGTCGACTATTTCTGGCATATGACCTTGCCGCTGACCGCGCTGGTATTGTCGGCCTTCGCCACGACGACGCTTTTGACCAAGAATTCCTTCCTCGAGGAAATCCGCAAGCAATATGTCGTCACCGCCCGCGCCAAGGGCCTGTCGGAGCGGCAGGTGCTCTACGGCCACGTCTTCCGCAACGCCATGCTGATCGTCATCGCCGGTTTTCCCGGCGCCTTCATCTCGGCCTTCTTCACCGGCTCGCTGCTGATCGAGAACATCTTTTCGCTCGACGGCCTCGGTCTGCTCGGCTTCAACTCGGTGGTGCAGCGCGATTATCCGGTGGTCTTCGCCAATCTCTACATCTTCTCGCTGCTTGGCCTGTTCGTCGGGCTGCTGTCCGATCTGATCTATACCTGGGTCGATCCGCGCATCGACTTCGAGCGGAGAGACGTCTGATGGCGCAGGCCACAGCCGAAACGGCGCCGCCTCGGATCGCGCGGCCCTTTCTGTCGCCGCTCAACCAGCGGCGCCTGCAGAACTTCAAGTCCAACCGGCGCGGCTACTGGTCGTTGTGGATATTCCTGTTCCTGTTCGTGCTGTCGCTGGTTTCCGAACTGATCGCCAACGACAGGCCAATCATCGCCTCCTACAAGGGCGAGATCCTGTTTCCGGTCCTGGTCGCCTATCCCGAGGAGAAATTCGGCGGCTTCTATGCGGTCACCGACTACCGCGACCCGGTCATCCAGGACGAGATCGACGCCAATGGCTGGATGATCTGGCCACCGGTGCGCTACTCCTACCAGACCGTCAACAATGCCATTCCCGAAGCAGCACCGACCAAGCCATCCTGGCTCTACGACAAGAAGACGCGCTGCAACCAGTATCCGAAAGGCGAAGCGGACCCCAACTGCAACGTCGGCAACTGGAACTGGCTGGGCACCGACGACCAGGCCCGCGACGTGCTGGCGCGCGTCATCTACGGATTCAGGGTCTCGGTGCTGTTTGGCCTGGTCCTGACTGCCGGCTCGGCGCTGATCGGCGTGGCGGCCGGCGCCTTGCAGGGCTATTTCGGCGGCTGGACCGACCTTCTGTTCCAGCGCTTCATCGAGATCTGGTCGGCCATCCCGGTGCTGTATCTGCTCTTGATCGTCGCCGCCATCCTGCCGCCCGGCTTCTTCATCCTGCTCGGATTGATGCTGCTGTTTTCCTGGGTGGCACTGGTCGGCGTAGTAAGGGCCGAGTTCCTGCGCGCCCGCAATTTCGAATATGTCAATGCGGCGCGCGCGCTCGGCGTGTCCAACATCACCATCATGTTCCGGCATCTGCTGCCCAACGCCATGGTGGCGACGCTGACCTTCCTGCCCTTCCTGCTCAGCGGCTCGATTTCGACGCTGACTTCGCTCGACTATCTCGGCTTCGGCCTGCCGCCCGGCTCCGCCTCGCTCGGCGAGTTGTTGAAGCAGGCACAGCGCAATCTCAACGCGCCATGGCTCGGCATTTCCGGCTTCGTCGTCATCTCGCTGATGCTGTCGCTGCTGGTCTTCGTCGGCGAGGCCACCCGCGACGCTTTCGATCCGCGCAAGACGTTCAGATGAGAGCGATGCGGGCTGGCATTCGGCATGTTATATTCCGGCCGATATCGAGCGAACCCGGACCCATGACGGTGTTGGCGTCGGTTCAGTCCGTCAAGCCGCACGTCGGGGAAGGAAAGGGTTATGAATAGGGTCATCCTTGAACAACACTACCCGGCATCGAAGCTCCCGGATGAACTGCGAAGGGGCATAGCTCCGAGCGCCTCGGTCAAAGTGACAGTGGAAGAGGAGGCCAACAGGCCTCTTGGCCGCGAACAATTGCTTGAACTCATGCGGAATGCTCAGGCCAACGCGCCGGGAACAAGCCTCGACGAGGCTGTCGCGCGTGTTCGTGCCCTCCGCGATGAGTGGGAGGATTGATGGCTGCAGTCCGGCTTTATGTCGACACCAACATTTTCATCTATGCCTTTGAAAACAACGATGCGCTTGCAAAAAAACTGCTTCAGCTCATTTCACTGAACGACGGCAGAAAGCAGCTTTTCTTGGCGACGAGTGAGATCGTGCTCGCAGAGTTGATGGTCGATCCCTTGATGAGAAAGAACAATGATCGACTGATCGAACTCTACGACAATATTTCAATCGGCAATGCCTTCATCTCAATTGGGGCGATAACTCGCGAGGTTCTCTGGCACGCAGCACAGTTGCGTTCGGAATTCCTTTCCTTGAGATTACCGGACGCGATCCATCTTTCCACAGCGATGCACTTCGGCTGCACACAATTTCTGACCGCGGACACGAGATTGAAAGAGACCTATTCTATCGCACCAAATCGTCTCGTCCCCCCTCAAATGGCAGCCAAAATTTCGATCATACGACCGGAAATTTCCGCCTTGGACAGGGTTGTCGCGGAAGTTGAGCCATGACCGCCCCTCTCCTTTCCGTACGAGACCTCAGCGTCGCCTTCACGCAAGGCGGCAACCAGTCGATCGCCGTCGACCATATTTCCTTCGACCTTGCCAAGGGCGAGACGGTGGCGCTGGTCGGCGAATCCGGCTCCGGCAAGTCGGTCACCGCGCTGTCGGTGCTGAAGCTGCTGCCCTATCCGACCGCCAGCCACCCCTCGGGAAAGATCCTGTTCCTCGGCGCCGACCTGCTGGCCACGGACGAGAGAGACTTGCGCCGCGTGCGCGGCAACAAGATCACCATGATCTTCCAGGAGCCGATGACCTCGCTCAACCCGCTGCACACGATCGAGCAGCAGATCGTCGAGGTGCTGAAATTGCACCAGGGCCTGGGCGATCGCACCGCCAAGGCGCGCACGCTGGAACTTCTGCACGAGGTCGGCATCCGCGAACCGGAGAAGCGGCTCGACGCCTATCCGCACCAGCTTTCCGGCGGCCAGCGCCAGCGCGTCATGATCGCCATGGCGCTGGCCAACGAGCCTGAACTGTTGATCGCCGACGAGCCGACGACGGCGCTCGACGTCACCGTCCAGGCGCAGATCCTCGAATTGCTCGCCGGCCTGAAAAGCCGCAAGAACATGTCGATGCTGTTCATCACCCACGATCTCGGCATCGTCAGGAAGATCGCCGACCGGGTCTGCGTGATGACCAAGGGCAAGATCGTCGAGACCGGCCCGACCAAGGAGATATTCGCCAATCCGCAGCACGCCTACACCCGGCATCTGCTTGCCGCCGAGCCGAAGGGCAAGCCGCCGGCGGCCAATCAGGCCGCCAAGCCAGTGATGGTCGGCAACGACGTCAAGGTCTGGTTTCCGATCAAGAAGGGCTTCTTCCGGCGCACCGTCGACAATGTGAAGGCGGTCGACGGCATCGACGTCACCGTGCGGGCCGGTCAGACGCTTGGCGTCGTCGGCGAATCCGGCTCAGGCAAGACGACGCTCGGCCTGGCGCTGGCCAGGATGATCTCGTCGACCGGGAATATCCAGTTCAACGGACGCGGCATCGATCAGCTATCCTTCAACGAAATGCGGCCGCTGCGGCGCGAACTGCAGATCGTCTTCCAGGATCCGTTCGGCTCGCTCAGCCCGCGCATGTCGGTCGCCGAGATCATCGAGGAAGGGTTGAAGATCCACGAGCCGAAACTGTCGCCCGATGCGCGCGACGAGCGTGTCGTCGACGTGCTGCAGGAAGTCGGCCTCGATCCGGCGACGCGCAACCGCTATCCGCACGAATTCTCCGGCGGCCAGCGCCAGCGCGTCGCCATCGCGCGCGCCATGGTGCTCAACCCGCGCTTCGTCATGCTGGACGAGCCGACCTCGGCGCTCGACATGAGCGTGCAGGCGCAGGTCGTCGACCTCTTGCGCAGCCTGCAGGCCAAGCACGACCTCGCCTATCTCTTCATCAGCCACGATCTGAGGGTCATCCGCGCGCTCGCCAATGAAGTCATCGTCATGCGCAATGGCAGGATCGTCGAAGCCGGACCTTCCGAACAGATTTTTGGCAACCCGCGGACCGACTATACAAAGGCGTTGATCTCGGCCGCCTTCAAGATCGAAACGGCGCCGGTCGGCATCGTTAGCGAGTAGATTTTCGCCAGAGATCATGCACAAAATCAAAACGCTGCCGCGCCCTTGCACGTCGGGACGCGAACGCTGTTGGTAAAAAGGAAAAACAATCCGCAATGGAAAAAGGCCGCATCCTGCTTGCCCTCACCGGTATTCATCCGCTGCGCTGGCGCGAACTGCTGTCGGCGGAGCGCGAAGTGGTGCTCGAGCCGAATGGCGCCGCCGATCCGTCGATCACCTATGCGGTGGTGTGGAAACAGCGGCCGAACCTGTTGTCGTCGCTGCCCAATCTGCGCGCCATCTTCTCGATCGGCGCCGGCGTCGACCACATCTTCGCCGATCCCACCTTGCCCGACGTTCCGGTCGTCAAGGTGGTGGCCGACAACCTGACCCAGTACATGACCGAATACGTCGTCTGGCGGGTGCTCGACCACCATCGCCAGGGCATGCTCTACCGCGCCCAGCAGCAGAAGAAGATCTGGCACGAACCGCAGCAGCGGCCGGCCAGCGACATCTCGGTCGGCATTATGGGGCTCGGCACGCTCGGCCGCGCGGCGGCGTCGGTGCTGTTGTCGCTCGGCTTTCCGGTCAATGGCTGGTCGCGCAGCGATCGGCCGATGCAAGGTGTCTCGACTTATGCGGGCGAGGCCGGCCTGATCCCGTTCCTCAACGCTACCGACATCCTGGTGGTGCTTCTGCCGCTGACGCCGCAGACGCACGGCATCATCAACCACGGCGTGCTGAAGGAGCTGCGCAAGCGCAACGGCCTCGGCGGCTCGGTGCTGATCAATGCCGGGCGCGGCAGGCTGCAGAAGGACGCCGACATTCTGCGCGCACTGGACGACGGCACGCTGAAGGAAGCCAGCCTCGACGTGTTCGAGGTCGAGCCGCTGCCGAAGACCAGCCCACTATGGAACCATCCTAAAGTGTTCGTGACGCCGCATGCGGCGGCAACTTCCGATCCGGTCCACCTGGCGCCGATCATGCTGCGCCAGATGGACGCCTTCGAGCGCGGCGAAGCGCTGGAAAATGTGGTGGACCGCGACGCGGGGTACTGATTTTTTGGAGCGCCGCTTCCCCGTCTCAGCCCCAGCCGAGCGGCACGTAGTCGATCTCCATAAACGCCTCGACCTCGGGGATCCAGCGGTCGCGGACGAAGGCGACGTGGTCGGGATGATCGTTGTAGCCGGAGTAAGCCCGCTGATCGGCGAACTCCATCGAGAAGCCGAAGCGGTACTCGTTCTTGGGGCTGACCTGCCGCAACTGCTCGAAATGCGTGACGCCCTTTATCGCCGTGAGGATCCTCTTGGCATCGGCGAGGAACCTTTTTTCCTCAAGCGAGTGCGGCGGGTGTTTTAGCGTGAACACGACGGTGTGACGGATCATTTTTTGCTCCTGCGATGTCTTCGTGTCACGCGCTGTCGGCCCAGGCGCGGATCAGGTTATAGGCGATCGCCCCTTTCGGCGGCGTCACCAGGCCGCCCGGATGTTCCCTGGCCAGCATCGACAGCACCTCGTCGCGAAAGAACCAGCGGCAGTCTTCCAGCTCGTTGAGGTCGGGGTGGATGTCGTCGTTGAGCGGTTCGCCGAAGCAGCCGATCATCAGCGAATAGGGAAACGGCCAGGGCTGGCTGGCGTGGTAGACGACGCGGCCGAGCCGGATGCCGGCTTCCTCCAGCGTTTCGCGGCGCACCGCCGCCTCGATCGTCTCGCCCGGCTCGATGAAACCGGCGAGCGCCGAATACATGCCGGGCCCGAAATGCCGGCCGCGGCCGAGCAGGCATTTTTCGCGCGTCGCCGTCAGCATGATCGCCACCGGGTCGGTGCGCGGAAAGTGCTCCGTACCGCAGGCCGGGCAATGCCGCTTGTAGCCGCCGGCCCGCATCTCGGCTTCGGTGCCGCATTTGCTGCAGAAGCGATGGCTGGCATGCCAGGCGAGCAGCGCCGCCCCTTGCGCCAGCGCGCCGGCCGCCGCTTCGTCGATCA
This sequence comes from Mesorhizobium sp. M0815, assembly GCF_040319995.1. Taxonomy (NCBI): domain Bacteria; kingdom Pseudomonadati; phylum Pseudomonadota; class Alphaproteobacteria; order Hyphomicrobiales; family Phyllobacteriaceae; genus Mesorhizobium; species Mesorhizobium sp. M0815. The sequence continues at coordinate 94,502 of NZ_JAMYOU010000009.1, read as the reverse complement.
GCCCCTGCATATAGACCGAGCGATAGTCGATCGCCTTGATCGTCTCGGGAAGCTGCTCGGGCTCGACCGCGGCCGGCACCGCCAGCACCGGGCCACTTTCGGAAAAACCGAGCAGGACGCCGTTTTCGAGCGATGCCTCGAGCGGCCGGCTTTCGGCCACGCCGAACCAGGGATCGAATGCGTCTTGCGCAAGCTTCAGATAGAGCCGGCCGCCATGCATCAGCAAAAGCCGAGTCGTCGGATCGGCGAGCGCCTTTTCGACGGAATCGTCGGCGCGGTTTTCGGATTGCCGGTCGATGATGTTGCCGGCGAAGCCGACGAACTGGCTCGGCTCGCGCAAGGGCGCGTCAAACAGGCTAAAGCTCATGCGGACTCGGGAAGGTTCAAGATGGACACGGGAGAGGCTTATAGCGCTGCCTTGATCTTTTCCGCAAACTTGCGAATGTCGGAGCGCTGGTAGGGCTCGCGCAGGCCGTGCCCCCACACCGGGCCGGGCCAGCCGGGATCGCCTTCCGAGCGCGCGATAACATGCACGTGCAACTGCCGCACGATGTTGCCGAGCGCGCCGGTGTTGATCTTGGTGCAGCCGGTCACCCGCTTCAGCGCCAGCGCCACCATGTTGGTCTCGAAGGTCAGCATCGCCTGGTCGAGCGGCGTCATGTCGTGGATTTCCTCGATGCCCGGCCGCTGCGGCACCAGCAGCAGCCACGGCCAGCGGCGGTCGTTCATGACGCGCAATTCGCACAGGCCGAGCCACATCAGCTGTTCGCTGTCGGCTTCCAGCTGAGCGTCAAGCGTGAATCCTGCCTTGAGGCCCGGCAGCATCGGCGTTTCCCTCGCATTTTGACGTTTTTTGAACTTTATCGACGCTAGAGCGGCTACCGGGGGGCCGCAAGGGGCAGCAAGCAACATTGGCCGTCGTGGCGCTGATTGTGCGCGAAGAACCGAGGACCAGGGCATTGCATACGGTTGGCGCTGCCCCGCCGAGGTCGACAATTTTGACCGCAGCCACATTTTGTTCTTGCTTTGTGCCGGCAGCTATGCTACTAATGTCGCTATGGTGATTATTCGCACCAACGACCCGCCCGCCGAGGCGGGTTTTTGGTTTCAGCTTTCGCCGTCGCGCACGACTCCTATCATCCGCACTTGCATTTCATCGCCGGATTGCCGATATGGAGGCCGGGAGGTTGGTGGTGGACGGTCCACTCGCCAACCGGGTCAGGTCCGGAAGGAAGCAGCCCTAACGAGCCCGGAACGGGTCATTGTTCCAGCCTCCCGCCTCTTCGCCTTTTGCCCCGACATTGACGGCGCCAAGCCGTGCGGGCGAAACTATGCGCAGGAATCGGCCGCCTCCAGTGGCAGCCCTTGGAGCTTAACGGGCGAATGAGCGAAGCCGGAAACGACGCCGGGAAATCGGACAAGCCTGCCGCCTATCGCGTGCTGGCGCGCAAATACCGACCGTCGAATTTCTCCGAACTGATCGGCCAGGAGCCGATGGTCCGCACCTTGACCAATGCCTTTGCCACCGGCCGCATCGCCCAGGCCTGGATGCTGACCGGCGTGCGCGGCGTCGGCAAGACGACGACCGCGCGCATACTGGCGCGGGCCCTGAACTATAAAACATCGACCGTCGACCAGCCTTCAGTCGACCTTGCCGTGCTCGGCGAGCATTGCCAGGCGATCATGGAAGGCCGCCATGTCGACGTCATCGAGATGGACGCCGCCTCGCATACCGGCATCGACGACATCAGGGACATCATCGAACGCGTGCGCTACGCCCCGGTATCGGCGCGCTACAAGGTCTACATCATCGACGAAGTGCACATGCTTTCCAACCAGGCCTTCAACGGCCTGCTGAAGACGCTGGAAGAGCCGCCGCCGCACGTCAAGTTCATCTTCGCCACCACCGAAATCCGCAAGGTGCCGATCACCGTCCTGTCGCGCTGCCAGCGTTTCGACCTCAGGCGCATGGATGCGGCAATGATCAAGGCCGACCTTGCCAGGATAGCGGGTCTGGAGGGCATCGAAGTCGAAGACGATGCGCTGGCGATGATCGCGCGCGCGGCCGAAGGCTCGATGCGTGACGCGCAGTCCATCCTCGACCAGGCGATCGCCCATGGCGGCGGCGCGGTCAGCGCCGAAGCGGTCCGCGCCATGCTGGGCCTGGCCGACCGTGCCCGCATCGTCGACCTGTTCGAACATGTCATGAAAGGCGACGTCGCCGCCGCGCTTGCCGAATTCCGTGCCCAGTACGATACCGGCGCCGATCCTGCCGCGGTGCTGACCGACCTTGCCGAGTTCAACCATCTGGTCACCCGTCTGCGCTTCGTGCCGGCTGCTGTCGACGACGCCTCGCTGTCCGAGGACGAGCGCCGGCGCGGCGCCGATTTCGCCAGGACGCTGTCGGTCAAGGTGCTGTCGCGGACATGGCAGATGCTTTTGAAAGGCATTCCCGAGGTGCAGACTTCCAACCGTCCAGTCAGCGCCGCCGAGATGGTGCTGATCCGGTTGGCGCATGCCGCCGACCTGCCGACGCTGGACGAGGCGCTGAGATCGCTGGAGAGCGGCGTTTCGCTGCCCGGCTCCGCGCCGCGCGCGAATGGCGCGCCGGCAAGCCCCGGCCCCGCAAGCCCCGGACCCGCAAGCCATGGGCCTGCAAGCGGTGGTGCCGGTGCCGTGGCGCAGACGCGGATGCCGACGGCCAATGGCGGCGCGCAGTCGATGCGCCTGGTCGAGCCCGAGCCGGTGCCGACCAATTTCGTTGCTCCGCCGGAGCCGGTGGTCAAGGCGCCGCCGGTGGCGGTGAAATCGCTGGCCGACATTGTTGCCCTTGCCGACGCCCAGCGCGACATGGCCTTCAAGGTGCTGGTCAAGCGTTGCGTGCGCCTGGTGCGCATCGAGCCCGGCCGTATCGACGTCAGCCTGACCGACGATGCGCCGAAGATGCTGCTCAACGATTTGACCGCCAAATTGCGCGCCTGGACCGGCCGCAACTGGCTGGTGTCGCTGTCGAAGGAAGAGGGCGGCCAGACCTTGGCCGAGATGGAATCGACAAAGCGCGAAAATGCCTTCCTCGATGCCAAGAGCGATCCGACGGTCGCCGCCATCCTGGCGCGCTTTCCCGGCGCCAAGATCATCGACGTGCGCATTCCCGACGCGCCGGAGGCCGATGCGGCCGAGGGCGAAGTGCCGGTCGAGCCGCCGGCAGACGACGACGAAACCTGAAACAACCGGCACCAACTGCAAAGGACCGTGCGATGAAAGATCTTCTCGGCCTGATGGGCAAGGCAAAGGAAATGCAGGCCAAGTTCCAGGCCATGCAGGATGAGATCGCCACGCTGGAAGCCACCGGACAGGCCGGCGGCGGCCTGGTCAGCGTGACGCTGACCGGCAAATTCGAGATGAAGTCGCTGAAGATCGACCCGTCGCTGTTCAAGGAGGACGAGGTCGAGATTCTCGAGGATCTGCTTCTCGCTGCCCACAACGACGCCAGGACCAAGGTCGAGCAAACCATGCAGGAAAAGACCAAGGCGCTGACCGCGGGACTGCCGATCCCGCCGGGAATGAAACTGCCCTTCTAAGGCTAATGCATGTCGCGCAAAAGTGTGCAGCGGTTTTGCGGTAACGACATGCATCGAAACAAGAACGTAAAGCGCGTCGCCTGAGGCCGGTCGAACGCGACGCGCTTTTAGTCAATCGGTATGCCGTTACAGTGGCCGAAGAGTGCAGCAGCCAGTGCTTGCTCTTCCGCCGGCTGTGTCTATTAGGCAACTCCCCACACTTAATAACGCTTTAGCCATCTTTTTGCCTGAAAGTGTCTCATTCTTGCCGCAACCAGGGGCGGGCTGGCAGCAGAATGAGGGGACGCCTGTTGATCTCTACCCGATGGAAGACGCCGTTGCGGCTCGGCGTCGTTATCTCGCCGCTGTTTTTGGCCGCTTGCAGTCAGACCGCCTCGCACGGCATGTCCAGCCTGACCGATGCCATTACGCCGGGTTTCCTGAGCTCGCGTTCCTACAATTCCACGCCGAAGGAAAAGGAGTGCCTGGAGCGGGCAATGTTCTTCGAGTCCAACCGGTCGAGCCGTGACGGCATGATTGCGGTCGGCACGGTGGTGATGAACCGGCTGCGGTCCGGCAAGCATGGCAACACCATCTGCCAGGTCGTTGGCGAGCGCGGCCAATTCGCGCCGGGCGTCATGACGCGGCCGATGAATTCGAAGGCGATGCCCGATGTCGAGGAAGCCGCCGCGGCGGTGCTCAAGGGCGAGCGCAAAGCCAAGCTGAAGAACACGATGTACTTCCACACCGCCGGCCTGCGCTTCCCCTACAAGAACATGCACTACACCATGGTCGCCGGCGGCAATGCCTTCTATGAAAAGCGCGGCCGCAACTGGCAGCCGCTGCCGGACGAACCGGTGGTCGCCGTGGCCCAGGCCAAGCCGCAAGCGCCTGCCGCTCAGGCCATACTTGTCGCCTCGGCCGAGCCGGCGCGCGACGCCAAGCCGACATTCGCCAAGGCGACCTATGTGACCGCCGCCGCATCGCAGCCGGCAAAGCAGACAAGGGTGACTGCCGGGATGGCGACCCCGGAGAGGGCGGCCCCAGAGAAGCCCACCCAGGAGAAGCCGGTGCTGGTGGCGCTGCAAGAACCAATGCAGGAGCCCGATGCGGCCCGTTTCGGTGGGACCGCGAGCGCACGGCCTGTCACCTCCTTCGAGGCAGCGCCGGCAGAGCCGACAATGTCGTTCGAGGCGACGCCCGAGAACACCGACGCCATCGGCGCGATGATCGCCGGCCAGACCCGGCCGCTGGAAGAAAACTGAGACGGTCAACGTCGGCGCCGCCGCTCATCTGGCTGCCGCCATCTTCTCCCCGTATAGTGACGGGAGAAGGACGCTGTGGCCAAGGATTTCGCCAATTTCCGGCGTCGCAAAAAAAGGGACCGAGGTTGCGGTCAGCCCTTTCTCCCCGCCGCTATACGGGGAGAAATGCCCGGCAGGGCAATGAGGGGCGGCGCAAACCTGGGCGATTGCCTCTCTGCCCGCTGGACAGCACGCGCCTCAGTGGTGTTCCAAAACCCGTTGAAAAATCCTAAACCGGTGCGATGTCGAAGCGAATCGCCGGTCCCGAGATCGAACGCCTGATCCAGCTGCTGGCCAAGGTGCCGGGGCTCGGCCCGCGTTCGGCACGGCGCGCCGCGCTCCACCTCATCAAGAAGAAGGAGCAGCTGCTGGCGCCGCTCGCCGCCGCCATGGGCGAGGCGGTCGACAAGGTGCGCATCTGCTCGACCTGCGGCAATGTCGACACCTCCGATCCCTGCATGATCTGCACCGACCCGCGCCGCGACCCCACCACGCTCATCGTCGTCGAGGACGTGGCCGACCTTTGGGCGCTGGAGCGGGCGACCGCCATGAACGTGCGCTACCATGTGCTCGGCGGTACGCTGTCGCCGCTCGACGGCATTGGTCCTGATGAGCTCAACATCCGTTCGCTGGTCGATCGCGTCGCCGGCGGCGAAGTCAAGGAAGTGATCCTCGCCGTCAACGCCACGGTCGAGGGCCAAACCACCGCGCACTACCTCACCGACCAGCTTTCCGGCTTCGACATCAAGGTGACGCGGCTGGCGCATGGCGTTCCGGTCGGCGGCGAGCTCGATTATCTCGACGAAGGCACGCTGGCCGCCGCACTGCGCTCGCGGACGGCGTTTTGAGGCGAGTGGCGGGGAGAGTGCGGATGATGGCTGCTGCGCATTTTTTAAGGCGGGCACTCTGTCACACCCCCCTCTGTCCTGCCGGACATCTCCCCCGCAAGGGGGGAGATCGGCAGCGTCAATCTCGCCGCCAATCTTTCAACGTCGAAAATTGGCGGAAGCAGAGGCGACAGCCAATCTCCCCCCTTGCGGGGGAGATGTCCGGCAGGACAGAGGGGGGTGGGACGGATCGCTGCTTTCACAAAATAGCCGTCGCGTTTCTTCTCGCCGCACTTGCCGCCTTCCTCCTCGCCACCCCCGTCTCCGCGGCAAAAATCGACGATCAGTTCCGCGCCTGGCTTGGCAACGACCTCTGGCCCGAAGCCAAGGCCAAAGGCATCTCCAGGAAAACCTTCGATGCCGCCTTCGACGGCGTCAAGCCGAACCTCAAGCTGCCCGACCTGGTGCTGCCGGGCGAGAAGGCGACGACGCCGCGGAAGCAGCATCAGGCCGAGTTCGGTTCGCCGGGCGCCTATTTCGCCGAAAAGATAGTTCGCGCGGTCACCGCCGGCGGCCGCACCCGCGAGGCGGCCAACGCTAGGACCCTTGCCGCTATCGAGAAGCGCTATGGCGTGCCCGGCGAAGTGCTGCTGGCGATCTGGGGCCGCGAGAGCGGCTTCGGTGCGGCAAAGCTGCCCTACGACGCCTTCGAGGTGCTGGGCACCAAGGCGTTCATGTCGACGAAGAAAGAATTCTTCCGCACCGAGCTGCTGGCGGCGCTCGAGATCGTCGAGCGCGGGCTTGCCCCGGTCGGCGCGATAAAATCGTCCTGGGCCGGTGCGCTCGGTCAGCCGCAGTTCATGCCGACGTCGTTTCTGAAGCATGCCGTCGATTTCGATGGCGACGGCCGCACCGACATCTGGAATTCGAGGCCCGACATACTGGCGTCGATCGCCAATTATCTCGTGCATTATGGCTGGGTCAGGGGCCGCGGCTGGGGCTTCGAGGTGACGATACCGGACAGCGTCTCGTGCTCGCTCGAAGGTCCCGACCAGGGCAAGAAGATTTCGCAATGGGTTGATATGGGTATCAGGCGTGTGTCGGGTAAACCATTCCCGGCGAGTGAACTGAAAGCCGAAGGTTTTCTTTTGATGCCGGCCGGGCGCAGCGGCCCGGCCTTCATCGTGACCCCCAATTTCTACGTGCTGAAGCAGTACAACACCAGCGATCTCTATGCCTTGTTCATCGGCCATGGCGCCGATCGCATCGCCCATGGCGACAGCAATTTCTCGGGCAATTGGGGCGCGGTCGGCGGGCTCTACCGCTCCGACATCGCCGCCCTGCAGCGGGCGCTGGAGGCCAAGGGTTATGATGTCGGCAGCGCCGACGGCCTGCCCGGCTTCAAGACGCGCCGCTCGATCGGCAAATGGCAGGCCAGAAACGGCCGTTCCGCTACCTGCTTTCCCGACGCCGACCTGGTTACCGCGCTGAAATAGCCGGGTTTTCGCACCGCCGGTCTGGCCCAATCGACCGTTCTGCAAATGCTCGTTGCCGCGCTCGAAACCGCCGGATATGGTGAGCCGGAACTGCACAAAAATTGCCAAGACAATGGTCCGGGGATCACCGTTCGACGCGGCAAGAAAATGCCACAACCCTGAGCCGGGAACTCAGGTCAACAAAAACAGGGAACAGTTAAAATGATGATGGAAAAGTTTGCTCTACGCTCCCGCTTCTTGCTCGCGGGCGCGGCCATGTCCGCGCTGCTTCTGGCCGCTGCGCCTGCCTTCGCGGTCACGCCCGCCGACACGCTGGTCGAAGGTTTCGCCATCGACGACATCATCTCCATGGATCCGGGCGAGGCATTCGAATTGTCGACCGCCGAAATCACCGGCAACACCTACGATCTTCTGGTGCGCCTCGACCTCAGCGACACCTCCAAGGTCAAGGGCGATCTCGCGGAAAGCTGGAGCGTCTCCGACGATGGCCTGACCTACACATTCAAGCTCAAGCCCGGCCTCAAATTCGCTTCCGGCAATCCGATCACGGCGGCGGACGTCGCCTATTCGTTCGAGCGCGCGATCAAGCTCGACAAGAGCCCGGCCTTTATTATCGGCCAGTTCGGCATCGATGGCGGCAACGTCACCGAGAAGGCCAAGGCCGTTGATGATACGACGTTCCAGTTCACCGTCGACAAGGCCTATGCGCCGAGCTTCGTGCTGAACTGCCTGTCGGCGACGGTCGCCTCGGTGGTCGACGCCAAGCTGGTCAAGGAGCATGTCGCCGCGGTCACGCCGAGCGCCGACTACAAATGGGACAATGATTTCGGCAATGCCTGGCTGAAGACCGGCTATGCCGGCTCCGGCGCCTTCAAGCTGCGCGAATGGCGCGCCAACGAGGCCGTCGTGCTGGAACGCAACGACAATTACAACGGCGAGAAGGCCAAGCTTGCCCGTGTCATCTATCGCAACATGAAGGAAAGCTCGGGCCAGCGCCTGGCGCTGGAAGCCGGCGACATCGATGTCGCCCGCAATCTCGAGCCGAACGATCTCGACGCCATCGCCAAGAATGCCGACCTCACCACCACCAGCGCGCCGAAGGGCACGGTCTATTACATCAGCCTCAACCAGAAGAACGCGAACCTCGCCAAGCCCGAGGTTCGCCAGGCGTTCAAATATCTGGTCGACTACGATGCCTTGAGCACGACCATCCTCAAGGGCATCGGCGAGATCCATCAGACCTTCCTGCCCAAGGGCGTACTCGGCGAGCTGGACGAAAATCCGTTCAAGTTCGACGTCGCCAAGGCCAAGGAACTGCTCGCCAAGGCGGGTCTCGCCGACGGCTTCAGCGTCACCATGGACGTGCGCACCGGCCAGCCGACGACGGGCATGGCGGAATCGATCCAGCAGACGTTGGGACAGGCCGGCATCAAGCTGGAGATCATCCCCGGCGACGGCAAGCAGACGCTGACCAAATACCGCGCCCGCAACCACGACATCTATATCGGCCAGTGGGGCCAGGACTATTTCGACCCGAATTCCAATGCGCAGACCTTTGCCAGCAACCCGGACAATTCGGATGAAGGCAAGACCAAGACGCTGGCCTGGCGCAACGCCTGGGACATTCCGGACCTGACCAAGCAAACGGAGGCCGCCCTGCTCGAGAAGGACGCGGCCAAGCGCGCCACAATGTACCAGGATCTCGAGAAGAAGATCCTCGACACCAGTCCTTTCGTCATCATCCACCAGCAGCTGGAAGTGGCCGGCCTGCGCAAGAACCTCAAGGGCTTTGCGCTCGGCCCGAGCTTCGACACCAACTTCGTCGGCCCCGTCTCGAAGGAGTGACGCCGGCGGACGCGCCGTATGAGTGTGGCTGAAAGCGAAGTGACGGCAGGGCGCGGCGGCGCCCGCGCCGTTGCCGTGGCCTCATCGATCGCCCGGTTCCTGGTCATCGCGATAACGACCTATCTCGGTCTGCTCGCGGTGACCTTCTTCATCGGCCGTGTCATCCCGATCGACCCGGTGCTGGCGGTGCTCGGCGACCGGGCGCCGGCCAATGTCGTCGAACGAACGCGCCGCGAGATGGGCCTCGACCTGCCGCTGGTCGAGCAGTTCTACATCTATGTCAAACATGCCCTGAACGGTGATTTCGGCACCTCGGTGCTGACCACCAATCCGGTGATGACCGATATCCGCCGCGCCTTTCCCGCGACGCTCGAACTGGCGACGCTGGGAACATTGATCGGTTCGGTGATCGGCGTGCCGCTTGGCGTGCTGGCCGCGGTGCGGCGCGGCAGCGTCATCGACCAGGTCGTGCGGATCATCGGCCTTGTCGGCTATTCCGTGCCGATCTTCTGGCTGGGGCTGCTGGCGCTGGTTCTGTTCTACGCCAAGCTGCAATGGGTCGCCTTTCCCGGCCGCCTCGATGTCGTCTACGAATACACCTTCACGCCGATTACCGGCTTTTACCTGCTGGATGCACTCTGGCAGCGGCAGTGGGACGTATTTGCCGATGCCTTCCGCCACATCATCCTGCCGGCCTCGCTGCTCGGTTATTTCTCGCTCGCCTATATCAGCCGCATGACGCGCTCCTTCATGCTGAACGAACTCACCCAGGAATACATCGTCGCGGCACGAGCCAAGGGCCTGTCGGAAACGCGCATCATCTGGGGTCACGCGCTGCGCAACGCCGCTGTACCGATGGTTACGGTGATCGCTCTGTCGTATGCCGGGCTGCTCGAAGGCTCGGTGCTGACCGAGACGGTGTTTTCGTGGCCGGGCATCGGCCTCTACATCACCAACTCGCTGCAGAACGCCGACATGAATGCCGTGCTCGGCGGCACCATCATCATCGGCTCGGTCTTCATCGCCATCAATCTATTCTCCGACCTGCTCTACCGGGTGCTCGATCCCAGGACCAAGGCAGGATGAGGACGAAGGCAGGATGAGCACGGAAGCGATTCAAACCCGCCGCGACTGGCTGCTCAGCGAGCGGCCGGCGTCGCGCGTGCAGGCAAGGCTCGGCCGCGCCTATGTGGCCTGGCGACGCTTTTCGGCCAACCGGCTGGCATTTCTCGGCCTGCTCATCATCATCGCCTTGCTGTTGGTCGCAGCCTTCGCCGATGTGCTGGCGCCCTATTCGCCGACATTCGGCGACCTCAAGGGCTCGCGGCTGCTGGCGCCGAGTGCGTCGCACTGGTTCGGTACCGACGATCTCGGCCGCGATATCTATTCGCGCATCATCTTCGGCTCGCGCTGGACACTCTACGTCGTCATTCTGGTTGCCATCATCGCCGCGCCCATCGGCTTGCTGGTCGGCACCGTCGCCGGCTATGCCGGCGGCTGGACCGATGCGATCCTGATGCGCATCACCGACATCTTTCTCGCCTTTCCGAAGCTGATCCTGGCGCTGGCCTTCGTCGCCGCGCTCGGCCCCGGCATCGAAAACGCCGTGCTCGCCATCGCCATCACCTCGTGGCCGCCCTATGCCCGCATCGCGCGCGCCGAAACGCTCACGGTGCGCAATTCGGACTACATCAAGGCCGTGCAACTGATGGGCGCCTCGCCGTTCCGCATCGTGCTCCGCCACATAATGCCGCTCTGCATCTCCTCGCTGATCATCAGGGTGACGCTCGACATGGCCGGCATCATCCTGACCGCCGCCGGTCTCGGCTTCCTCGGTCTCGGCGCGCAGCCGCCGCTGCCGGAATGGGGCGCGATGATCGCGTCCGGCCGCCGCTTCGTGCTCGACCAGTGGTGGGTTGCGGGCGCGCCGGGCTTTGCCATTCTCATCGTCAGCCTCGGCTTCAACCTGCTCGGCGATGGCTTGCGCGACGCGCTCGATCCCCGAAGCGGTGACCAATGAGCACGCTTCTCGAAGTCGACGACCTGCGCGTTACCTTTCCGACGCGCACCGGCCTGATCGAGGCGGTGCGCGGCGTTTCGTTCTCGCTCGGCCGCGAGCGGCTCGGCATCGTCGGCGAGAGCGGATCGGGCAAATCGCAGACCGGCCGCGCCATCATGGGCGTCACCCCGCCGCAGGCCGATGTGACCGCGAAGACGCTCGCTTTCGACGGCATCGACCTGCTGGCCGCCTCGCCGCGCGAGCGCCGCGCGCTGCGCGGCAAGCGTATCGCCATGATCCTGCAGGATCCGAAATATTCGCTGGACCCGGTGATGAGCATCGGCCGCCAGATCGTCGAGACGCTGCGCACGCATGAGAAGGTCTCCAAGGCCGAAGCCCGCGAGCGCGCGCTTGCCATGCTGGAGGCTGTGCAGATCCGCGATCCGGCCCGTGTCTTCGACCTGCATCCGCATGAGGTTTCCGGCGGCATGGGCCAGCGCGCCATGATCGCCATGATGCTGATCGCCGGGCCGGAGATGATGATCGCCGACGAGCCGACCTCGGCACTCGACGTCACGGTGCAGCTCGACGTGCTCGGCATCCTCGACAGGCTGGTCAGCGAGCGCGGCATGGGGCTGATCTTCATCTCGCACGATCTGCGCCTGGTCTCGTCCTTCTGCGATCGTGTCATCGTCATGTATGCCGGCAAGGTCGTCGAACAGCTCAAGGCCTCGGAGCTCGGCCGCGCCCAGCATCCCTATACGCGCGGCCTGCTCAACTGCATGCCCAAGATCGGCGCCGACCGCCACCCGTTGCCGGTGCTCGACCGCAAGCCGGAGTGGGCGGCATGACGGCAGCCCTTTCCGTCGACAGGCTGGAGGTGATGTTCGACCGCTTCCGCGCGCTGAAAGGCGTCAGCCTCGAGGTGCAATCCGGTGAATCGTTCGGCCTCGTCGGCGAATCCGGCTCCGGCAAGTCGACCCTTCTCAGGGCAATCGCCGGCCTGGCGCCGGCCGCATCAGGCACCATTACCGTCAACGGCAAAACGCTCGGCGCGCGCCGCGACAAGGCGTTTTATCGCGAGGTGCAGATGGTGTTCCAGGACCCGTACGGCTCGCTGCACCCACGCCAGACCGTCGACCGCCTGCTGCAGGAGCCACTCGCCATTCACGGCTTCGCTGACGGTGAAAAGCGCATCCAGCGGGCGCTGGACGAGGTCGGCCTGGGCACTGGATTCCGCTTCCGTTATTCGCATCAATTGTCGGGCGGACAGCGCCAGCGCGTGGCGATCGCGCGCGCCCTGATCCTCGAACCCTCGATCCTGCTGCTCGACGAACCCACCTCGGCGCTCGACGCTTCGGTGCAGGCCGAAGTGCTGAACCTGTTGGAGGAGATCCGGCGGCGCCGCAAGCTGACCTTCCTGATGGTCAGCCACGACCTCGCTATCATCACTCACATGTGCGAGCGGCTGATGGTGATGCAGAACGGCGAAGCGATGGAGAATCTGACGGCGGACGATCTTGTCGAACGCCGTGTCACCAAGGATTATACGCGCAATTTGCTGAGGGCCAGCGAGGGGTTTGTCAGGACGGCATGAGCGACGGGCGTTCGGTTGCTGACGCCGACCGGCAGGCCCAATCGCCCGGCGGCGGTGCCAACTTGAGGAAAAACTGAAATAAGCCCAGAAGAGTCTCAACAGCCATCAAACGAGAGCGGGCGCCGGCCCGGCGAGGGGTACGATGACAAATTCAGCCATTTCCGAACGCAAGAACCAGTCGATTTCCCGCGGCGTCGGCATGACCACTCAGATCTATGCCGATCGCGCCGAAAATTCGGAGATCTGGGACGTCGAAGGCCACCGCTATATCGATTTCTCGTCCGGCATCGCTGTCGTCAACACCGGCCACCGTCACCCTAGGGTGATCGAAGCGGTCAAGGCGCAGCTCGACCGTTTCACCCACACCTGCTACCAGGTCGTGCCTTATGAGAGCTATATCAGGCTGGCAGAACGGCTGAACGGCATGCTCCCCGGCAAGTTCGACAAGAAGACGATTTTCGTCACCACCGGCGCCGAGGCGGTCGAGAACGCGATCAAGATCGCCCGCAATGCCACCGGCCGGCCGGCGGTCATCGCCTTTTCCGGCGGCTTTCACGGCCGCACCTTCATGGGCATGGCGCTGACCGGCAAGGTCGTGCCTTACAAGGTCGGCTTCGGCGCCATGCCGGCGGATGTCTTCCATGCGCCGTTCCCGGTGGCGCTGCACGGCGTCTCGGTCGCCGATTCGCTGGCCGCGCTCGACCGGCTGTTCAAGGCCGATGTCGACCCGGCCCGCGTCGCCGCGATCATCGTCGAGCCGGTGCAGGGCGAGGGTGGCTTCTACGAGGCGCCGCGCGACTTCATGACCGCATTGCGCAAGATCTGCGACCAGCACGGCATGCTGCTGATCGCCGACGAAGTGCAGACCGGCTTTGCCCGCACCGGCAAGATGTTTGCCATGGACCACCACGAGGTGGCGGCCGACATCACCGCCATGGCCAAGAGCCTGGCCGGCGGCTTCCCGCTGGCGGCCGTCACCGGGCGTGCCGAGATAATGGATGCGCCGAGCCCCGGCGGGCTCGGCGGCACCTATGGCGGCAGCCCGATCGGCGTCGCCGCGGCGCATGCCGTGCTCGACGTCATCGATGAGGAGAAGCTCTGCGACCGCGCCAACACGCTAGGCAACCGTCTGAAGCAGCGCCTGCAATCGATCCGCGACGAAGCGCCTGAGATTGTCGATATCCGAGGACCTGGCTTCATGAACGCGGTCGAGTTCAACGATGTGACGAAGGGGCTGCCGTCCTCGGAACTCGCCAATGCGGTGCGGCTGAAGGCGCTCGACAAGGGCCTGATCCTGCTGACCTGCGGCGTCTACGGCAACGTCATCCGCTTCCTCGCGCCGATCACCATCCAGGACGCCGTCATGAACGAAGCGCTCGACATCCTCGAAAGCTCGATCCGCGAAGTTCGCGCCGCCTGAGCTATCCGGCCGCTCTTGCAGGCTCTGCCTGCTGGAAGGCGGCGAGCGCCGCCTTCAGCCCGTCGGGCCCGGTCGCGACAATCTGCGGCGACGGCGAAAAGCCGGCGCCGAGCATCTTGCGGCCAAGCATATGGTCGCCGGGCCGGTTGACCGATTCGATGCCGAGCAGCCGGCTTGCGGCGTAGTGGTAGATCGAGAATTTGTTTTCGGCCACGTCGCCCAGCACGACATGGCTGTCGCCGCCCGCAATCAGGCCGACCATCTGCAGCTTCATGTCGCCGATATCGGACCAGAACCACGGCACCGCCGAGTAATTGTCGGCATGGCCGATGATGGTGCGCGCGGCGAGCCGCGCCTGGTCTGTGGCGTTCTGCACCGATTCCAGCCGCACATCGACGCCGGTGAACCAGTGCCGGTAGGAGGCGGCGTCGCCGATGGCGAGGATTTCCGGCACCGACGTGCGCATCTGCTGGTCGACGCGGATGCCGTTCGCGATGGCAATACCGGCGGCTTCGGCCAATTCGACATTCGGCACGACGCCAATGCCGATGACGACCATCTGTGCCGGCAATCTCTCGCCGGACGAGGTGATTGCAGCCGAAACACGGCCGTTCTCGCCCTCCAGCCGTTCGATGGTGGTGCCGGTGAGGACGCGCACACCGGTGGCTTCCAGCCGCTTGCGCACATGGCCGGCGATGACCGGCGCCACGGCGCGGCCGAGCAGTCGGTCGATCGCCTCGACCACCGTGACCTTGCGGCCGGCGGCGGTGAGCGTCGCGGCAATCTCCAGGCCGATGAAGCCGCCGCCCAGGATGACGGCCTCCTCGCTTTGCGCGCTCAATTCGCGGATCAGGCGGGCATCGCCGAGCGAGCGCAGCGACACAACGCCGGAAAGCTCCGAACCCGGCAGCGGCAGCAGGCGCGGCCGCGCGCCGGTGGCGAGGACCAGCCGCTCGAACGGCAGCACGCCGCCGCCCGATATCTCCAGCCGGCGGCCGCCTACATCGAGGCGCTCGATCCGGAGGCCTGGCCGGTAGTCTATGGCGCTGCCGGTATAAAAAGCCTCGCCGCGCAACGGCTGCGGCTTTGCTTGCTGATCCTTGATGAAGGTCTTCGACAGCGGCGGCTTGTGGTAGGGCAACTCGTTTTCGTCGCCGATCAGGATCACCGGCCCGTCATAGCCCTCTTCGCGCAGGCTGGCGGCCGCTTGCACGCCCGCATGACCCGCACCGACAATGACAACCCCGTTCTTCATAACAGCCCGATTCCTCATCCAAATCTAGGACGTCCCGCCAGCTGGCGATTGTCCGGCGCCGCCGCAAGAACGCCGATCCGGGTCGCACCCGGAATGCCCCCCTGTCAATCGCGTCATGCGCCGGCATTCCTGATACATCGGTGTTAAAGTTGACAGTTCTAGTTTAGAATAATTCTAAACTGTTGTTTCAATTGAATTTTTTCTAGACCACCAGTTGACATCCGGCGTCTTCGCCGTTTTATGGAAGCTCGCGCGTCAGCGCATCCCTTTGATGTCTGGGCCTTGAACCCTTTCGATTGGAGGCATTTCGGTGTCTTTCTTCCGCGAACCGCGCGATGGCGCGACCCTTCTTTGCCCGCTGGCAACTGCCCGCCGCGGCGCCGGCATTTCATTGATTCCCGAGGAGAGACAGTCATGAGAACGATGATCACGGCGCGGTATGGCGGCAGGCTTGCGGCGATCGGCGCCACCGCGATGCTCACGGCGGCGGTGTTCGTGCTGCCGGCCAAGGCGCAAACCGATGCTAAGGCGGTCATCAAGACCTATTCCGACATTGCGCTCGCCAAATACGAGGATTCGCTGATCACGGCCGAGGCGCTCGACAAGGCTGTCGATGCACTGCTCGCCAAGCCATCGGCCGAAACGCTGAACGCCGCCCGCGAGGCCTGGAAGGCATCGCGCGTTCCCTATCAGCAGACCGAGGTCTATCGCTTCGGCAATGCGATCGTCGATGACTGGGAAGGCAAGGTGAACTCCTGGCCGCTCGACGAGGGCTTGATCGACTATGTCGCCAAGGGCTACGGCACCGAGTCGGACGCCAACGCGCTCTATACCGCCAATGTGATCGCCAACAAGTCGATCGAGATCAACGGCAAGAAGGTCGACGCTACCAATCTGACGCCGGAGTTCCTCTCCGGCACCCTGCAGGAAGCCGGCGGCATCGAGGCCAATGTGGCGACCGGCTATCACGCCATCGAATTCCTGCTATGGGGCCAGGACCTGCACGGCACCGGTCCTGGCGCCGGCGAGCGGCCCTACACCGATTACGATCTTGCCAATTGCACCGGCGGCAATTGCGACCGTCGCGGGCAGTACCTGAAATCGGCGAGCGACCTTCTGGTTTCCGATCTCAAGGACATGGTCTACGACTGGAAGGAAGGCGGCGCCGCCCGCAAGAACCTTGTCGATGGCGAGCCGAACGCCGCCATTTCGACCATCTTCACCGGCATGGGCTCGCTGTCCTATGGCGAGCTCGCCGGCGAGCGGATGAAGCTCGGCCTCTTGCTGCACGATCCGGAAGAGGAGCACGATTGTTTCTCCGACAACACCTACAATTCCCATCTCAATGACGCCGTCGGCATCCGCGCCGCCTATCACGGCAGCTACACGCGGCTTGACGGCACTGTCGTCGAGGGGCCGTCTGTGGCCGACATGGTCAAGGCGGCCGATCCGGCGATCGACAAGGAATTGTCGGACAAACTGGATGTCACCGTCGCCAAGATGGAGGCCATCAAGGCGCGGGCGCTTGCCGGCGAGGCCTATGACCAGCAGATCGGAGAGGGCAACACGGAAGGCAATGCCACCGTGCAGGCGGCGATCGACGCACTGGTCGATCAGACCAAGTCGATCGAACGCGCCGTCGGTACCCTGAAGCTCAATGCCATAGCCTTCGAGGGATCGGACAGCCTCGATTCACCGGACAAGGTGTTCCAGTAAACTATCGAAACCACCAGCCACGCGGCGCAATGAGCGCCGTCAGCCAGGGCGCCAAATGCTGATCTGCCATTGCAACATCATCACCGAAAAGGAGATAGAGCAGACGATCGTCGGACTGCTGGATGAGGACCCTTGGCAGCTTATCGTGCCGGCGAAGGTCTATCATGCCATGCACAAGCGCGGTCGCTGTTGCGGCTGCTTCCCAAATGTGGTCGAAACGATCATTCGGGTCACCGAAAATTACCACACCCGCTCGGCGGCGAGCGGCGTGGACATTGTTTCACACCTGGATCGCGTCAGAGGCCTGCGCGTCCAATACGGGAGCAGAACCCATGAAAGGCGAACAGCAGATCATAGAGCGGCTTAACGAGGCTCTGTTTCTGGAACTTGGAGCGGTCAATCAGTACTGGGTGCATTTCCGGCTGCTGGAAGACTGGGGATACGCCAAGCTGGCGAAGAAGGAACGCGCCGAATCGATCGAGGAAATGCACCATGCCGACCGGCTCGTGGCGCGCATCATTTTCCTCGAGGGCCATCCGAACCTGCAGTCCGTGGCGCCGCTGCGCATCGGGCAGAATGTCAAGGAAGTGCTCGAATCCGATCTTGCCGGCGAATATGACGCGCGCACTGCCTACAAGCGGTCGCGCGAGATCTGCAACGAGGCAGGCGACTACGTGACGATGAAGCTGTTCGAGGAATTGCTGACTGACGAGGAAGGTCACATCGACTTCCTCGAGACGCAACTCGATCTGCTGGCCTCGATCGGCGAAGAAAAGTATGGCCAGCTCAACGCGGCGTCGGCCGACGAGGCGGAATAAGGACATGCGGGAATGCGGCGCACCCTAGATTTCATGCGCCGCTTGCGGCCGGCCGAGCATTGCGGCCCGCCGCCTCAGAAGAAGCCGCGATACGGAATGGTTCGCGGCGCTTTTCTTGCCGTGGTGGCGACGCTCACAGCCTCGGCGCTGGCCGGAGCGCCGCAACCGGCGGGCCTTGCCACCAGCCGCACCGATCTGGCGCCGAAGGATCTGGCGCGCGTCATCGCCATTACCAGGCCGACCAGCGATTTCTCCAAGCCCGAGCAATTCGAGCTAATGCAGGGCGGCGCCGGCACCTCGAAGAAGGACGTCAACAAGGACGCCTTCTCGCAATCCTCTGCCAACATCAGCTTCGAGGAAGAGGGCACCTTCAAGCTCGGCAACGCCATTTTCCGCAAGAACTGGGTGTCCTCGCCATCCTCGACACAGGCCTCGGATGGGCTCGGTCCGCTGTTCAATGAGCGCGGCTGCCAGAACTGTCATCTGAAGGACGGCCGCGGCCATCCGCCCGAAGGCGACAGCGGCACCACCTCGATGTTCCTGCGCCTGGCAAGGCAAGCCAGTACCGAGGAGGAGGAAGCCGCGCTCGCCGATCACAAGGTGCTCAACTTCCCCGACCCGGTCTATGGCACGCAATTGCAGGAATTGGCGGTACCCGGCCTGCAGGGCGAGGGCAGGATGCATGTCGACTATCAGGACGAGAAGGTGAAATTGGCGGATGGCAGCACGGTGTCGCTGCGCAAGCCGAGCTATTCGGTCGAGGGCCTCGCCTACGGGCCGCTCGACCCGCACACCACGCTGTCGCCGCGCATGACGCCGCCGATGATCGGCCTCGGCCTGGTCGAGCAGATCGCTCCTGCCGACATCCTTGCGCGTGCCGATGCGGCCGACCGCGATGGTGACGGGATTTCCGGCAGGCCCAACATAATACGTGACGGCAGCAGCGGTGAACTGACGCTCGGCCGTTTCGGCTGGAAGGCGCAGGCGGCATCGATCCGCCAGCAATCGGCGGACGCTTTTGCCGGTGATATCGGCATTTCGACGCCCGAGGTGCCGAAGCACTGGGGCGATTGCACCTCCGGAGAAAAGACCTGCCTTGCCCTGCCTAACGGCGTGCAGGAGCGCCTCGGTCCGGTCGAAGCGCCGCCGCCGATCATGGACCTCGTTACCTTCTATTCGCAAAACCTTGCCGTGCCGGCCCGGCGCGGTCTCGACAGACCGGACGTGCTCGCCGGCAAAAAACTGTTCTACGATATGGGCTGCATCTCCTGCCATACGCCGAAATTCGTCACCCGTCGCGGCACCCCGAATAAGGCGCAGGCCTTCCAGCTGATCTGGCCGTATTCCGATTTCCTGCTGCACGACATGGGACCAGGCCTTGCCGACGGGCAGGCGGTGGGCGAGGCCACGGGAAGCGAATGGCGCACGCCGCCGCTGTGGGGCATCGGGCTCACCCAGACCGTCAGCGGCAACACCTTCTTCCTGCATGACGGGCGCGCGCGCAGCCTGGCCGAGGCGATCCTGTGGCATGACGGCGAGGGCCAGAAGGCGCGTGACCGCTTTGCCGCCGCTGATGCGGCCGATCGCGATGCGCTGATCAAATTTCTGGAGTCGCTCTGATGCCGAAGCGTCTTGCGCTTGCGCTCGCTCTGCTGGTCCTCAACGGTGCGCTGCCAGCATCCGCGGCGGTGAAGGCTTCGGATGTGATCCAGCGGGCGACCGACGGCTTCGTCCGCCCGGCCTACGCCAGGCTGCATGACCATGCGGACGGCTTGGCGAAGATCATGCACGCGCTTTGCCAGGCGCCCTCGCAAGACAATCTCGATGCGGCACGCGCCGAATTCTCGGGTGTCGTGGATGCCTGGTCGGTGGTGGAAATCATCCGTTTCGGGCCGATCTCCGAAAACAACCGGCTTGAGCGCATGCTGTTTTGGCCGGACCGCAAGAGCATCGGCCTGAAGCAGGTGCAGGCAGCACTTGCCGGCAAGGATCCGACAGCGGCCGATCCGGCCCAGCTGGCGACAAAGAGCGTCGCCATGCAAGGGCTCGGCGCACTGGAATTCGTGCTCCATGGTGACGGCGCCGATCAATTGGCGGGCAGGGACGCCGCCTATCGCTGCGCCTACGGTGCGGCCATTGCCGGCAATATCGAGGCAATCGCCGGCGAGGTCAGCGATGCCTGGACCAAGCCCGACGGTTTTGCCGCGCTCTGGGCCAATCCGGGTCCGCAGAACGCGCTCTATCACGGCGGCACCGAAGCGGTGACCGAACTGGTCGGCGTCTTCATCAACGAGCTGGAAATGGTGCGCGACGTGCGCCTGAAAGGCTTCCTGGGCGCCAAGCCGGAGGCCGACAAACCGAAACAGGCGATCTATTGGCGCTCGCAAAACACCGCCCGCTCGCTGACCGGGAACCTGGCGGGCATGGACGCGCTGTTCCAGGCCTCGCAGCTTGGCGACGCGCTGCCGCCCGATGCGCGCTGGATGGCGGAATCGGTTCACATCCAGCTCACCAACGGGATCGAGGCGGCCAAGGCGATCAGGGGTCCGATCGACAAGGCACTTGCCGATCCGGCGCTGCGCCGCAAGCTCGATTATTTCTCGCTGGTGACATCCAGCCTGACGACCCTGATCGGAACCAGGCTGACCGCCGAATTTGGCCTGACCGCCGGGTTCTCGTCACTGGACGGCGACTGATCATGAGGACGCCGCTGATCGATCGGCGCGATTTCCTGAGGGCCGCAGGCGCTGGTTTCGTAGCGGCGATGGCGCCGTCGGCCTGGGCAAAGACACTCGACGCCGACGCGGTCTTCGCCACCGCTTTCGTCAAGCGCGACGGCAGCTATGGCGTGGCCGTCCTGTCCAAGGCCGGCAAGTTGTTGCACACGATCGATCTGCCCGATCGGGGCCACGACGTTACTTTCGACCCGGTGTCGAAGCGGTCGGTGGTGTTTGCCAGGCAGCCGGGCACCTTTGCTGTCGTCTTCGACCATACCGGCCGCGATGAACCGCAGACCATTGCCAGCGTTGCCGGCCGACATTTCTTCGGCCATGGCCTGTTCTCGGCCGACGGCACGCTGCTCTACGCCACCGAGAACGATTTCGACAATGCCGCCGGCGTGGTCGGCGTCTATGACGCGCATGCGAAATTCAAGCGCATCGGCGAGTTCCCGACCTACGGCATGGGCCCACACGAGCTTTTGCTGCTTTCCAATGGCAGGACGATTGCTGTGGCTAATGGCGGCATCGAGACGCATCCGGATTATGGCCGCGCAGAGCTCAATATCGCAACGATGAAGCCGTCCTATGTTCTGGTCGACCGCCTTACCGGCGATCTCACCGAAAAGCACGAATTGCCGCCGGCGCTGCACCAACTGTCGATCCGCCATATGGATGCCGACCGGTCCGGCACCGTCTGGTTCGGCTGTCAATACAGGGGGCCGGGTACCGATCGTCCCCCGCTGGTCGGCCGCGCGCCGCGCGGCAAGGACTTGCAATTGCTCGACATGTCGCAAGACGTGCTCTCCGGCTTCAGGAACTATATCGGCTCGGTCGCCGCCAACCCTGCCGCCGGCACCATCGCCGTGTCTTCGCCTGAAGGGAATTCGCTTGCCGTGATCGACACCGCCAGCAGCCGCATCGTCGCTACCAAGGCGCTGGTCGAGGTCTGTGGCGTGGCGCCCGATGGGAAAAGCTTCATGGCGACGACGGGCGCCGGCGAAATTGTCGAGGGCGGTGGCACGATCCGTTCCGAGCCGGACTATGTCTGGGACAATCACGTGCTGCGTATCGAGCAGATCGGCTAATCCTGGCAACGGTTTGTGGCAGTTGCGTTCGTCGAAACTTACCTTCTTGGACCCACACTCCAAGCAAGTCGCCTGAAGATTTGTGGATATTCCCCTTGCGGGGATCAGCCCTGGCGGGCAGAGGGAGGCTGCTTTCGAAACTGTCTCAACCGGGCGCTTCATGAAGTTGCTTGCCATCGACTGTGCCGCCAATCTCTGCGCCGCCTGCGTCTACGACGCGGCGGCCGGGAAAGAACTCGGCCGTTCGGTGCTCGATCTCGGCAAGGGTCATGCCGAGCATCTGATGGGTGTCATCGAAGGGGCGTTGAAGGCGGCCGGAACGGACTTTACCGGCCTCGGCGCCATTGCCGTTGCGACCGGTCCGGGCTCCTTCACCGGTCTGCGCGTCGGCGTCTCGGCGGCGCGCGGCCTTGCGCTGGCGCTGAAAATCCCCGCGATCGGCGTGACGACTCTGGAGGCGTTGGCCGCAGAGGCCGCAGCGATATTTCCCCGCCGCGCCGTGCTCGCCGCGCTCGATGCAGGCCGCGAGGAGATCCATGCGGCGCTTTACGATGAGAGGTCGGTTCTGATCTATGGTCCGGCTGTGACCACGCTCTCGCAAGCCGCAGCCATGGCGACCGACATCTCTCCGGTTCTGGCGGGCACGGCGGCAACCCAAATTGCCGCGGCGGCCGGGCGCAGCTTCGATCTCGGCGGGACGGCGGCCACCGCCGACATCGCCGTCTATGCCCATCGGGCCGCAGCCAAGGGCGAGGGCGAAAAGCCGAAACCGCTCTATCTGCGCGGCGCCGACGCCAAGCCGCAGGCCGGCTTTGTTTTATCGAGGCAAAAAAACTGATGCGCATTCCGTTCCTCCAGCCGCGCCGCAGGGACTATGCGCTCGAGCCGCTGACAATTGCCGACAGCGCGGCCATGTCGGTGCTGCATCGCGAGGATTTCGCGCGGCCGTGGACCGACGACGAATTCGCCGCACTGCTCGAGCAGGACACCGTGTTCGGCTATGCCGCGCGCGAGACCGGACAGGGCGCCAAGCCGCCGGTCGGCTTCGTGCTGGCGCGGCTGGCGGCCGGCGAGGGGGAGGTCCTGACGGTCGCGGTGGCACGCTCGCATCGGCGCCGGGGGCTCGGCTGGCAATTGATGGATGCGGTGCTGCGCGAATTGCACGCACAGCGCGCCGAGGCACTTTTCCTCGAGGTCGACGAGACCAACGTCGCTGCGATCGCGCTCTATCGGCGGCTTGGCTTCCGCGAGGTCGGCAAGCGCGCCAACTATTACAAATCGCCGGAACACGGCCCGACCGGCGCGCTTGTCATGCGCCGCGATCTTCGCTAGCCAAACGCCGGGGTGGTGCGGATGATCGGAAAAATCAGGATTTTCCTGGCGCTGGGGCTGGTTGTCGTCGGCTCATTGGTGCTTGTGCCGCTGCAGGTCCTGTCGATGAGGACCGGGCTCTGGCGCGAGACCTTCATCCTGAAGATCTGGCACAGGATGATCGTCAGGGCGCTGGGGCTGCGCATCCATGTCAAGGGGGCGCTGTCCGGCCAGCGCCCATTGCTGATTGCCGCCAACCACATCTCCTGGACCGACATCATGGTACTGGGGTCGATGGTCGACGTGACGTTCATCGCCAGGGCCGACATGGCCGGCTGGCCGTTGATCGGCATGCTGTCGAAGCTGCAGCGCACTGTCTTCATCGAACGTGAGCGCAAACGTTCGTCGGGCGACCAGGCGAGCGAGATCGCCGGCCGCATGGCTAAGGGCGACGCCATGGTGCTGTTTGCCGAAGGCTCGACCGGCGACGGCAACATGATCCTGCCGTTCAAGAGTACGCTGTTCGGCGCCGCTACAATGGCGATTGCGGAAGGGGCGGCCGAACAGGTCTTCATCCAGCCGGTGGCGATCGTCTATACGCGCCTGCATGGCGTGCCGCTCGGCCGCCGGCATCGGCCGGTTGCCGCCTGGATCGGCGATGAAGAGCTGATGCCGCATCTGAAGGTGCTGATGGCCGAGGGCGCCCTCGACGTCGAGGTGCATTTTGGCGAGGCGATTGCTTTCTCCAAGGGCTCCAGCCGCAAGGAAACGGCAAAGCAGATGGAACGCCAGGTGCGCGAGATGGTACAGGCGGCTCTCGCCGAACCGCGCCCAAGCCGGTAAGCCGCGCAGGTTCCGGCCAGATTCGTCTGTTTTTTGTCAGGGAAAGGCGCTAGAAGCCGCGAAATGGAATTGAACACGATAGAACGCGACGACATCGGCGCTGCCGCCGAAAACCTAGTCGTTCTGCCTGCCGCGACCAGAAAGGTCTTCGTCAAGACCTATGGCTGCCAGATGAACGTCTACGATTCGCAGCGCATGACCGATGCGCTGGCGGCCGACGGCTATGCCGCGACAGACGCTATCGGCGAGGCTGATCTGGTGCTGCTCAACACCTGCCACATCCGCGAGAAAGCGGCGGAAAAAGTCTATTCGGAACTTGGGCGCATCCGTGAGTTGAAGGCGGAACGTGCTAAGGCCGGGCGCGAAATGCTGGTCGGCGTCGCCGGCTGCGTGGCGCAGGCCGAGGGTGCCGAGATCATCCGCCGCTCGCCGGCCGTCGATCTGGTCATCGGCCCGCAGACCTACCACCGGCTGCCCGGTGTGCTGGCGAGGGCGCGGAGCGGCGAAAAGATCGTCGAGACCGACTATGCCGTCGAGGACAAGTTCGAGCATCTGCCGCAGCCGAAGCGCGCCGAACTGATCAGGCGCGGCGTGACGGCGTTCTTGACCGTTCAGGAAGGCTGCGACAAGTTCTGCACCTTCTGTGTCGTGCCCTACACACGCGGCTCGGAAGTCTCGCGGCCGGTGGCACAGATCGTCGCCGAGGCCGAGCGCCTGGCGGATGCCGGCGTGCGCGAGGTGACGCTGCTCGGCCAGAACGTCAATGCCTGGCATGGAAGAGGTGAAAACGGCGCAGAATGGGGCCTTGGCCGGCTGCTGTTCAGGCTGGCCGAGATTCCGGGCCTGGCGCGTCTGCGCTACACAACCAGTCATCCGCGCGACATGGACGATGAATTGATCGCCGCCCATCGTGATTTGCCTACGCTGATGCCCTATCTACATTTACCGGTGCAATCCGGCTCCGACCGCATACTCAAGGCGATGAACCGCAGACATATGGCCAAGGACTATCTGACGTTGATCGACCGCATCCGTGCCGCACGGAACGACATTGCGCTGTCGGGCGATTTTATCGTCGGCTTTCCCGGCGAGACGGAAGCCGATTTCGAGGCGACCATGCAGTTGGTCCAAGACGTCGACTATGCCTCGGCCTTTTCGTTCAAATATTCGCTGCGCCCCGGCACGCCGGGCGCCGAGATGAGTGATCACGTGCCGGAGGCCGTCAAGGACGAGCGCCTGCAGCGGCTGCAGGCGCTACTGCTGAAACAGCAGCAGGATTTCGGCGCAAGCCTGATCGGCAGGACCATCGACACGCTGATCGAAAAGCCGGGCCGCCAGGCCGGTCAGAAGGTTGGCCGCTCGCCCTGGCTGCAGCCGGTTATTGTTGATGAAATGGCCGGCGAAATCGGTGACATTATCCAGGTACGAATCACGAAGACGGGCTACAACAGCCTGTTCGCCGAATTGGCCTGAAGGTCTCGGCAGATGAGGAGAGACGGTTGAGCGCTGCTGAAGTGAAGAACCTGCCCCAGAACCTACCCTCGGGGGCCTCGGATATGGCGCACATCGTACTGACTTTCGACAACAACAAGCTTGCCAGCGCCCTTTACGGCCAATTCGACGAGAATCTGGCCAGACTCGAGCAGAAGCTCGGCGTCGACATCCGCTCGCGCGGCAATCAATTGACCATCAAAGGCTCTTCCTCGGCGGCCGAGCAGGCACGCCGCGCCTTGGACAATCTTTACGGAATTCTGCAGAAAGGCACCGATATCGGCCAGTCCGATGTCGACGGCGCTGTGCGCATGGCGATCGCCGCCGACGACCAACTGACGCTGCCGACACTGGAGCGCAAGGGCAAGGTGTCTGCCGCCCAGATATCGACGCGCAAGAAGACGATCTATGCCCGCTCGCTGAACCAGGACGCCTATATGCGCGCGCTGGAGCGGTCGGAACTCGTCTTCGGCATCGGCCCGGCCGGCACCGGAAAGACCTATCTGGCGGTGGCGCATGCGGCAATGCTGCTCGAACGCGGCATGGTCGAACGCATCGTGCTGTCGCGCCCCGCGGTCGAGGCCGGCGAACGGCTTGGCTTTCTGCCGGGTGACATGAAGGAGAAGGTCGATCCTTATCTGCGGCCGCTCTATGACGCGCTCTACGACATGATGCCGGCCGACAAGGTCGAGCGGGCGATTGCCGCCGAGGTCATCGAGATCGCGCCGCTGGCGTTCATGCGCGGCCGTACGCTGGCGCACGCTGCCGTCATCCTCGACGAGGCGCAGAACACCACGCCCATGCAGATGAAGATGTTCCTGACCCGGCTCGGCGAGAACTCGCGCATGATCGTCACCGGCGATCCGACCCAGATCGATCTGCCGCCAAACACCAAGTCCGGCCTGGTCGAGGCGCTGAGAATCCTCGACGGCGTCACCGGCATGGTGACGGTCCGCTTCAACGAAGGCGACGTCGTCAGGCATCCGCTGGTCGCCGAGATCGTCAAGGCCTACGACCGCGACGGCAAGCTGGCCAGGGGCTTGGGTGTCGAAGGCTGATATGATTATGCGGCCGCATGGCTGAGGAGCAAAAGGCGGGGGGGCCGCTTCCCGTCGAGATCGATATCGCGATCGAGGCCGGAGATTGGCCCGCCGAGACGACGCTGACGCGGCTGGTCGACCATGCCGTCTCGGCCGCCTTTGCCGAAACCGGTGCGGACGGGCGTTCCGAGCTCAGCATCCTCTTTTCCGACGATGCCCATATCCGCACGCTCAATGCCGGCTGGCGCGGCAAGGACAAGCCGACCAACGTCCTGTCTTTTCCGGCTTTTCCGTTTGCCCGGGGCGGGCCGCTGCCGCCGATGCTCGGCGACATCGTGCTGGCCGCCGAGACGGTCGCGCGCGAGGCGGCACTGGAAGACAAGCCGGTCGAGGACCATATCTCCCATCTCGTTATCCATGGCCTGCTGCATTTGCTGGGCTACGATCACGAAACCGACGCCGAAGCGGAACTGATGGAAGCGACAGAGCGCGCAGCACTTGCGAGGCTTGCCATTCCCGATCCCTACACGTAATTACAAAAGATCAATTGACCGGACGATGATGAACGACAAACCAGAGACTGCCGCCCGCCCCGATGCCGGCAGTGCGATCAAGCCTTCCGAAACGACGGAAGAGGGCTCGAGTCCGAGTACCACGACCGGCAGCTTCGCCAGCGAGGCATCGCCTGCCGGTCCTTCCCTGTTCGATCGCGTGCTCGGGCTTTTCAGGCACCGCAACGGCACCAGCCTGCGCGAGGAGATTGCCGGTGCGCTTGCCGAAACGGCGAGCGATGCGGAATCCTTCTCGCCCGGCGAACGCGCCATGCTCAACAATATCCTGCGTCTGCGCGAAGTGCGCGTCGAGGACGTCATGGTGCCGCGCGCCGACATCGAGGCGGTCGAGATCACCACGAAGCTGGGTGATCTTCTGGGGCTCTTCGAACAGTCCGGCCATTCCCGCATGCCGGTCTATTCGGAGACGCTCGACGACCCGCGCGGCATGGTCCATATCCGCGACGTGCTGGCGCACATCACCAAGGTCGCCCGCGTCCGAAAGGGCAGGACGACCAGGAAAACCGCGGTCGCAACGGTTCTCGATCTCGCCCAGGTCGATCTGGCGCGCACCATCGGCGATCTCAACCTGATCCGACCGGTGCTGTTCGTGCCGCCGTCGATGCTCGCCTCCGACCTGATGGGGCGGATGCAGACGACACGGACCCAGATGGCGCTGGTCATCGACGAATATGGCGGCACCGACGGTCTCGTCTCGCTCGAGGATATCGTCGAGATGGTGGTCGGCGACATCGAGGACGAGCACGACGACGACGAGCCGATGATCACCCAGGCCGGCGAAGGCGTCTTCATCGTCGACGGCAAGGCCGAGATCGACGATGTCGCCAAGATGATCGGCGAGGATTTCGCCGCCGGCGAGCACGGCGAATATGTCGACACGATCGGCGGCATGATCTTCAACACGCTTGGCCGGGTGCCGGCGCGCGGCGAAGTGGTGCAGGCCATACCCGGCTTCGAGTTCCATGTGCTCGACGCCGACCCACGCCGCGTCAAGCGCGTGCGCATAGTCGAAACCCTGAAGGGCGAGCGCCGCCGCCGCGCCGCCCGCACCGAGCAGGCTTGAAGGACGCGGCTCGCTCGATGCCGATTGAGGACCCGTTCAAGCACTCGACACTGGGCTCCGGCGTCTTCTACCAGGATCCGCGGGCCGCATTGACATGGCTTGAAAAGGCTTTCGGCTTCGAGCCGAGCATGGTGGTCAGCGATACCGATGGCAGGCTCGTCCATTCCGAGATGCGGTTCGGCGACGGCTATATCATCATCGATTCCGAATGGGCCGACCATATAGCCAGCCCGGCTTCAGTTGCAGGCAAGAACACGCAGTCGGTCTATGCGCGCCTCAAGGACGGGATAGATGCCCACTGTGATCGTGCAAGGGCGGCGGGAGCCGAGATCGTCGAGGAGCCTGCCGACTACGGTGAACGGCAGTACAGGGCGCGCGATCCTGAAGGCCATGTCTGGACCTTTTCCCAGACTGTCCGCTCCGTCCCACGCGAAGAGGCTGAGCGGCTGGGCGGACTGAAGATCGAAGGCTGGCATCGATAGCTATGAGCGGACTTGTTCGCTCTTATCCGGTTTGGAGCCAAGGCCGCGGCCTGATAAATCTTGCTTCCTGATTCGCACGACTCGGAAGCATAGATGGAGCGCCAGGCCGGCCGGATAATTCTGCTTTGGGGCTGGCGGCGCGCGCTGGTGGCGTTTCTTGCCGGCGCGCTGGCGGTTCTCGCTCAGGCGCCTTACGATTTCTTCGCCGTCTGTTTCGTTTCGTTCCCGCTGCTGGTGTGGCTTCTCGATGGCGCGACCGGCGAAGCCTCGGACGGTTTTCTGCGACGCTTGCTGCCGGCTTTCGCCATCGGCTGGTGGTTCGGTTTCGGCTACTTTCTTGCCGGTCTGTGGTGGGTTGGCTCGGCGCTTCTGGTCGAGGCCGACAGCTTCGCCTGGGCCTTGCCGTTCGCGGTGGTTGGCATCCCCCTCGCGCTGGCCTTCTTCTATGGCTTCGCCGCCGTGGTTGCCCGGCTGTTGTGGAGCAATGACATCGGCCGCATCGCCGCGCTCGCCTTCGGCTTTGCGCTGGCGGAATGGTTGCGCGGCTTCCTGTTCACCGGCTTTCCCTGGAATGCCGTCGGCTATGCGGCGATGCCGGTGCCTTTGCTGATGCAGAGCGTGTCGGTGACCGGCATGATCGGCATGAATGCGCTTGCAGTCTTCGTCTTTGCACTGCCGGCCCTGCTTGCGGCGCGCCGGCATCTTCGCCTCGGCGTGGCATTGCTTGTCGTTCTGGTCGTTGCCCATGCCGGCTTCGGCTATATCAGGCTCGCCGCCCCCGAAAAGCCGGCCGCCCGCAGCCTCGACGTCCGTATCGTGCAGCCTGCCGTCGACCTCACGGAAAAATGGGATGCCTCGGTGCGTGACCGCATCTTCGCCACCATGATGGGGCTTTCGGCCAAAGCGCCGGAACCCGGCCATGACAGGCCGCAGTTGATCCTGTGGCCGGAGACCTCCGTGCCGTTTCTGTTCACCGAACGTCCGGATGCCTTGCCTGCCATCGGAGAGATGCTCGGCGATGGCCAGATGCTGGTCGCCGGCGTCGTTCGCGAGGAAGGCGGCTCGGCGACCGGAAGCCGTTACTACAACTCGGTCGTGGCGATCGACGAAAGGGGCGAAATCGTCGATGCCGTCGACAAGGTTCATCTGGTACCGTTTGGTGAATACCTGCCTTTCGCCGATCTGCTCGGCCGCTTTGGGCTTGAGCAGCTTGTCGCCGGCCCAATGACCTTCGCGGCCGGCAATGAGCGGCACCCGATCACGCTGCCCGGCGGCATCCGGGCGCTGCCGTTTATTTGCTATGAGGTCATCTTTCCCGATCTGGTCGCGGTTGACGCCACGTCAGCCGAGCTTATTGTGAACGTCACCAATGACGCCTGGTTCGGCGACACGCCAGGGCCGTACCAGCACTTCAGGCAGGCGCAGATCCGGGCGGTGGAGAATGGGGTGCCCCTGTTGCGCGCGGCCAATAACGGCATTTCGGCCGTTGTCGACCCGCGCGGTCGCATCGTCGACGCGCTCGCTATCGACGCACGCGGCGCCATCGATGTGCGTGTGCCGATCTCCAACCAAGCCATCGTTTCCTCCGGCCAACGACGCATTAACGGAATGCTGATCATGTTTTTGCTTGCCGTTGCGGCATGCATTTTGAACGTAAGGCAAAGGCTACGGGCGAATTGACAGCCGACACATTAGAAACTCATACTGTAAGCGCCTGAAAATTCTCGAAGTCGATAAGGTCGTTCTGTTGGGGCACGGGCCGCGGCGTCGTTTGGGCAGCAAAATAGAAAAAGCCGGAAAAATTCGGCGAGGAAAAAATGACAGAAGAAAACAAGAAAAAGCCGAATCCGATCGACATCCACGTCGGAAGCCGCATCCGGCTTCGCCGCAATATGCTGGGAATGAGTCAGGAAAAACTGGGCGAAAACCTCGGCATAACGTTCCAGCAGATCCAAAAGTACGAAAAAGGCACCAATCGCGTCGGCGCCAGTCGTTTGCAGGCAATCGCCTCGATACTCGGCGTTCCCGTCGCCTTCTTTTTCGAGGATGCGCCCGGTCAGGAGGCCGTGGGCAACCGTGGATTTGCCGAGGATGCGTCGATGACCTCCGCCGTCGAATTCTGCGGCAGCCCGGAAGGCCTCCAGCTGAACCGCGCCTTCGTCAAGATCGCCGACGTGAAAGTGCGTCGCAAGATCATCGAGCTTGTGAAGTCGCTCTCCGCCGACGAGGTCGATTGACTGGCCGTAGCCGGGCATGCAATTTCTCGTGGCTGAGTGCACCGTGGGATGTGCATTCCGCAGATGCGCCGACGCGCGGATCGATTTTGCTCGACATGCTTCCACGAAACCGTTCTCTTCAGCCTGTGAGTGCAAGAGATGAGGGTAGTGCGCCCTGCCGCCGTCTTCTGGACGCAAAGATAATAACGTCAAAATTCATGCCAGAACGGCTGCACGACTTGACGAGCGGCGCCCGGCACCGTTAACAACTGGCGCGCCAAAATCGGCGGCCTGCCGATATTTTTTCAAGAGGGGACACCCGTGACGCGGCACAATTATTTCTTCACCTCGGAATCCGTTGCCGAGGGCCATCCCGACAAGGTCTGCGATCGTATCTCCGACGAGATTGTCGATCTCGTCTACCGCGAGGCTAGAAAGACCGGCATGGACCCGTGGAAAGTCCGCGTCGCCTGCGAGACGCTCGCGACGACCAATCGCGTTGTCATCGCCGGTGAAGTGCGCGTCCCCGAGACGCTGCTCAAGAAGGACAAGGAGGGCAACGTCCTGAAGGATGCGGCCGGTCATCCGATTGTCAACCCGGCCAAGTTCAAGTCGGTCGCCCGCAAGGCAATCCGCGAAATCGGCTACGAGCAGGCCGGCTTCCACTGGAAGACGGCCAAGATCGAGGTCCTGCTGCACGGCCAATCACCGGATATCGGCCAAGGCGTCGACAACGCTTCCGACCGGCAAGGCGAGGAAGGAGCCGGCGACCAGGGCATCATGTTTGGCTATGCCTGCCGCGAAACGCCGGACCTGATGCCGGCGCCGATCTATTACAGCCACAAGATCCTCGAATTGCTGGCCGCTGCGCGCCATGAGGGCAGCGGTGATGCCGGCAGGCTCGGGCCGGATGCCAAGAGCCAGGTGACAGTCCGCTATGTCGACGGCAAAGCGGCGGAAGTGACGCAGATCGTGCTGTCGACCCAACATCTCGATGAGACGTGGGATTCGAAGAAGGTGCGCAACGTCGTCGAGCCCTATATTCGCGAAGCACTGGGCGACCTGAAGATCGCCGACAACTGCAACTGGTACATCAACCCAACCGGCAAGTTCGTCATCGGCGGGCCCGATGGCGACGCCGGCTTGACCGGCCGCAAGATCATCGTCGACACTTATGGTGGGGCTGCGCCTCATGGCGGCGGTGCTTTTTCTGGCAAGGACACCACCAAGGTCGACCGCTCGGCGGCCTATGCGGCGCGTTATCTCGCCAAGAACGTGGTTGCCGCGAAGCTCGCCGATCGTTGCACTATCCAGCTTTCCTACGCGATCGGTGTCGCCCAGCCGCTGTCGATCTACGTCGACCTCCACGGCACCGGCAAGGTCGACGAGGCAAAGCTCGAGCGTGCACTGCGCACCGTGATGGACCTATCGCCGTCCGGCATCCGCCGCCATCTCGATCTCAACAAGCCGATCTATGCCAAGACGTCGTCCTACGGCCATTTTGGCCGCAAGGCCGGCCGCGACGGATCCTTCTCCTGGGAGAAGACCGATCTCGCCAAGGCGCTCAAGGACGCTCTCGCCGAACCGGTCGCCGAAGCAGTCGCCGCCTAACCGCGGCGCCTATGGACCCGAAGGGCCGGCCAAGCCGTGCGACCGAGGCGTTTTTCGGTCGCCGGCGCGGCAAAACCATTCGACCGCAGCAGGCGGCGGCGCTGGAGAGCGGCTTCGCCGCCTACAGGCTCGATCTGACGGTTGAACCGCCAGCCGATCTGCGCAGCCTTTTCGAAGCCGAAGTTTCCGCTGTCCAGCTCGAAATCGGTTTTGGCGGCGGCGAACATCTTCTGCACCGTGCCACGGCCAGCCAGGCGACCGGCTTTATCGGCGTCGAGCCTTTCGTCAACGGCATGGCCAAGATGATGATGGCGGTCCGGGAGCGGCCGCTTGCCAATCTGCGCGTCTATGACGACGACGCCACACGCCTGCTTGACTGGCTGCCGCAGGCTTCGCTTGACGGCATCGACCTTCTCTACCCGGATCCGTGGCCGAAGAAGAAGCACTGGAAGCGGCGCTTCGTCAGCCCGGTCCATCTCGACCGCTTCGCGCGCGTCTTGAAGCACGGCGGAAAGTTCCACTTTGCGTCAGACATCGACAGCTATGTGAACTGGACGCTGCTGCATTGCCGGGCGCATGGCGCCTTCACGTGGCAGGCAAACGAAGCAGCCGACTGGCGTCGGCCCTATGATGGCTGGCCGGGGACGCGCTATGAGGCCAAGGCCATTCGCGAGGGCCGACGGCCCGCCTATCTCACCTTTGTGCGGAAATAGCAGGAAGTCCGAGCTGAGCGGCCGAAGGCTCTCCTGTTCACTTGGCTTAGAAGCGGCGGATTTTATCGAAGGCTGCCGGCTCCATGCCCAGATTGCGCAGATCATTCGCACGCGGCTTGCGACCGTTTTCCACAGCACGCGACGCTGCTACGGCGCTGCCAAACACGCTAAAAAAGTCGCCTATGGCTGAAAAAAATCCACGATTGTTCATGATCGGATCCTTCCGAGCGTAGTGAGCGCTCCAATTGTGCAATGCAACATAGATAGTCGTGCGTTGCCGGTGCTCAAAGGAGGATTACTGCATGGGCGCCATGCATTTGGCGCAGCGCTGCGGACTCGGAGCCTTGCCGTCATGCACGACGGGCTTGAAACGACGGCCACGATCGTCTATATCAGCTTCAAATTCTTGGTCGGTATGACGAAGAGTGGGTCCACCCGGTCCCGCTCTTTTTTATTACCTGCCGGCCAAGCAGGAATCGAACGACAGGGACCGAATGACAGTGACGGCAAGCGAAGGCGACGACCGCATCATCCGCGAAAGCGGCATCGATGCTCGCATCGCGCTGATCGTTCAGCCGGTACTGCGCGCCATCGGTTTCCGCTTGGTACGTGTGCATCTGTCGGGCCAGAACGGGCTGACGCTGCAGATCATGGCCGAGCGCGAGGACGGCACGATGACTGTCGAGGATTGTGAAGAGGTTAGCCGGGCAGTATCGCCGGCGCTCGATGTCGATGATCCGATCGAGAAGGCTTATCATCTCGAAGTGTCGTCGCCGGGCATCGACAGGCCGCTGGTCCGCAAATCGGACTTTGCAGCCTGGACCGGCCATCTGGTGAAGATGGAAACGTCGGTTCTCGTCGCCGACCGCAAGCGCTTCAAGGGCAAGATCGCCGAAAGCGACGCGGACGGTGTGCTGATCGAGCGCGACAAGGCCGCTTACGGCGAGGAGCCGACGGTGCGTGTTCCCTACGATGCGATTGCCGAAGCGCGGCTGGTTCTGACCGATGATCTTATCCGCGATGCGCTGTCGAAGGATAACCGGGCGCGCAAGGAAGCCAGAAAACGCCGCGGCGAACCCGAAGACGCACCAGAGGGTGCGGAAGACGAAACCGAACAGGAAATGTGATTGGGCTGCCGGCCGTAAGGTCGGCAACAAGCTCGGGAGAAAGAAGATGGTTGTAAGCGCCAACAGGCTTGAACTGCTGCAGATCGCCGATGCGGTCGCGCGTGAAAAGTCGATCGACAAGTCGATCGTCATCGCCGCTATGGCCGATGCGATCCAGAAGGCCGCGCGCTCGCGCTACGGCCAGGAAACCAATATCCGGGCCGATATCAATCCGAATACCGGCGAGATGAAGCTGCAGCGGCTGATGGAAGTGGTCGAGAAGGTCGACGACTACGCGACGCAGATTGCCATTTCCTCGGCGCGCGAGCGCAATCCGGACGCCCAGCTCGGCGATTTCATCGCCGAACAGCTGCCGCCGATGGATTTCGGCCGCATCGCCGCCCAGTCGGCCAAGCAGGTCATCGTGCAGAAGGTGCGCGAGGCCGAGCGCGACCGGCAATATGACGAGTACAAGGACCGTATCGGCGAGATCGTCAACGGCACCGTCAAGCGTGTCGAATACGGCAACGTCATCGTCGATCTCGGCCGCGGCGAGGCGATTATCCGCCGGGACGAGCTGATCCCGCGCGAAAACTATAAATATGGCGATCGCGTCCGCGCCTACGTCTATGACGTGCGCCGCGAACAACGCGGCCCGCAGATATTCCTGTCGCGCACCCATCCGCAGTTCATGGCGAAACTGTTCACCATGGAAGTGCCGGAAATCTACGACGGTATCATCGAGATCAAGTCGGTCGCCCGCGATCCGGGTTCGCGCGCCAAGATCGCTGTCATCTCCCGTGACAGCTCCATCGATCCGGTCGGTGCCTGCGTCGGCATGCGCGGCAGCCGCGTCCAGGCGGTCGTCGGCGAATTGCAGGGCGAGAAGATCGACATCATTCCGTGGTCGCCCTCGGCCGCGTCCTTCATCGTCAATGCATTGCAGCCGGCGGAAGTCGCCAAGGTCGTGCTCGACGAGGATGCCGAGCGCATCGAGGTCGTCGTCCCCGACGACCAGCTGTCGCTGGCCATCGGTCGCCGCGGCCAGAACGTCCGTCTTGCCTCGCAGCTCACCGGCTGGGATATCGACATCCTGACCGAGCAGGAAGAGAGCGAACGGCGCCAGAAGGAATTCGTTGAACGGTCGTCGCTGTTCATGGAAGCCCTCGACGTCGACGAGATGGTCGGCCAGGTGCTCGCTTCCGAAGGCTTCACCAGCGTCGAGGAGGTCGCGTATGTCGATTCCGGCGAAATCGCGTCGATCGACGGCTTCGACGAGGACACGGCTTCGGAGATCCAGACCCGCGCCCGCGAATATCTGGAGAAGATCGAAGCCGAGCATGACGAGAAGCGCAAGGCGCTCGGCGTTAAGGACGAGCTGCGCGAGATTCCCGGCATCACCACCGCCATGATGGTGACGCTCGGCGAGGACGGCGTGAAGACGATCGAGGATTTCGCCGGCTACGCCGCCGACGACCTGACCGGCTGGAAGGAACGCAAGGACGGCGAGACGAAGGTATTCCCGGGTGTGCTCGCCAACCACGGCGTGTCGCGCGCCGATGCCGAGCAAATGGTCTTGGCCGCTCGCCTGAAGGCTGGCTGGATCACCGAAGACGAGCTTGCCGCCGAGGGCGTGCCGGCTGACGAAACCGTCGGTGCGTGAGGTGAAACCGCATCGCACCGAACCCGCCCTTGGACGAGATGAACGATCGCACCTGCATCGTCACCCGCAGGCAAGCCGAACCGGATGAGCTGATCCGTTTCGTCGTCGGCCCGGATTCGGCCGTCGTTCCGGACATCAAGAGAAACCTGCCCGGCCGCGGTTGCTGGGTGACCGCCGACCGCCTACATATAGACAAGGCAGCGGCGAAAAACCTGTTTGCCCGTGCTTTTAAGGCGCAGGTGACCGTGCCAGCCGATCTTGGCGGCATGGTCGACGCGCTGCTTTCCAGGTCCGCTCTGGGCATGCTTGGCCTGGCCCGCAAGGCGGGCGCCATAGCGCTCGGAGCGGCCAAGGTCGAGAGCGCCGTGCGCGGCGGACTTGCACTTTTCGTGCTCCACGCGACCGAGGCTTCCGACGATGGCGTCCGCAAGATAAGCCAGGCGCGACGGGCAACCGTCCACCTCGGCGGGCCTGCGATCCGCGCTTACAAACTTTTCTCCGAGGCCGAGTTGAGCTTGGCATTGGGGGGTACAAATGTGATACATGCTGCCGTTCTCGCGGGAGACGCGGGCAGGGCGGTCCAGAAGCGCATGGTTGCGCTCGACCGATATCGGGGCGGTTCCCCGGACGATCTGGCAATGCTTGCGGCCGTTGCTGACGAAGATGATGCCGCAGAGGATATGGAATGAGCGATACGAAATCGGGCGACGACAAGACGCTGAGTGTTACGCCGAAGAAGACCTTGACGCTGAAGCGCCCCGGTATGGAACAGGGCACGGTGCGCCAGAACTTCTCGCACGGCCGCACCAAATCGGTGGTTGTCGAGACCAAGAAGCGCAAGTTCTCGCTGCCCGGCGACAAGCCGGAGCCGGCGGCAGCGCCTGTGTCCGTCTTCACGCCGAAGCCGGTCGCGGCAGCGCCTGCCGTGCAGGAAGCCCCCAAGGCGCCGCCGCCTCCGCCGCCGGTCGAACGCGGCGGCATGGTGCTGAACGAGTTGTCGCGCCAGGAAATGGAAGCACGCCGCCGGGCTCTCGAGGGCTCGAAGGTCCGTGACGTCGAGGATCGCCAACGCGCCATCGAGGAGGCCAAGCGCCGCAGCGAGGACGAGGAGCGCCGCCGCCGCGAGCGCGAGGAATCGGCTCGCCGTCAGGCCGAGGAAGAGGCACGGCTGCAAGCCGAGGCTGAATCCCGCCGCCGTGCCGAGGAAGAGGCACGCCGCCGTGCGCCGCTGGCCGCCGAACTGGCGACAGTCGATGACGAGGAAGAGGTCAAGCCGAAGCGGACCGGTGCCGGCGCACCAGTGCGCCGTCTGGTCACGCCCGAAGTGGCGCGTCCGGCCAAACCGACCAAGGGCGAGGAAGACCGCCGCCGCGGCAAGCTGACGCTGAATTCGGCGCTTTCCGACGAGGATGCGCGCGCCCGCTCGCTGTCGTCGATGCGCCGCCGTCAGGAGAAATTCAAGCGCGCGTTGCATAATGAGCCACGCGAGAAAGTCATGCGTGAAGTGATCCTGCCCGAAACCATCACCATCCAGGAGCTGGCGCAGCGCATGTCCGAGCGCGCTGTCGACGTGGTCAAGTTCTTCATGAAGCAGGGCCAGATCCTGAAGCCTGGCGACGTCATCGACGCCGACACGGCCGAACTCGTCGCGACCGAATTTGGCCACACGGTCCGCCGCGTCGCCGAGTCCGACATCGAAGAGGGCTTGTTCAACATCGCCGATCGTCCCGAGGACCTGCAGCCGCGTCCGCCGGTGGTAACCATCATGGGCCATGTCGATCACGGCAAGACCTCGTTGCTCGATGCCATCCGAAATGCCAACGTGGTGTCCGGCGAAGCCGGTGGCATTACGCAGCATATCGGCGCCTATCAGGTCGAGAAGAACGGTAACAAGATTACCTTCATCGACACGCCCGGCCACGCCGCCTTCACGGCGATGCGTGCCCGCGGTGCCCAGGCGACCGATATCGCCATCCTGGTGGTGGCGGCCGACGACAGCGTGATGCCGCAGACGATCGAATCGATCAACCACGCCAAGGCGGCCGGCGTTCCGATCATCGTGGCGATCAACAAGATCGACAAGCACGACGCCGACCCGCAGAAGGTGCGCTCGGAACTGCTGCGCCATGAGGTGTTCGTCGAATCCATGGGCGGCGAGGTGCTGGATGTCGAGGTGTCGGCGACCAAGGGCATCAATCTCGACAAGTTGCTCGAAGCGATCCTGCTGCAGGCCGAAATCCTCGACCTGAAGGCCAATCCGGACCGCACCGCCGAAGGCGTTGTCATCGAAGCCCAGCTCGACAAGGGCCGCGGCCCAGTCGCAACCGTGCTGGTGCAGACCGGCACGCTGATGCCGGGCGACATTCTCGTCGCCGGCAACGAGTGGGGCCGGGTGCGCGCGCTGGTCAACGATCGCGGCGATCAGGTCAAGGAAGCGCCGCCGGCAATGCCGGTGGAAGTCCTCGGTCTGCAAGGTACGCCGCTGGCCGGCGACCGCTTCGCCGTTGTCAACAACGAAGCCCGCGCCCGCGAGATCACCGAATATCGCCAACGTCTGGCGCGCGAGAAGGCGGTGGCCAGGCATGCCGGCCAGCGCGGCTCGCTTGAACAGATGATGTCGCAATTGCAGACCAGCGGATTGAAGGAATTCCCGCTGGTCATCAAGGGCGACGTGCAGGGTTCGATCGAGGCGATCAACGCGGCGCTCGACAATCTCGGCACCGACGAGGTGCGCGCCCGCATCGTCCATGCGGGCGCCGGCGGCATCACCGAAAGCGACGTGTCGCTGGCGGAGACCTCGGGGGCTGCGATCATCGGCTTCAACGTTCGTGCCAATGTGCAGGCGCGTGCGGCCGCGGCTGCGGCAGGCATCGAGATCCGCTACTATTCGATCATCTACAATCTCGTCGATGACGTTAAGGCGGCGCTCTCCGGCCTGCTATCACCGGAGCGTCGCGAGACCTTCATCGGCAATGCCGAGATCCTCGAGATCTTCGACATCACCAAGGTCGGCAAGATCGCCGGCTGCCGTGTCACCGAAGGCAAGGTCGAGCGTGGTGCGGGCGTGCGCCTGATCCGCGACAACGTCGTCATCCACGAAGGCACGCTGAAGACCCTAAAGCGCTTCAAGGACGAGGTTTCGGAAGTTCCGGGCGGTCAGGAATGCGGCATGGCCTTCCAGAACTACGAGGACATGCGCGTCGGTGACGTCATCGAGTGCTTCCGCGTCGAGATGGTAACCAGGACGCTCTGAGTTCGAGCGTCTTGAGTTCGAGCATCTATTGAGACCGGGCGGTGGTCGAAAGGCCGCCGCCCAAACCATATGAGACATGCGGCGCGGTTCCATCCCGCGCTTCACGATTTCAGGACCGAGGAAAATGCCCCGTTCGACCCCGTCAGGCCCATCCCAGCGCATGCTGCGCGTCGGCGAGCAGGTGCGCCATGCGCTATCCGAAACCTTGCAGCGCGGCGAGATCCTCGATCCGCTGATCGAGAACACAGTGGTCTCGGTCTCCGAAGTGCGCATGTCGCCCGATCTGAAGATCGCCACCGCCTTCGTCTCGCCGCTCGGCGCCAAGGATGCCGGTGCGGTGGTCGAAGCGCTCAACAAGCATGCGAAGTTCGTCCGCGGCCGCGTCTCCGGCGCCCTTCGGCAGATGAAGTACATGCCGGAATTCCGCTTCCGGCTCGATACCAGCTACGACAATTTCCAGAAGATCAACGAATTGCTGCACTCGCCCGAAGTGGCGCGCGATCTCAGC
This sequence comes from Mesorhizobium sp. M0815, assembly GCF_040319995.1. NCBI lineage: Bacteria > Pseudomonadati > Pseudomonadota > Alphaproteobacteria > Hyphomicrobiales > Phyllobacteriaceae > Mesorhizobium > Mesorhizobium sp. M0815. Next base: position 54,988 of record NZ_JAMYOU010000009.1, on the reverse strand, counting down.
GCCGACGACAAAGACAAAGACGACCGGAAGGATAGCGAATAGTGGCGCGCCGCGGCAAGAAGAAGGGCCGGCCGATCTCGGGCTGGCTGGTACTGGACAAGCCGGTCGGCATGGGCTCGACCGAAGCCGTCTCCAAGATCAAATGGCTGTTCCAGGCGGAAAAGGCCGGCCATGCCGGCACGCTCGACCCGCTGGCGTCGGGCATGCTGCCGATCGCGCTTGGCGAGGCGACGAAGACTGTGCCTTACGTCCAGGACGGCGCCAAGGTCTACCGCTTCACCGTCGCCTGGGGCGAGGAGCGTTCGACCGACGACCTCGAAGGCGCGGCGACCAAAAGCTCAGACCTCCGTCCGGCGGAATCCGAAGTGCTGGCGCTGCTTTCGAAATATACCGGCGTGATCATGCAGACACCGCCGCAATTCTCAGCGATCAAGATCGCCGGCGAGCGCGCCTACGACCTTGCCCGCGACGGCGAGACGGTCGACATTCCGGCACGCGAGGTCGAGATCGGCCGGCTCGACCTGGTCGAGCACATGGCCGATCGCACCATCTTCGAGGTCGAATGCGGCAAGGGCACCTATGTCCGCTCGCTGGCGCGCGACATGGGGCGCGACCTTGGCTGTTTTGGTCACATCGCCGAGCTGCGGCGGGTCGAGGTCGAGCCGTTCACGCAGGAAGATTTCGTCACCTTGGCCGAGCTGGAGGCCGCCCGCTTCGGCGAACAGAGCGAGGACGCTTCGCAAGCAGCGGACGCGCCGATCGACTTCGGTGCCATCGATGCACTTCTGGTCGACACCGCCGCGGCGCTCGAATGCTTGCCGCAGGTTGCGATCAGCGACGATGCGGCAACCAAAATCCGCCTCGGCAATCCGGTCATCATTCGCGGCCGTGACGCGCCGGTAGAAGCTGAGGAGGCCTGCGCCACCGCGCGCGGCAAGCTGGTCGCCATCGGCGCCATCGAGCAAGGCATGTTCAAGCCAAAGCGGGTCTTTGTCGGGTAACAGCTGTCGCCCGGCGCATGATCTCCAAACCGGATTCTATTTTGGGAAAGGATCATGCGCTAAATCAACAGGGCTACGGCGTCGTTTGTCGTCCGAAAAGATGCGCTGTGCTGTAGTGCCGTTCGACGCTGCACTCGAGGGGGCACATGGCAAAGGCTGACACGGTCAACAAGCGAGCGGCGCTCAAAACACGGCGGCCACCGGTCGGGGCTTCGCCGGGCACGCTGATCGCCGACCCGGCGGCGCGCCGCTCCGAGCTCAGGCTGACATTGATCTCGCCTGAGAAGTTCAAGACGATCGACAATGCCAGCATCGACGACGTCAACACCCATTGCCACAATTGGCCGATCATCTGGCTCGACTGCACCGGCCTCGCCAACATCCAGCTGATCGAGGAGATCGGCGGGATCTTCAACCTGCATCCGCTGGCGCTGGAAGATGTCGTCAACACCGGTCAGCGGCCCAAGGTGGATTTCTTCGAGGACCATGCCTTTGTCGTCGTCAGGATGATCGACGATGTCACCGCCCATCGTTACGAACAGATCGCCGTCTTCTTCGGCAAGAACTTCGTCGTCACCTTCCAGGAGCGCGAAGGCGACCCGTTCGATCCCGTGCGCAAGCGGATCGCGAGCTCGGTGCCCAACCGCTTGCGCTCGCGCGGCGCCGACTATCTCGCCTATGCTTTGATCGACGCCATCGTCGACAGCTATTTCCCGCCGATCGAGGCTGCCGGCGAATTGGTCGACAGCATCGAGGACCAGATGCTGAACCAGGCGCACAAGCACCAGATGCGGCAGCTTCACGAATTGCGGCGCGACGCCAATGTGCTGAAGGGCGTGCTTTGGCCGATGCGCGACGCGCTGGCGACCATGATCCGCAACGACGTCTCTTATGTGAAGGCCGAAACCAAATTATTCCTGAACGACACGCTGGATCATTCGCTGCGATTGATCGAACTGGTCGAAACCCAGCGCGATATGCTGACCGGCCTGATCGAGATGCACCTGTCGCTCAGCCAGGCGCGCACCAACGACGTCATCAGCTATTTGACCATCGTCTCGGTGATCTTCATGCCGCTCACCTTTCTCGTCGGCGTATGGGGCATGAATTTCGACCCCGACACCTCGCCCTGGAACATGCCGGAGCTGAAAGCCTATTACGGCTATCCCCTGTCGCTCGTCTTCATGGCGATTGTTGCGGTCGGGCTCTACGCATACTTCAAATGGAAGAAATGGCTCTGACCATGCGGAAGTGCCCGTTTATGCAGCAAAAAGCCGGCTTGTGAATTGGGCTGGCCTTTTTGTCGGAATTGCACTATATGCGCCGCAGCTTCGCGCTTTGACGCGTTGCTTGCACCGGCCCCTGCTGGACGACATCCCGGCTGAGGGCGTCCCGTTTCCTCAAACAGACAAGGAAAAACACGATGTCGATTACTGCCGAACGCAAGAAGGAATTGATGGGCGAATTCGCAACCGCCAAGGGCGATACCGGGTCTCCGGAAGTCCAGGTGGCCATCCTTTCCGAGCGCATCAAGAACCTGACCGATCATTTCAAGGACCACAAGAAGGATAACCATTCCCGCCGTGGCCTGCTCGCTCTCGTTTCCCAGCGCCGCAGCCTGCTTGATTATCTCAAGCGCAAGGACGACGCGCGCTATCAGACGCTGATCGAGAAGCTCGGTCTGCGCCGTTGACGAATTGACCGGCGGGTTCTTTCGAGAGCCCGCCGGTCGCGCATTGGAGCATCGGATCATCCAAGGCTCCAATGAAGAAAGCAGAGCGCCGCGCACCGGTTTGGATGCGCAAAGGACGCTCTGAAGTTTTAGATTTGCGCAGGATACTTTCCGAAAACCTGGTTTTCGGGTTCACGCGCAAGGCCAGTCGGATCGATTGGCCAACCCGGTTTCGAAACAGCAGAGGGCCACTCGAAACCGCCCATGGACGGTCATGGGGCAGGATTGCAGGACGCTCGCGCGGCAAATGCGCCGAATAGCCGAGCTTCCCGTTGTCTTGCCCGTGGCTGCCCGAGAAAGGAAGCCAAGGGAAAGGGGCATCCGCGCACGCTGCAACGGCGCGGCCCTTTCCGCATACGAAGGACAAGATATGTTCAATTACCACAAAGTGGAAATCGAATGGGGCGGCCGTCCGCTCATTCTCGAAACCGGCAAGATCGCACGTCAGGCTGACGGCGCGGTGCTGGCCACCTATGGCGAAACCAAGGTTCTCGCCACCGTCGTCTCGATGAAAGAGCCGAAGCCCGGCCTCGATTTCTTTCCCCTGACGGTCAACTACCAGGAAAAGACTTACGCCGCCGGCAAGATCCCGGGTGGCTATTTCAAGCGTGAAGGCCGTCCGAGCGAGAAGGAAACGCTGGTTTCCCGCCTGATTGACCGCCCGATCCGCCCGCTCTTCGCCGAAGGCTACAAGAACGACACCCAGATCGTTGTCACCGTCGTCCAGCACGATCTCGAAAATGATCCGGACATCCTGTCGATCGTCGCCACCTCCGCCGCACTGACCTTGTCCGGCGTGCCGTTCATGGGCCCGGTTGGTGGCGCCCGCGTTGGCTACATTAACGGCGAATACGTGCTCAACCCGCATGTCGACGAGATGCAGGAATCGAAGCTCGACCTGGTCGTCGCCGGCACCGCCGACGCCGTGCTGATGGTCGAGTCCGAAGCCAAGGAACTCGGCGAGGATCTGATGCTCGGCGCCGTCATGTTCGGCCACAGGGGCTTCCAGCCGGTGATCGACGCGATCATCAAGCTGGCCGAAGTCGCCGCCAAGGACCCGCGCGATTTCACCGCGCCGGACTATTCCGCGCTTGAAGCCGAGATGCTCAAGATCGTCGAAGGCGAGCTTCGCGATGCCTACAAGATCACCGACAAGCAGAAGCGCTATGCCGCCGTCGACGCCGTCAAGGCGAAGGTCAAGGCCGCGTTTGCGCCGGCAGAAGGCGAAGAGGCCAAATACACGTCCGAACAGATCGGCACCGTGTTCAAGGAACTCCAGGCCAAGGTCGTGCGCTGGAACATCCTCGACACCGGCTCGCGCATCGACGGCCGCGACCTGAAGACGGTCCGCAAGATCGTCTCGGAAGTCGGCGTCCTGCCGCGCACACACGGCTCGGCGCTGTTCACTCGCGGCGAGACCCAGGCGCTGGTCGTCGCCACGCTCGGCACCGGCGAGGACGAGCAGTATGTCGATTCGCTGACCGGCATGTACAAGGAGAAGTTCCTCCTGCACTACAATTTCCCTCCCTATTCGGTCGGTGAAACGGGCCGTATGGGTTCGCCCGGCCGCCGCGAAATCGGCCACGGCAAGCTCGCCTGGCGCGCCATCCGGCCGATGCTGCCGACCGCCGACCAGTTCCCCTATACGTTGCGCGTCGTTTCGGAGATCACCGAGTCCAACGGCTCGTCCTCGATGGCTACCGTCTGCGGCACCTCGCTGGCGCTGATGGATGCCGGTGTGCCGCTGGCCAAGCCGGTCGCCGGCATTGCGATGGGCCTGATCAAGGAAGGCGAGCGCTTCGCCGTGCTCTCCGATATCCTCGGCGACGAGGACCACCTCGGCGACATGGATTTCAAGGTTGCCGGCACCGCCTACGGCATCACCTCGCTGCAGATGGACATCAAGATCGAGGGCATCACCGAAGAGATCATGAAGATCGCCCTCGACCAGGCCAAGGATGGCCGTCAGCACATTCTCGGCGAAATGGCCCATGCGCTGTCCGGCGCGCGTGCCGAGCTCGGCGAGTTCGCGCCGCGCATCGAGGTCATGCACATCCCGACCGACAAGATCCGCGACGTGATCGGCTCGGGCGGCAAGGTCATCCGCGAGATCGTCGAAAAGACCGGCGCCAAGATCAACATCGAGGATGACGGCACGGTCAAGATCGCTTCGGCCAACGCCAAGGAAATCGAGGCGGCGAAGAAGTGGATCCACACCATCGTCGCCGAGCCGGAAGTCGGTGAAATCTACGAAGGCACGGTCGTCAAGACCGCCGACTTCGGCGCTTTCGTCAACTTCTTCGGTCCGCGTGACGGCCTCGTCCACATCTCGCAGCTCGCCAATGATCGCGTCGCCAAGACCTCCGATGTGGTCAAGGAAGGCGACAAGGTCTGGGTCAAGCTGATGGGCTTCGACGAGCGCGGCAAGGTCCGCCTGTCGATGAAGGTCGTCGACCAGGCCACCGGCAAGGAAATCGCCCGCGATAAGAAGAGCGAAGGCGAAGAAAACGCCGCCTAAGCGGGGTTGCGTTCCGTCGAACGCATAAAGCAATCGAAGCGGGCGCGCCGGAAGGTCGCGCCCGTTTGCATTTCAACAACAGCCTTGCAGTTCAAGAGTGGTGAATGTCCGCCGAGCCGCTGAAGACGCTTTTCCATCCTTTCGAGGCCGGGACCGTTTCCCTGCCGCGAAAGGATGAACGTATTCTTTTTCTCGGTGCCGAGCCCGGCTTTCGCTTGCTCGAAGGCTTCGATGCCAAGCTTCATCTCGTCCAAGGCTTCAGGCCGCATTTTCGCGCCTTGCAGGCGTCCGGCTTCACCGTCACGCCGCAAGTGGAAGGCAAGGCTTTCGACGCGGCGCTAGTGCTCGCTGGCCGCCATCGCGGACAAAACGAGGTGCGCGTCGCAGAAGCGATCGAGCACGTGGCATCAGGCGGGTTGATCGTCGTCGCCGGCGGTAAGGACGATGGTATCGCCAGCCTGCGCAAGCATGTCGGCGCCCTTGTGCCGCCCGAAGGCCACCTGCCGAAGCATCACGGCATTGCCTTCTGGTTTCGCCGGCCGGCCGATACCGTTGCCGCGGCAACGCTTCGCGCCGCCAATCCGGACTTGGTGGTCGAGGACCGCTTCCGCACGGCCCCAGGCATGTTTTCGTTCGACAAGATCGATGCCGGATCGAAGCTGCTGGTCGAAAATCTGCCCAACGATCTGCGTGGCAGCGTTGCGGATTTCTGTGCCGGTTGGGGCTATGTCGCCGCCGAAGTCGCCGCCCGCTCACCCGGCATATCGGCGCTTGACCTTTACGAAGCGGATTTCGAGGCGCTGGAGGCGGCGAAGGTCAATGTCGGCAACACAGGCCTGGAGCCACGTTTCTTCTGGATAGATCTTTTGAGCGAGCCGGTCGAGCACCGCTACGATGTGATCGCCATGAACCCGCCCTTTCACCGCAGCCGGGCGACTGAGCCCGAAATCGGTGCCGGCATGATCCGCGCGGCAGGCAAGGCGCTGAAGCCGGGCGGCCGGCTGTTCATGGTGGCGAACCGTCAGCTTCCCTACGAACCGGTGCTGGCGGCCGCCTTCTCCAGCCATGCGGAGCTCGCCCGCGACGGCATGTTCAAGGTCTTCTCGGCGCGACGCTGAAACGCTGCGGGGCAAGCCGGCGACACGTCGCTCGCGCTATTCCCGCCCGCCGTCGGTTTGCTTCAACTCGTCAAGCGTCGGCATGGACACGATGTGATAGCCGGAATCGACATAGTGGATTTCGCCGGTGACGCCGGAGGACAGATCGGACAGCAGATAGAGCGCTGAGCCGCCGACTTCGTCGATTGTCACCGTGCGGCGTAGCGGCGAGTTGCGCTGCTGGTAGGAGAACATGTGGCGTGCGTCGGAAATCCCGGCGCCGGCAAGCGTCCGCACCGGTCCAGCCGATATGCCGTTCACCCTGATGCCGCGCGGGCCGTAGTCGTTGGCTAGATAGCGGACGCTGGCCTCCAGCCCGGCCTTGGCGACGCCCATGACGTTGTAGTTCGGCATGACGCGGACCGAACCGGCATAGGTCAGCGTGATCATCGAACCGCTATCCTTCATCAACGTGGCGGCGTGACGGGCGACCTCGGTGAAGGAGTAGCAGGAGATCACCATGGTGCGGATGAAGTTGTCGCGGCTGGTGTCGGCGTAGAGGCCTTTCAGCTCGTTCTTGTCGGAAAAGCCGATGGCATGGACGACGAAATCCAGCCCGCCCCACGCCTTGCCCAAAGTCTCGAAAGTCGCGGCGACCGATGCGCTGTCCTCGACGTCGCAAGGCACCACCAGCGATGCGCCCAGTTTCTCGGCGAGCGGCTTGACGCGGCGCCCGAAGGCCTCACCCTGATAGGTGAAGGCGAGATCCGCGCCATGTTCGGACAGTTTGCGGGCGATGCCCCAGGCGATCGAATGATCGTTGGCGACGCCCATGACAAGCCCGCGCTTGCCCTTCATCAATCCGTCCATGGTCGGCAAATCCTTATGCGGAATAGCGCTGGAAAATCAGCGTAGCGTTGGTGCCACCGAAACCGAACGAATTGGACAAAACGGTGTCGATCCTGGCTTCGTCGATGCGCTTGCGCACGATCGGCATGCCTTCGAATTCCGGATCGAGGTTGTCAATGTGGGCGCTCTCGCCGATAAAGCCGCCTTGCATCATCAGGATCGAGTAGATCGATTCCTGCACGCCGGCCGCACCCAGCGAATGACCGGTCAGCGATTTGGTCGACGTGATGAAAGGCATCTTCTCGCCGAACACCTCGCGGATGGCGCCCATTTCCTTGGAGTCGCCAACCGGCGTCGAGGTGCCGTGCGTATTGATGTAGTCGACCGGCGAGGACACCGTTGCGAGCGCCTGCTTCATGCAGCGAGCCGCGCCTTCGCCCGACGGCGCCACCATGTCGTAGCCGTCGGAGGTGGCGCCATAGCCGGTGATCTCGGCATAGATCTTGGCGCCGCGTGCCTTGGCATGCTCGAGCTCTTCAAGAATCAGCACGCCGGCGCCGCCGGCAATGACGAAACCGTCGCGATCGACGTCGTAGGCGCGCGAGGCGACTGATGCCCTGTCGTTGAACTTGGACGACATGGCGCCCATGGCATCGAACAGATCCGACATCGTCCAGTCGAGATCCTCATGACCGCCGGCGAAGACGATGTCCTGCTTCCCCCACTGGATCAGCTCGTAGCCATTGCCGATGCAATGCGCTGACGTCGAGCAGGCCGATGAGATCGAATAGTTGACGCCGTGGATCTTGAACCAAGTGGCAAGCGTCGCTGAAGCGGTCGACGACATCGCCTTTGGCACCGCGAAGGGACCGATCCGCTTGGGACTGCCGTTCTTGATCGTCGTCTCGGCCGCTTCGACGATTGCACGGGTCGACGGTCCGCCGGAGCCCATCACGATGCCGGTGCGCTCGTTGGTGATGTCGGTCTCGTCGAGGCCGGCGTCTGCGATCGCCTGGTCCATCGCGACATGGTTCCAGGCAGCACCTTGCGACAGGAAGCGCATAGCGCGACGGTCGATCATTCCCGACGGATCCAGCGTCGGCGCTCCCCACACCCGGCAACGGAAGCCATGCTCGGCGAAAGAGTCGGAAAAGCTGATGCCGGACCTGGCATCATGCAAGGAGGCCTGCACCTCGTTGGCATTGTTGCCGATCGACGACACGATGCCGAGACCTGTGACTACGACCCGTCTCATTCGCAACTCCTTCCAGCACGGACCTCCGAAACCTGATTAAGTTTCCGGAACGGAACCATGCGCAAATTAAAGTGCTACAGCGTCCTTTAGATGTCCAAGACGTGGCACCGTTGGTCTTCGCTCAGCCGGCGGCCGATTGCTTGGACAGACCGACCTTCAGATCCGTTGCCGCGTATATGGGCTCGCCATCTGCCTTCAGCCAGCCATCGGCGATGCCAAGCACAAGCCGACCGCGCATCACTCGCTTGAAGTCGACGCCATACTCCACCTTCTTGACCGAAGGCGTGACCATGCCTTTGAATCTCACCTCACCTGTCGACAGCGCCATTCCCTTGCCTGGTTCGCCGAGCCATCCAAGGTAGAAACCCGTCAACTGCCACATGGCGTCCAGGCCCAGGCATCCCGGCATGATCGGATTGCCGATGAAATGGCAGGCGAAAAACCACAAATCCGGCTTGATATCGAGTTCTGCGCGGATGAAACCCTTGTCGAACGCACCGCCGGTTTCGCTGATCTCGGTGATGCGGTCGAACATCAGCATCGGCGGATAGGGCAGTTGCGCATTTCCCGGTCCGAACAGCTCGCCGCGGGCGCAGGCAAGCAATTCCTCGTAACCGTAGCTGGATTTCGAACCCGCCATCAATCTCGTCCCCGTGATCGTCCCGGGCGATAGGCGCCCATGCTGGTGGTTTCCTAACACAATCTGTTTCAGGCCGGAAACCGGCGTTTGCGCTTAACCTGCCCGTCTGCCCGGGTCAATGCGCGCTATTGATCGCATTCGGCCGACAGAATATATGTCAGGACACGTCCAATTTCGGCAGATGCTCTATTTCTGCCATTTTGGACGTGTCTGAGACGGAACTGTGGGCGCGACGGATAGATGGATCTGGGTTGCCGGAAGGATAATGTCGCTGTGGACAAGCGGGTTCGCGAAGCCGGTCTGAGGCCGACACGCCAGCGTATCGCGCTGGCCGATCTGCTTTTCGCCAAGGGCGACCGCCACCTTTCGGCCGAGGAACTGCACGAGGAAGCGCTTGCCGCCGGCGTGCCGGTGTCTCTGGCCACCGTCTACAATGCTCTGCACCAGTTCACCCAGGCTGGCCTTTTGCGCATCCTTGCCGTCGAGGGATCGAAGACCTATTTCGACACCAACACCTCCGATCACCATCATTTCTATATCGAGGGCGAAAACAGGATCTTCGATATCGACAGCGGCCCGGTGACGGTTTCCAACCTGCCGGAACCGCCGGAAGGCATGGAGATCGCCAATGTCGATATCGTGGTGAGACTGCGTCCGAAACGCTGCGACTGACCGGCGCCTTATGAATTTCCTGGATTTGACGCTCCGGCTCGAATGGGTCGCCGTCGCGGTGGCGGCTCTTGTCTTCTATGCAATGGCCGGTGCTTCCTGGTGGCTATTTGCAGTGCTCGTCCTGGCGCCCGACCTGTCGATCCTGGGTTACATGGCCGGGCCGCGCGTCGGGGCCGTCGCCTACAACACCTTGCACATACTGGTCTTGCCCGTTCTGCTGGCGCTTTTCGGCAGCGTCTTTGACAATGCATTGGCGACATCCGTTGCGCTGATCTGGATCGCCCACATCGCCATCGACCGCGCCCTGGGCTATGGCTTGAAGCTGTCGAGCAGTTTCCAGGATACCCATCTCGGCCGCATCGGCGGCTAGATCATCCCCGAATTGAAGAACAGCGAAACAAAATGCCGGATCCGGTGCTTGCAGCGCTGGCCTGACCTCCGGTTCGGAAGCGTCAGTTCTTGACCTTTTCGCCGGGATAGGCGCCCCAGACGAGCGACTGGGCGAGCCAGCCGGTATGGCCGTCGAAGGTCATTTCGCACCATTGGCCATCGCAGGACTTGATCGTGCCCATCACCCCCGGTTCGAGGATCGCGATGACGCTTGCATCTTTTGCCGGGTCGTCGAGGAGGTTGATGCGGGCGTCCTTGCCGCGCTGCCAGGGGGCGACGATCGCCGTGCGGCGGCCCGAAAGCAGCGACTGATTGATCCAGCCTTCCGAGCCGTCGGCATCGCGCACGCGGCGCCATGTATCGAACTCCTGGATGATCTCCATCGGCAGGCCTGGTTTCATGTACATCCAATCGACGGAATAGTTGACGCCCGGCCCGACGCGCGAGTTGACGCGGCCGGATTTCAGGCTGACGAAGCGCGGCAGCGGCAAGCCGCTTGGTCCGAGCGTGACGCTCTGGGCGGGGGCCGCGGCACTTTGCGCCATCACCAGTGGGCTATGGATGAGAGCGCCGAGGAATGCTGCACTGAGGGTCAGGCGGAGCGACGCGAAACCAGACACTTTCGTTCCTTTCGGCGCCGGCCCATCGGCCTTCGCGCCCCTTTTTCTTTGTCTTCGGCGGAACCACTTGTTACATGGATGACCGGTACCGCGATCGGCTCTCAGTTTCGCCGTTCTTGGTTAAAGAGGTCTCAACGAGATCGAGTTCGAGGAAACAATGGTAGGCAAAAAGAAGCCCCTCGTCGTCATCACGCGCAAGTTGCCCGACCCGGTCGAGACCCGCATGCGCGAGTTGTTCGACGCCCGGTTGAATGTCGAGGACAGGCCGATGACGCAGCCGGAACTGGTGGCGGCGGTCAAGGAGGCTGACGTGCTGGTGCCGACCGTGACCGATAATATCGACGCGGCGCTGATTGCCCAAGCCGGCGACAAGCTCAAGCTGATCGCCAATTTCGGCAATGGCGTCGACAAGATCGACGTTGCGGCAGCGGCCAAGAAAGGCATCACCGTCACCAATACGCCGAACGTGCTGACCGAAGATACGGCCGACATGACCATGGCGCTGATGCTGGCCGTGCCGCGACGGCTGGCCGAAGGCGCCAACGTGCTGACCGGGGACAAGAAATGGGCGGGCTGGTCGCCGACCTGGATGCTCGGCCGTCGCATCTGGGGCAAACGGCTCGGCATTGTCGGCATGGGTCGCATCGGCACCGCCGTCGCCAGGCGCGCCAAGGCCTTTGGCCTCTCGATCCACTACCACAACCGCCACCGCGTGCTGCCGGCAATCGAGGACGAGTTGGAAGCCACATATTGGGAAAGCCTCGACCAGATGCTTGCCCGTATGGACATTATCTCGGTCAATTGCCCATCGACACCGGCAACCTTCCACCTGCTTTCGGCACGGCGGCTGGCGCTTCTGCAACCGTCCGCTTACATAGTCAACACCGCGCGCGGCGATATCATCGATGAGGAATCGCTGGTCAAGCTCATCCATGACGGCAAGATCGCCGGCGCCGGCCTCGACGTCTACGAGCACGAGCCGGCGCTGAACAGCAAGCTTCTGAAGCTCGCCCACAAAGGCAAGGTCGTGCTGTTGCCGCATATGGGCTCGGCGACGCTCGAAGGCCGCATCGACATGGGTGAGAAGGTGATCATCAACATCCGCGCCTTCTTCGATGGCCATCGTCCGCCCGACCGCGTGCTGCCGCTGCGGGCGTGACCTGCCATCATGCCGGCATGGCCTTGCCGCGGCAACCACGCGTTCGTCTTTGGATAGTGTTGGCTTACGAAAGCGCCTTGCGCATGGTGATTGAGGTCGGCCGGTCGTAGCCCTTGTGCGCTGTCCGTTCGGTTTCGCGAAAGCCGAGGCGGGCGAAGGCAGCGTGGTTTCCGGTCAGTTCGACCCGGGTCTGGAGCTCGATGGCGGCCCGGTTGTGGCTACGGGCAAGATCTTCGACAGCCTGCATCAGCCGCTTTCCGATGCCTTGTCCCTGAAGAGCCGGCACAACCGCGAGCTTTCCGACATAGAGGTCGTCTGCCCGCTCCAGGATGAAGACGCAACCGACGATCTCGCTTTCCTTCAGCGCCAGGAATCCTGTCTCCTCCAGCGCTTTAGCCCTAAGATTTTCGACAGTGAGCCGATGCGCCGAGGACGGCGGATCAATAACGTCTTCCATGAAGGCGAAGGCGCGCATGACCAGTGCCAAGACCTCGTCCCAACGATCGAAGTCGGCCGCAAGCTGCACAATGGAAACGTCGGCAGGCAGGCTCACCGGCTAGTTCGCTTGTAGCGGATCGTGTCGAAGCGTGCCGCCAGTGCATCATAGAGCAGCAGTCGCCCGACCAGCGGCTCGCCAATCCCGGTGATCAGCTTGATTGCCTCCATGGCTTGCAGCGTGCCGATGACCCCGCTCAGCGCGCCGACAATGCCGGCCACCGCGCAGGACGGCACCAGTCCCGGCGGCGGCGCTTCGGGAAAAAGATCGCGGTAGCTTGGGTTCAACGTGCCGTCCGGACCGGTTTCGAACGGCTTCAGCACCGTGACCGAGCCGTCGAAGCGGCCAACGGCGGCATGGACGAGCGGCCGGCTTTCGGCGGCGCAGGCGTCGGCCACGGCGTAGCGCGTCTCGAAATTGTCGGAGCCGTCAACGACGATGTCATAATCGGCGATGAGGGCAGGGGCGTTGTCCGCGGTCAGCCTGAAATTGTGCTCTTCCACGACGACGTTTGGATTGATGCGGATGATCGCCGCCTTGGCGCTGTCGGTTTTCGCCATGCCGACATCGCCCGTGGCGTGGATCACTTGTCGTTGCAGGTTGGAAAGCGAAACGATGTCGTCGTCGACGATACCGAGTGTGCCAATCCCTGCGGCGGCGAGATATTCGAGCACCGGCGCTCCCAACCCGCCGGCGCCGATGACCAGCACCCGCGCCCGCTTTAGCCGCTGCTGGCCGGCGCCGCCGATTTCGGGCAGCACGATGTGGCGGGCGTAGCGTTCGAGCTCTTCGTCGGTGAGGGCGGCTGTGATCATCGCCGGACCATATAACGGAGGAAAAAACTTGTCAGGCGTCAATGCATGCGGCTCAGAAATGCGTCATGGACGAAGTTCAGATGGTCGGCCTGACCTTGCCGTGATCGACGGTCAGGAACTGCGCGCGTCCCTTGAGGCTGTCAAACAACGCGGCATCGGTCCCGGTCATGAAAGCCTGGCAGTTCAGTTCCTCCAGGATCGAGAACAAGGCCGCGCGCCGGCCGCCGTCGAGGTGGGCGGCGATCTCGTCGAGCAGCAGGATCGGCGTCATGCCCGACATCTCGCCGGTTAGCCGCGCATGCGACAAGACAATGCCGACCAGCAGCGCCTTCTGTTCACCGGTCGAGCAGAGTTCGGCCGGCATTGCCTTGGGCCCGTGGCGCACCACGAGATCGGAACGGTGCGGGCCGTCGAGCGTGCGTCCGGCGGTGCGGTCACGGTCGCGCCCTTGGGCAAGCGCACGACGGAACCGTTCCTCGACGTCGACGGCCGGCGAAATGCCGACTTCGCCTTCCAGTTCCCCCGAGATGCCGATGTCGGCTTGCGGAAACGGTCCGTCGCCGGGCAGACGGTCGATCATGGCGGCGAGCAGACGCACCAGTTCGGCACGCGCCGCGGCAATTGCCACGCCGGTCTCGGCCATTTGCATCTCGATCGCATCGAACCAGGCACCGTCGCGCGAACCGTCGGCGAGCAGCCTGTTGCGGCCGCGCATTGCCTTTTCGTAGTCAAGCGCGCGCTGGCCGTGGCCAGGATCGATCGCCAGCACCAGTCGGTCGAGGAAGCGCCGACGATCGGCCGCCGGCCCGGGGAACAGGCCGTCCATGGCCGGTGTCAGCCAGACCACACGCAGCCATTCCAGCATGTCTTCGGCTGAGCGCGCCGCCGCGCCGTTGATCCGCACCCGCCTGCCGCCTTCGCTGTCGCTGCCTGCAATCCCGGTACCGATCTCGACCTGGCCGTCCGGCCCGTCAAGCCGGGCATGCAGCGCAAAGCCACCGTCGCCGCCTTCGCGCGCCACCTCGGCATAGGGTGCGCGGCGCAGGCCGCGGCCTGGCGTGAGCAGCGAGATCGCTTCAAGCAGATTGGTCTTGCCGGCGCCATTGTCGCCGGAGAAAACCACAGCGCCGGGATCAACGTCGATTGCCAACGCCGCATAATTGCGGAAATTCGTAAGTGTAAGCTTACTTATGTAAGTCTGCCGCGGGTTTGCAAATCTGGTCACGACAGCAGATGGCCTCGTTCGGGCCCTACACCCGCATCGGCATCAACACGTAGAGCGCGGTCTCGTCGGCCATGTCGTGGATCAGTGTCGGGGATCCGGCATCCGCCAGCATGAACTTCGCCTCCGTGCCGGTCAGTTGCGCGGCAACGTCGAGCAGGTATTTGGCGTTGAAGCCGATTTCGATCGGATCGGACGAATAGTCGGCTGCCAGTTCTTCGGTGGCGCTGCCTGAATCCGGATTGTTGACTGCAAGCGTGACCTGGCCTTCGGCGATCGAAAGCTTTACAGCCCGGCCGCGTTCGGACGAAATGGTCGAAACGCGATCGACGGCAGCGGCGAAACTCTGACGATCGATGATCAGCTTCTTGTCGTTGCCGGTCGGAATGACGCGCTGGTAGTCCGGGAAAGTGCCGTCGATCAGCTTGGAGGTCAAGATGACGCTGCCGATGGTGAAACGGATCTTGGTGTCCGACAGCTCGGTGGTCACCGCAATGTCGGGGTCGTCGACCAGCTTCTGCAACTCGCTGACCGTCTTTCGCGGGATGATGACGCCAGGCATGCCCTCGGAGCCCGCTGGTGCGTCGATCTCGGCGCGCGCCAGCCGATGGCCGTCGGTCGCGACCGAGCGCAGCTTCAGCTTGCCGCCAGCCTCGTGCGTGTGCAGATAGATGCCGTTCAGATAATAGCGCGTCTCCTCGGTCGAGATGGCGAACTGGGTCTTCTCGATGAGGCCCTTTAGCCCGAGGGAATCGAGCCGGAAAATATGCGAGAACGACCCGGCTGAAAGCTCGGGAAAGTCGGACTGCGGCAGGCACTGCAGGCGGAAGCTCGAGCGCCCCGACGTCACCGTCATGGCGTTGCCGTCTTCGTCGGTCTTCAGCGCCACCTCCGCGCCGTCGGCAAGCTTGCGCACGATGTCGTAGAGCAGATGCGCCGGAACCGTCGTCGCCCCGCCACGCTCGACCTTTGCCGGCGTTGCTTCGGTCACCTCCAGGTCGAGGTCGGTCGCCTTCATTTCAAGGCTGGCCCCCTCGGCGCTGAGCAGCACGTTCGACAGGATCGGAATGGTGTTGCGCCGCTCGACCACGCGGTGAACATGGTTAAGCGACTTCAGGAGATTTGACCGTTCCAGGATAACACGCATGACGAAACAGGCTCGCTTGAATGAATGAACGGGTCTCCGGCAAGCGGCGCCCCGCGAAAGGTCTGAACAGGCTCAGAATCTGCGTAAACTGACAGGAAAAACCCGGCAAACGCAAGCCCGCGCCACCGGTTCGGGCCGGCTGCACGGGCTTTCTGGGGATAAAAAGGCCGAAGTCCGCGAGCCGGCGTTTTTCGCGCCGTCAGGCCTGGTCGTTGATCAGCCTTCTCAGCAATTCGAGTTCCTGCGCCAGTGTGTTGTCGACGCCTGAAAGATCCTCGATCTTGCGCACGGCATGCAGCACCGTCGTATGGTCACGGCCGCCGAAACGCCGCCCGATCTCCGGCAGCGAGCGCGGCGTCATCACCTTCGACAGGTACATGGCGACCTGCCGTGGCTTGACGATGGTGCGTGTGCGCCGGTTGGACAGAAGTTCAGTCTTCGACACGTTGTAATGGCGTGCGACGATGCGCTGAATGTCCTCGATACGCACCCGCTTCGGCTCGCCGGAACGATAGATGTGGCCGAGGATCTCGTCGATGCGGTCGATGGTGATCTGCGGTTCGAAGGATTGGCGAAACAAAAGCTGGTTGAAGGCACCTTCGAGCTCGCGCCCGCTGCCGGTCACCGTGCGGGCAACGTGATTGAGGATCTCTTCGGAAATATCGAGCGACACATCGTCGAGCTTGGCGGTGGCAAGCCTGAGCTTGAGCATACCGATGCGCATGGCGAAATCCGGGGCCGACATTTCCAGCGCGACGCCGCCGTTGAGGCGCGAGCGGACGCGCGGCTCCAGCGACTCCAATTCCGACGGCGGCCGGTCGGCAGCGACCACCACTTGCTTGGCGCTGTCGAGCAGCATGTTGATCAAATGGCAGAATTCATGCTGGATCGACTTGCCCTGCAGGAACTGCATGTCGTCGATGATGAGAAGGTCGATGTCGCGAAGCTGTTCTTTCAGCGTCAGTGCGTTGTTGTCGCGAATCGCGGTGGCGAACCGCCACATGAAATATTCAGCCGTCAGATAGACGACCCGCGATTTCGGGTTCTGCTTCAGCGATTCTGCGGCGATCGCCTGCAACAGATGCGTCTTGCCCAGCCCAACCGTCGCGTGAAGAAAGAGCGGATTGAAGCGCACCGCGCTCGACTGTGATTCCGCGACCGCCTTGGCAGCGGCAAAAGCCACTCGGTTCGATGGTCCCTCGATGAAGGAGGTGAAAGTGTAGCGTGGATCGAGCGGCGAACCGAGCACATTGTGCCGGAACTCTGTCTCTGCCGGCATTCCTGGGCGGGGTGCCGGGACCCGCTCGACCCTGCTGGGGCTCGCCGTGCCCGCAGAGAGAGCGGTTTGCGTCTGCCTGGTCATCTTGCGTGCCGGGGCCACTTCCGGCTCGACGCTGTTGCGGCCCTGGCGTGTGGCGGTGCGAACGACGATCTCGATCTTGAGGATCTCCGGATCCTCGTGCTTCCACAACTCGGCGATGAGATCGAGATAGTGGCCGTTGATCCATGAACGCAGGAATGCGGTTGGCACCGAGATGCGGACAATGCCCTTGGAGGATTCAGCGACCTTCATGCGCCCGAACCAGCTCGAATAGACCTCGGTTCCCAGACGCGCCTTCAGCTGGGCCTTGACCCGATCGAACTTCTGTTCAGCTTCATTGGAAGCCGCCATGTCGTTCCTTCCGATTAACGTTCCAGGAAATGGGAGGTCGCCCGTAAGCTCCCTTTCGATGCCGCCGCTCTGCATGATCGAGTTCCTTGTCTCTTGTACCTGTTTTCCGCCGGGGATGCGCCTCCTGCATCCATGTTTCCGGCGACCGTGTCTTCGCTGCGACACCATCGCCACCGCCGGCTGATGAATCGCCTCGTTATCGGTCCGGCGCCGAAGTGCCGATCCGCCTTGGTCATGTCAGGGCAATAAAATGCCGTCCGGCGAAAAACGCCGGCGCACCGTCGACCTGCCATGTACAATTACGCCAGTCCCCTACCGTATCAAAAAGACAAACCAACCCCGTCCGCGGAGTTGAATCCGCGTTGTAAACTCTGCCAATTTGAGCTGGCCGGTTTCAGGCTGGTCAAGGGCCAAGGGCCCGTCCCTTCGATGGACAGACATTACCGAAATCGCTGTGGATAGGGCAAGGCCACCCCTAACGGATTTTTAAGGAATCTGACTAGCAAGGGACGGTTCGGACGCCATGCAGCAACAGTTGATTTTGACAAAGCCATTGTGATTCAAACCCTTTTCCGGCGAATATGAAAAAGGCCACACAACGCGAAATTTTCTGAAATAATTCACTTGACAGCCAATTGTCGCCTATCGACCGCAGCCGATGTGAACAAGCTGTGGATCACCATCTGTAAACTGCTGAAAAGAAACGGTAATCTGTGACGCTCGGAAATTTTCGCATTGGCGGTTTCGAAGGCTGCGAATATCAGCGGGCATGTATATGCCGGCAAAGCATTTCGAACTTTGAAATGCACGCGGAGCGCCGTTTTGCGGGCTTTCTTTTAAGTACTTGCCGGCAAACGAAAAAACCCGGCGCGATCGGCCGGGTTTGAAGAAGCGCAGTTCAGGAAAAGGTATATTAGGCCGACAGCACCTTGACCCGTTGGGCCAGCCGCGACACCTTGCGCGATGCAGTGTTCTTGTGCACCACGCCCTTGGTCGCGGCCCGCATCAATTCCGGCTCGGCCACCTTGAAGGCAGCCTGTGCGGCCGCCTTGTCGCCAGCCGCGAGCGCCTCTTCGACCTGGCGGATGTAGGTCCGGACGCGGGAGCGACGGTTCTTGTTGATCGCTGCGCGACGGGCGATCTTGCGCGTTGCCTTTTTGGCCGAGGAGGTATTGGCCATGGTGCCTCTCTTCTGATCTGGTGGGCGCTTGCGGGATACCGCGGGGCGCAAAAAACAAACGGGCAGCCACAGGGCCGCCTCGGTTGGTGCGGCTTATAGTTCAGCTTTTCCGGCGCGTCAACGCTGCGGCGCTTTCTTTTTGGCCGGTGCCTTCGTCATCTCATCGGTTCGTGAAATTCGGCTTCCGCTTGCCGGTGAAGGCCGCCATGCCTTCCTTCTGGTCGTCCAGCGCAAACAGCGAATGAAACAGCCGGCGCTCGAACCGCAGGCCCTCGGTGAGCGTCGTCTCATAGGCGCGGTTGACGGCCTCCTTCGCCATCATCACCGATGGCAAGGAAAAACCGGCGATCTTGGCCGCTGCCTTAAGCGCTTCCTCGATCAACTCGCCGGCTGGCACGACGCGCGAGACCAGGCCGGAACGCTCGGCCTCGGCTGCGTCCATCATTCGCCCCGTCAGGCACATATCCATCGCCTTCGACTTGCCGACGAAGCGGGTCAGGCGCTGCGATCCGCCCATGCCGGGCATGACACCCAGCGTGATCTCGGGTTGGCCAAACTTGGCGGTATCGGCGGCGATGATGAAATCGCACATCATCGCCAGTTCGCAGCCGCCGCCCAGAGCGTAGCCCGCCACCGCCGCGATGATCGGCTTTCGTGCCCGCGTAAATTCTTCCCAGCCGACGAAGAAATCCTGCAGATAGGCATCCACATAGGAGATCGACTGCATTTCCTTGATATCGGCACCTGCGGCGAAAGCCTTTTCCGAACCAGTGATGACCATAGCGCCGATGTCGGCATTTGCGCCCATGCTGTTCACCGACGCAACCAGTTCCGCCAGCACTTGTGAATTCAGCGCATTGAGCGCTTGCGGCCGGTTCAGCGTAATCAGCCCGATCTTGCCGCGGGTCTCGACGATGATGGTTTCATAGCCCATGCTTGCTCCTCCTCGCTTGTGTTTCAAGCCTGACAGGTCCGGCAGTGGAAGGTTGAGCGACCGCTTTGCACGATACGCTCGATGTGCCCGCCACAACCAGGCTTGGAGCAGGCCTCGCCCTCGCGACCATAAACCGCGAAGGAATGCTGGAAGTAGCCCAGCGATCCATCGGTCTGCATATAATCGCGCAACGACGAGCCGCCGGCGGCGATCGCGTCGGCGACGACCGAGCGGATTGCTTCGGCCAGGCGTTCGCTCTGTTCTCTGGCTTTCTTGCCGGCTCTCGCGAGCGTGCCCGCTTTGCGCAGCGGTGACAGGCCGGCCCGCCAAAGCGCTTCCGAGACGTAGATATTGCCTAGCCCGGCGATCAGCCGTTGGTCGAGAAGTGCCGCCTTCAGCGGTGACTTGCGACCTTTCAGCAGCGAAGCGAGCAGAGCGCCGTCCAGTGCATTGCCTGTAGGCTCGACACCTAATCCCGCCAGCATCGGATGCATGTCTGGCTCGTCTTCCGAAAACAGCATGAACCCGAAGCGGCGCGGGTCGTTGAAGATCACGCGAGAGCGGACGCCGGCAGGTGATGTGATGTCGAAGACGACGTGATCGTGAGCGGTGTTTTTCGAACGTTCATAGTGGAACGCGCCGAGTGTTGCACTCTCGTCGGCCGTTTCGACGCGAAACGAACCCGACATGCCGAGATGGCAGATCAGCACCGGGCCGTTGTCCAGGTGCATCGTCAGATATTTGGCGCGGCGGCCGAGCGCTGCAATCGTCTTGCCGGTCAGCCGCTCCGAAAATCTCTCGGGGAATGGAAACCGCAAATCGGGCCGGCGTGCCTCGACACCGACGATGCGGGCACCTTCAAGGACCGGCTGCAGACCGCGCCTGACTGTCTCGACCTCCGGCAGCTCAGGCATGGCCGCTTATCGTGGCATGGAAGGAGGTGCCGTATGGGCCGGGCGCCAGCCCGAGATGTTCGGCCACGGTTTCGCCGATGTCGGCAAATGTCGTCCTCAGTCCAATGTCCGCGCCTTTGAAACCCGGCCGTGTGCCGATAACCGGAATACGCTCGCGTGTGTGGTCGGTGCCGCGCCACGTCGGATCGTTGCCGTGATCGGCGGTCAAAATGAGCAGATCGCCTGGCCTCAGCCGCGCGAATGCCTCCGGCAGGCGCCGGTCGAAAGCTTCGAGTGCGGCGGCATACCCCGCGACGTCGCGCCGATGTCCGAACTCGGTATCAAAGTCGACAAAGTTCGCGAAGACGAAGTCGCCGTCGCGGGCATCTTCCATGGCGCCAAGCGCTTTGTCGAACATCGCCATGTTGCCGGCAGCCTTGCGGACTTCCGAGATCCCCCGATGGGCGAAGATGTCGCCGATCTTGCCGATTGCGATAACCCGGCTGCCGCGCGCCGTCAGCCGGTCGAGCAGCGTCGGTTCCGGCGGCGGTACGGCATAGTCGCGACGATTATGCGTTCGCGCGAACGTGGCGGCGGTTTCACCGATAAACGGTCGTGCGATGACGCGCCCGATATTCAGCGGATCGACCAGCCCGCGCACTATCTTGCAGAAGTCGTAAAGCCGTTCCAGGCCGAAATGAACCTCATGCGCGGCGATCTGCAGGACGGAGTCGACCGAGGTGTAGCAAATCGGCTTGCCGGTGCGGATATGGTCTTCGCCGAACCGTTCGATGATCTCGGTGCCGGGGGCATGACAATTGCCGAGAATGCCGGGCACCTTCCCTTCACGCACCATTGCTTCGGTCAACTCGGCTGGAAAGGCGGGAATCGTGTCGGGGAAGTAACCCCAGTCGAAACGGACCGGCAGGCCGGCTATTTCCCAATGGCCCGATGGCGTGTCCTTGCCGCTCGAAACCTCCTGTGCCGCGCCGTGAAAGGCGGCGGCAAACTCGACGCTGCCGCCATTCTCGAACCTGAAACCCGTCGCCGTTGCCGCGGCATGGCCGAGGCCGAGCGATAGCATGTTTGGTACAAGAAGCGGTCCGCCACGCAGGCCTCCGCGATCGGCGCGGCCTTCCGCGCAGGCCTGCGCGATGTGTGCGAACGTGTTGGAGCCAGTGTCGCCATAGCGTTCGGCGTCGGCCGCGCCGCCGATGCCGAAGGAGTCAAGGACAAAAAGGGAGGCGCGTGCCATCAAAGGTTCATCATTGCCTGGGTGTTGACTCAGACATAGGGTTCCGCGCTGCCGTTGGCAATTCGGAAACCCGAACGGCACGGCTTGGCGTGCTGGTCCGGGAGAAACGAATCGCGGCATGGTCGATCTGCCGATCGAAATGCGCGGCATGGAGCTCGCATGAGGCCTGCCCTGAAAGCATTCGCTGCCGTACTGGCCTTGCTGCTGGATGCATCTTGCGCGAACCTGGCGCGTGCCGATTGGCGCGATGATATCGGAACGTTCCGTATCGGTATCGTCGCCGAGCCTGGCGCCGGCAACACCGTTCCAGGTCTGGCGCTGCTGACCGACGCCTATACCAAAGCGCTCGGCATGAAGGTGGAGTTTGTCGTTGCCCGCGACTATACGTCGTTGATCGAGGCGCAGGCCAATGCGCGGATCGAATATGCAATCTATTCGGCAACCGCCTACGCCGCCGCCTCCGAACGGTGCGGATGTGTCGAACCTCTCGCGGCGCCGCTCGATTCCGGCGGCGCCATCGGCATCCGCTCCGTACTGCTGACGCGCGACGGGAGGGTTCCCGATCTGATGGCCATGGCAGTCCATCGGGTCGTCATGGCGCCTTTCGACAGCGTCGGTGGTGCTTTGTTGCCGCTTGCCGGGCTGGCTGCAGACGGGGTCAACGTGGCGGAAGATGCGCCGTTTTTGACCCACGCCAATTCGGCTGCCGCAGCTGAAGCAATGCTGGTCGAGGGCGAGGCCGATGCCATATTCGGCTGGATCCCGGCTGTGGCAGAGGGACGGCCAAATCCTCCTGGCGGCACGGTGGCGAGGCTCGAGGCCGCAGGGCTCTCGAAATCGTCGCTTCAGGTCGTATGGACCTCAGGCCTGCTGCGGTATGGTCCGCACGCCGTCCGCAGCGATCTGGACCCCGAAGCCAAGCGCCGGCTCACCGTCTTTCTCACCAATCTCAGATCAGCCGCGCCGGACATTTACGATCTTCTGGAGCCGAGACACTCCGGCGGGTTCGCCGTTGCCGGTCCGAGGGATTATGTGCTGGCTGCGGCCATCGTGCACCTGGTCTCGGCCCGCGGCCGCACGCAATAGCTACAGCCCGGTTAGCGGGCTTCAGGCGTCAGCAATCGCTGCACGGAATGGTCGGGCTCCTTCGCGGCCGTAGATAATAAGTTTCCGCCATCGATATCGAATTGAAGGCCGAGCTCAACCCGAACCGGCTTTGGCCATCCGCCGACCAGGTGATGATTGGCTTGTAGGCGAGATCGCTTTCGACCCGAATGAGGAAAGTGCCTTTGATCTTGAGCGCGCTCGGGACCGTTGTGGCGGAATCCTTGATGGCGTCGACGCTAGAGACACCATCGACTACTTTGCGCGACCACACGACCAAGACTTTCGGCGTCGTCTCGTCCGTGACCTGTATCGCCGTAATGATGATCTTCGGTTTCGAACGATTATAGGGCTGAAGCGTGGAACTGCCGATCGCGATGATGGCATCGAGATCGGCCGCCTTGATGGTCTGCTG
Organism: Mesorhizobium sp. M0815; assembly: GCF_040319995.1. Taxonomy (NCBI): domain Bacteria; kingdom Pseudomonadati; phylum Pseudomonadota; class Alphaproteobacteria; order Hyphomicrobiales; family Phyllobacteriaceae; genus Mesorhizobium; species Mesorhizobium sp. M0815. The sequence goes on along the minus strand of NZ_JAMYOU010000009.1, from coordinate 31,922 downwards.
CTGCGTGACAAGGTCCGCTACCATGCTGCCGATGCGGCTGACCTTCTTGCTGGTCTCGATGGCTTGCGAGGCTTCCATGGTCATAAAGTACATGATCAACAGGACAGGCACGATGAGGGCAAACTCGACAGCCGCAATACCGCGGCGGTCCGAGCAAAGCCGGACTGCTCTTGTACAAATCTCTGCGATGCCCAGCTGTGCCCCCGCACGAATCATGGCTTTGCCCTTTTCAAGCGACTAGGTGGTTCAGTTGTCGAACGGCTCGTTCTGCCAAGTGATCGAAGCGAAATGCAGCGTTTTGCCGTCCTTCAGATTGGCCATCGACTTGGCCATGAAGTCGGTCATCACCGGCCATTTGTAAAAAACCCGCAGCATGTTTCTCGACTCTGCCAGGCCTGGTGCGACGGTGAAGGTCTGTGTGCTCGTGCCCTTGGTCAACACGACGTCGCCATCCTGGATCTTGAAACCGGCCAGCGCCGCATCGGCGAAGGTCGGATATTCGCGCAAATCCACCAGCAATCCGGGACAGGTCTTGGCGACCATGATCTCCAACTTGGTGCAGATCATATCCCGCAGCTTGGTCCCGGACACATCGGCCGGTCTTAATTGGCCGGTACGCAGTTGGCGCGCGATGTCGTCTGTGGCGTTTGCCATCACTTCTTGTGCGGCAAATGAAATACAGCTCTCCAGGATGGCGAAGACAAGAAGCGCGAATGGAATTGCAAGCATGGCGAATTCGATCGCCGTGCTTCCGCGTCGGTCGCCCAAAAACCTTCCGGGAAAACCTGCTCGTCCTGCCTTGCTCATGTCCTCTACCCGCCGATTCCAGTTCTGCATCGGATCCCACCATTAGTCGGAACCGATTGAAGTCCGGTTGGAATGACCGTTAAATTCGGCGGAAAGGCCTTAACCAGGCAATAACCGAAGCGTTCCCGCAAAGGTGGAGAAGTCGGCTAGCTAATGCCCGGCGCTCATCTCGGCCTCAGAGGCCTTCTCGGCATCGCTCTTGTACGAGCTTTCGCAATATGGCGCGCAGGACATGGTCTGTACTTCGGCACGCCGATAGATGCGCACCGACGACGCTGCCTGGCGCACGACCGTTATTTGCTCATCGACGATCGGGTTGCCCTCCTGATCGAGGACGACAAGATTGGTGACGCCAAATCCCTTGCCGGTCAGTACGATCGTCGATGCGTCCTGCACGGAGGCGTCAGCGATCGCCGGATTGCCGACGACAATCGTATCGGCGGCGCGCGACAATTTGACGATCTTTGCCTGGTTCATCGTGACCTCGATGCCGGCGCCTGCCTTGGCTGGAACGGCGAAAGCCGCTGCGGCAAGAACCACGGCAATTGGAAATGACGATCTCGGCCCGGCCATTGAGGCGCTCCCCGGCAACAAACTGTTCAACAGAACATGAACGAGATTGGTGAACCAACCGTTAAGCGGCTGGAGTTCAGGATTAAGCCGGAACCGGCATTGGGCTAGCAGGCACGGCTCAAACCTCTTTGCCGAATTGCGCCTTTTGCGCCCTTTGTTAGCCTGTGGACCCAGTGGCCGGTATTTTAGTCCTGGGTTAACTACGCAATGTCATCGAAGCGGGAAAGGAATCGGTAAGCCTGTTTATTAAGCCGATCGAAACAGCTTCCGCTTACATTCGCAGCATCCGATCAGCCATCAAGAGAAGTTGACGGAAGTGCTGTAACAATTGGAGTAGGAGCTCGAATGTCTAACCTCATCGCACGTTTTGTGAAGGACGAATCCGGCGCGACCGCTATCGAATACGGTCTGATCGCCGCCCTCATCGCGCTCGCCATCATGGTTGGCGCCGGCTCGCTCGGCAACGCGCTGAACGCCAAGTTCGACAAGATCGCCAGCAAGGTCAACGGCGTCAATTAAGCTACGCGGCCAGTCACTTTTCAAGAACAGGGGCCGCTCCGTTGCGGCCCTTGTTGCATTATAGTAACAAAACACTTTGAAGTCTCATCAGTCGTTAATAGAATGTGCCTAGGTTAGGCCAGGTACAATTTGACCACAGGCGCGCGTCCATGCTTGAAGCCGTGATCTTCGTCGTCTTTCCGTTCTGCATGCTTTTTGCCGCGATCTCCGACATGCTGTCGATGACGATCGCCAATCGCGTGCCTGTGCTGCTTGTGGTTGTCTTCGCCTTGGTAGCGCCTTTGACCGGCATGGATTGGGCCACCTATGGCTGGCATTTCGCCGCCGCCGGCCTGGTTCTCGCGGTGACGTTCGGCCTGTTCGCGCTTGGCGGCATGGGCGGCGGCGACGCGAAGCTTCTGGCCGCCACTGCCATGTGGATGGGACTGAATGTCCATCTCATCGAATATCTCGTCGCCTCGACATTCATAGGCGGCTTGCTGACGCTTGCCATTCTCGCCTATCGAAAATCGCTGCTTGCCGCCGTCACAAGCCACAATCCGTTCCTGCGCCATTTCGCCGATGACGCGACCGGTGTTCCGTACGGCATTGCGCTTGGCATTGGCGGTCTGCTTACCTATCCGGACTCGCCGTTAATGGCCTGGGCTCTCGCCAGGCTGGCGGGCTGATTTGCGTTACTCCGTTTGCGCCGGGCCTGGCGAGTTGGCGACGTCTTTCCTTCGGGCCGCGCTTGGTCGCTCTAATTTATGTAAACGTTAAATTAATCACGATCGTAAGTATAACATTAACCTTGTTTTGACGATTGCCGCTGCAAAGTCCGGCTTGGCCAGGTGGTTTGCCAAGGGCGAGGTTCGGACAGATGCCAGCATCCCGATTGATTATTCTAGGCGTGGCGATAGCCGCGGCCGGAGGTGCAGGCTATGTCGCGAAGAACATGGTCGCGCCTCCGCCGCCTCCGGTTGTCGATTCCGGCCCCCAAGCGCCGGCGATCGCGCTGCAGGACGTGCTTGTCCTTTCCGGCGATGTTCCGATGGGCAGTCCGCTAGAGAACAACATTTCCTGGGAGTCATGGCCGTCCGCCGGCATCAACGCAAATTTCATCACCCGCGCCGCCGAGCCTGAAGCGCTGGATAAGCTGAAGGGCGGCGTCGCGCGCGTGGCGCTGTATGCCGGCGAGCCGTTGCGGCGCTCGAAGTTGATCGGTGAGGGGCAAAGCTTCATGTCGTCGATCCTGCCCTCCGGCATGCGGGCTGTCGCCACAAGCATCTCGGCCGACACTTCGGCCGGTGGCTTTATTCTTCCCAACGATTTCGTCGACGTCATCATGACCCGCAGAGCCGATACCGCCAATGGCGGTAGTCCGGGCTTCACGACCGAGACTATCCTCAAGAACATTCGCGTCCTGGCGATCGACCAGACCATTCAGGAGGATGAGGAAGGCAAGAAGACCAGGGTCGGCCAGACCGCCACCCTGGAACTGACGCCGCAGCAGTCCGAGATCATCACCGTCGCTCAGCAGATGGCGGATCGCCTGACATTGGCACTGCGCTCAATCAAGGACAGCCAGGACAAGAATGTGGGGGAGGCCGACTACCTGGTTTCCGGCAATGGTCGGCGCGGAACGGTGCGGTTGATCAAGTCGGGCGAAGTTTCCGAAGTGGGGGCGAGGAAATGAAGCTAAAAACCAAACTGCCGGTCACCTTGGCTGCGGCGATCGGCCTGTTTCTCCTTGGAACGAATGCGTATGGCACTCTCGATGCCCATGCGGCGAACAATGCCAGGGTCACAGCCTCGACGGCCACCCAGCGAGTGAAGCTCGGGCTCAACAAATCGGTGGTCATCGACCTGCCGAGCGATGCCTACGATATTCTCGTTGCCAACCCCGCGGTAGCCGATGCGGTGACCCGCACCGCCAGGCGCATCTATCTATTCGGAAAGGCGGTCGGCGAGACCAACATCTTCGTCTTTGGCCCGAATGGCGAACAGATCGTCAGCCTTGATCTGGCGGTCGAACGCGATGTTGCCGGGCTGGAGGACTATATCAAGCGCTTCATCCCGTCATCGGAGATCAAGGTCGAGTTGCTGAACGACAATGTCGTTCTGACCGGAACCGTTGACACTCCGCTGGACGCCAAGCGTGCGCAAGACCTGGCGGAGATCTTCGTCTCAGGCGGCGAAGCGACCACGGGTCAATATTCGCAGACCGCTGCCGGCGGCTCCGCCGATGCCGGCGTCGACATCAACAATCCGGACACCGAGCGCCGCGTCAGCAAGATCGTCAACCTGCTGCAGATTATCGGCGACGACCAGGTGACGCTCAAGGTGACGGTTGCCGAAGTCAGCCGCTCGGTGATGAAGCAGCTCGGCGTCAACATGATCGGCAGCGGCAGCAGCAACGGCATCAGCTGGAGCGCGTTAAGCGACAATTTCACCGGTTTAGGCAAGTCGCTGTCGAACTCGGGCCTCTCTATCAGCAGCTCGACGCTGCAGGCCTATATCAACGCCATGGAACAGTCCGGCGTCATGAAGACTCTCGCCGAGCCAACATTGACGGCCGTATCCGGCGAGAAGGCGACCTTCAAGGTCGGCGGTGAATATAACATGGTGACCGGCGTTTCCGAAGCCGTCTCCAACGACAACCAGACAGGTCTGAAAACCTATTCAGTCGAGAAGATCGAATATGGTATTGGCCTGGAATTTCAGCCGGTGGTGCTGTCTCCCGGCCGCATCAGCCTGAAAGTCAGGACGTCGGTCTCCGAGCCGACAACGGAAGGGTCAGTATCTTATTCCGAAGGCGTAAAAAGCCTTGGCATGAACGCCCTGTCGCTTCGCAAACGCTTGGCCGACACGACGGTGGAACTGCCTTCGGGCGGCTCGATGATGATTGCCGGGCTCGTCCGCGACGATGTCAGGCAAGCCGTCAACGGCTTGCCTGGCCTGACAAAGATTCCAGTGCTCGGCGCGCTCTTCCGCAGCAGGGATTTCGTTCGCAACGAGACCGAGCTCGTCATCATCATCACGCCCTATCTGGTGAAGCCGGTGGCGCGCAACGACCTTGCCAAGCCTGACGACAATTTCAACGCCGCCAGCGACGGGGCCGCCATGTTCCTTGGACGCGTCAACCGCGTCTACGGCACCATGCAGACCGACAAGCCCAACGGCCGTTATCACGGCGTTGTCGGCTTCATCTACAAGTAAGCGGGGAAGCGGACATGTCTCAGTCAGCATCGAAGACAAAGGCGATCACCGCGATGCGGTCGGTCCATTTGCGAATCTGGCGGCCCGCCGTTCCCATCATGGCGGTCGTGATGGCGGCATCACTGGCCGGCTGCGCCAATCGCGACAGCGTCACGGTCGGTGCCATACCGGACGACTATCGCACCACCCATCCGATCGTCATCGCCGAGAAGATCCAGAAGATCGATCTTCCGGTCGGCGCCGGCGACCGTGGCATGACCAGATTCCAGCGCGACACGCTCCTGGGCTTTCTGGACGGATACGACAGGAGCGCGGCTCCGGTGCTGACGATTGAGGTCCCGAGCGGCTCGGCTAACGAAATCGCAGCGGCCGCGGCCGGCCGCGATTTCGCCAGGCTTGCCATAGCCAGCGGCATCAGCCGGAAGCGGATCGCCGTGCGGTCCTATCAATCCGTTTCGGCCGAAGCGTCCGCCCCGGTCCGTGTCGCCTACGTCTCGGTGAAGGCTCAGACGGACAAATGCGGGCGCTGGCCGGAAGACCTTCTGGAGACTTCGGAAAACAAGCATTATGCCGATTTCGGCTGTTCGTACCAAAACAACCTTGCCGCCCAGATGGCCAATCCGGCCGATCTGATCGGGCCGCGCAAACAGACTCCCATCGACGCGGCAAATCGGAGCGCGGTGATCGACGTCTATCGCGACCGAGGAATTTCGGACGAACTCCTCGGCAATTCGGAAGTCGAATATTAACGAGTGTTGAGGCTCAACAGACCTAAGCCGCGCAAGTCACTGAAAGAGATGACAATGAGCAATCTTGCCTATGACACAGAGGTAGCAGGCGGCGAAACCTCGGAGCAGGATATTGCCGCGATGCAGGCGTTGCGGCCGATCCCGCGCATTTCGATCCAGGCGTTCTGCGAGACCGAAGGCGTAGCCAATCCGGTCGAGCGCGCTGGCGAGGATCGCCGTATGGCCAAGGCCCATCTGAAGGTGCATATGGGGGGCATCCCCACCGCTATCGAATTCTACCAGTCTGCGCCGACACCGAACCTGATCCTGCTTGAATCGCGCAGCGAGCCGAAGCTGTTGCTGGAACAACTCGCCCAGCTCTCCGAGCACTGCGATCCGACCTCCAAGGTGGTGGTTGTCGGCCATTACAACGATGTCGGCCTGTATCGCGAACTCATCCGTTCGGGCATTTCCGAATATGTCATCGCCCCGGTATCGATGGCCGACATCGTCAGCGTGGTGTCCTCGATCTTCGTTGATCCGGAAGCTGAGCCGATCGGCCGCTCGATCGCCTTCATCGGCGCCAAGGGCGGCGTCGGCTCCTCGACAATAGCCCATAATGTGGCTTGGGCCATGTCGTCCCTTTTCAAGTCCGAAGTGGTTGTCGCCGATCTCGACCTCGCCTTCGGAACGGCCAACATCAATTTCGACCAGGACCCGGCGCAGGGCATTGCCGAGGCGGTCTTCTCGCCGGAACGCGTCGACGAGGTCTATCTCGACCGGCTGCTCGCCCAATGCGCCGAGCACCTGTCGCTGCTTGCGGCACCTTCGACCCTGGAGCGGGTCTACGATTTCGAGCCCGACGCCTTCACCCAGCTTATCGACATAGCCCAGCGTAGCGCGCCGCTCCTCGTGCTCGATGTTCCCCACGTCTGGGCCGGCTGGACCAAGAACACGCTGGTCAAGGCCGACGAGATCGTCATCACGGCGACGCCCGAACTGGCCAATCTGCGAAACACAAAGAACCTGGTCGACATGCTGAAGCGGCTTCGTCCAAACGATCCTGCGCCAAAGCTTGTGATCAACCAGGCCGGTGTGCCGAAACGTCCCGAGATTACGCCGTCCGATTTCTCCGAATCGCTCGGCCTTTCGCCGATGTCGGTCATCCCGTTCGAGCCGCTTTTGTTCGGAAATGCCGCCAACAACGGACGTATGCTCGGTGAGATGGATGCCAAGAGCCCCGTCGTCGCCACGATCAACGAGATTGCCCATGTGCTGACGGGGCGCAGCGAAATCAAGGTGAAGAAAAAGGCTGGCCTCGGCAACCTGCTCGGCAAGCTTTCGCGCAACAAGAAGTGATGCCGCAGCGGTGGAATTGGTAAGCAATCATGTTTGGTAAAAGAGGCAGCGACGACGGCAACCGGACCATCCCGGAATTCCGTCAGCCAGCACCCGCACCTGCCGCGCCGGCGGCCGCGAACCCTGTGGAAGCGGCGGTAGCTGCCAGGCCCGGGGCGCTGCCGCCATCCGGCGCGCCTGCAGGGCCGGCGGTTCGCCGTGCGGTCGAGCCGCCGCCATTGGCGCCGGAGCCGAAAAGGATTCAGCGTGAGCGCAGCGAGAGCTATTACGACACCAAAAGCCAGGTCTTCTCCGCACTCATCGACACGATCGATCTGTCGCAGCTCGCCAAGCTCGATCCCGAAAGCGCGCGCGAGGAAATCCGCGACATCGTCAACGACATCATCGCGATCAAGAACTTCGCGATGTCCATCGCCGAGCAGGAAGAGCTTCTCGAGGATATCTGCAACGACGTCTTGGGCTACGGGCCGCTGGAGCCACTGCTTGCCCGCGACGATATTGCCGACATCATGGTCAATGGCTCCAAGAACGTCTACATCGAGGTCAACGGCAAGGTCGAGCAGACCGGCATCCGTTTCCGCGACAACCAGCAGCTCCTCAACATCTGCCAGCGTATCGTCAGCCAGGTTGGCCGCCGCGTCGATGAATCAAGCCCAATCTGCGATGCGCGTCTTCCTGATGGCTCCCGTGTCAACGTCATCGCACCGCCCTTGGCCATCGACGGCACCGCCCTTACCATCCGCAAGTTCAAGAAGGACAAGCTGACGCTCGACCAGCTGGTCAAGTTCGGCTCGATTTCGCCGCAAGGCGCCGAGATTCTCAAGATCATCGGCCGCGTCCGTTGCAACATTGTCATTTCGGGCGGTACCGGCTCCGGCAAGACGACGCTGCTCAATTGCCTGACCAACTATATCGACCGCGAGGAACGCGTCATTACGTGCGAGGACTCGGCTGAGCTGCAATTGCAGCAGCCACATGTGGTGCGTCTCGAAACACGTCCGCCCAACCTTGAAGGTGAGGGCGAAGTGACCATGCGCGACCTGGTCAAGAACTGTCTGCGCATGCGGCCCGAGCGCATCATCGTCGGCGAGGTGCGTGGACCCGAAGTGTTCGACCTATTGCAGGCGATGAACACCGGCCATGACGGCTCGATGGGAACGATCCACTCGAATAGCCCGCGCGAATGCCTCAACCGTATAGAGTCAATGATCGCCATGGGCGGCTACACGCTGCCGCAAAAAACCGTACGCGAAATTGTCGTCGGCTCCGTCGACGTGATCATACAGGCTGCACGCCTGCGCGACGGATCGCGGCGCATCACCCACATCACCGAGGTGATCGGCATGGAAGGCGACGTCATCATCACCCAGGACATCGTTCTCTATAACATCAAGGGCGAGGATGCGAACGGCAGGTTGCTGGGCGAGCACGTGTCGACCGGCATCGGCCGTCCGCATTTCTGGGAGCGCGCCCGCTACTATGGCGAGGAGCAGCGCCTAGCCGTTGCACTCGAGGCGATGGAGAAACGCGCTGACTGATCCGTCTGGAAGCGTGGGGGCCAGGGTCGATGTTCGGGATTGACAGCACCGTATTGGCATTCGTCGTGCTCGCCGGCTTCAGCGCCGGCGCAGTGGCCTATGCTTTCCTGTTCAATCGGATCAGCACCGAGAAGCAGGTCGGCAAGCGGCTTGAATCGATCAAGACCGCCGAGACGGATCGTTCCGTCGTCAAGGCTTCGCGCGATCGCGTGGCGGAAGCGGCCAAGCGTCGCAAATCCGTCCAGGATTCGCTGAAGGATCTCGACCAAAAGCAAAAGTCCAACCAGAGCCTGGTCAAGAAACCACCGCTGAAGATCCAAATCCGCCAGGCCGGCATGAAGGTCTCGATTGAGCGCTTCTATGTCTATTCGGCGGTCTGCGGCGTCGTCTTGACGGCTTTGGTCTATTTCATCGGCGCACCGCTGCTGGTCTTGCCGGCTGCGCTGCTGGTCGGTGTCTTGGGTCTGCCGCGCTGGTTCGTCTCGTTTCGCCGCGCACGCCGCGTCAAGGCGTTTCTCAACGAATTTCCGAACGCGCTCGACATCATCGTGCGTGCAGTAAAATCCGGCCTGCCGCTGAACGACGCCGTGCGCCTGATCGCCAATGAATCCCCCGAGCCGGTCAAGACCGAGTTCCGCCGCATCGTCGATTCGCAGCAAATGGGTTTGTCGATCCCCGACGCGGCCATGCGCATGCCCGAAACGATGCCGTGCACCGAGGCGAGCTTCTTCGGCATCGTCATCCAGATCCAGTCTCAGGCCGGCGGCAATCTTTCCGAAGCGCTGGGCAATCTTTCGCGCGTGCTTCGCGACCGCAAGAAAATGAAGGCCAAGGTCCAGGCGTTGTCTATGGAAGCCAAGGCATCCGCCGTGATCATCGGCGCGCTGCCTTTCGTCGTTGCCTTTCTCGTCTATCTGACGAGCCCGAACTACATCATGCCCCTCTTTACCACCAGCACCGGCCATCTGATCCTCGGTTGTTCCGGCGTCTGGATGTCGATGGGTATCCTGGTAATGCGCAAGATGATGAACTTCGAAGTCTAGGATTCGCGCGTATGACCGATCACGTCATCAGAACTCTCACCGACCCGTCCCTGCTGATCGCACTGCTGGTCGGCATCGCGGTGTTTGCGACGGTCTTCACGCTGCTGCCCGCCTTTGGCGGGAACCAGCTCAAGGCGCGCATGAAATCCGTGGCGCTGGAGCGCGATGAGCTGCGCGCCAAACAGCGCGCGCGGCTGGCAGTCGAAGCCGACCGCCGCCGCAAGGGCCTGCGCGAAGAGCAGTCGGTCGGCATGCGCAATATTGTCGATCGCCTGGATCTCAGGCGTGCGCTGGCGGACGAAGGTACCTTGCAGAAATTGAAAGTGGCGGGTTTTCGCGGCCAAAATCCGCTGACGCGCTTCCTTTTTTTCCGCCTCGTCCTGCCCTTCATCGGCTTTGCATTGGCGGCCATATATCTGTTCGTGCTTGGAGGACTGCCCGAGCAGCCGCTTTTCGTGAAGCTGTTCGTCTGCATCGTGGTTGCCTATGCGGGGTTCTACGCGCCGGTGCTCTACGTCAACAACCGTGCGACCAAGCGCAAGCAGTCGATTCAGATGGCGTGGCCGGACGCGCTCGACCTGTTGCTGATATGCGTCGAGTCCGGCATGTCGGTGGAAGCAGCGCTTCGCAAGGTCGCCGATGAGATCGGCGCGCAATCGGTGGCATTGGCGGAAGAATTCATCCTGACCAATGCCGAACTTTCCTATCTGCAGGAGCGCAAGCAGGCGTACGAGAACCTTGCAAGCCGCACTGGCCTCGAATCCGTCAGGTCGGTGTCCCAGGCGTTGGTTCAGGCCGAGCGCTACGGTACGCCCGTGGCGCATGCGCTGCGCGTGCTTGCCGCTGAGAGCCGCGACATGCGCATGAATGCCGCCGAGAAGAAGGCGGCCGCGCTGCCGCCGAAGCTTACCGTGCCGATGATCCTGTTCTTCCTGCCGGTGCTGTTCGCCATCATTCTGGGTCCCGCCGGCATCCAGGTGAGTCAGCGCGGCATCTTTGGCGACCAGCCGAAATCGAGCAGCCAGTAGCCCAAGCGGCGTCGCCACAAACGCTGCTACGATTCAAAGCCGCGCTGCCGGTGTCGCGCGGCTCCTTGCGTTTGACATGTTGCGGAATTCTCGCGCCGGTTCGGCGCTCGAAGCGGTCAGTTGGTGGCAGGCTTTGCCTTGTCCTGCTCCTTGAGCTGGCTCCAGGCATTCTGCTGCGCCAGCATCTGGCGAAGGTAAGCGACGTTGGCCTGCGCCTGTTCCGGCGACAGCTCTTGTGAGGCGATCTTCTCGGCCTCGTCGAAACGTCCTTGCAGACCGACGACCAGCGCTAGGTTCTGGCGGACGCGACTGTCGGCATTCGGCTGCTGGGCGGCCGAGCGCATATAGGTTTCGGCCGTGCGCAAATCGCCTTCCAGCACGTACGACATGCCGAGATTGGAAAGGATCGACGGTTCGTTCGGCTTGAGGTCCAGCGCCTTGCGATAGTCTTGACGCGCCTCGTCCTTTTGGCCGAGCTGGTCGAGAATGGCAGCTTCCGCCGATACAAGTTTCCAGTCAGGATATTCGGGCGTCTGCGCGCGGCGCACGGCATCGAGAGCTGGCTCGAACTGTCCGTTGGCGGCAAGCGCCTTGCCATAGGCGGCGAGCACGTCGCGGTCCTTCGGCAAGGCAATCGCCAGCTTGCGCATCACCGCAAGCGACTGGTCGGCGTCACCGTCCATCTGCAGCGCCGCGGCATAGTTTGTCGCGATCCGCTTGTCGTTGGGGCTTTTCGAGTAGGACTGCCCGAGCGCCATCGTGGCGTTGTGCAGTTCGCCCGCCGACATTGTTTCCAGCGGCTTGCCGCTTGGGCGAGAAATCGAGCCAGTCGTCAATTTGCTGGTTCCGCAGCCAGCGACGCTTGCGGCAAGCACCATCATCAACGCCGTGGTGATCAGCCTATTTGCGCTGGCGTTCATCCTGCGGTCGGTCGGCATCGGCACCAGGGCTCCGTTCATGCGCGTGACCATTTGCGTGGTCATCTTCCCTCCCGCAGAAATATTCTGTTAACCCTAACGGAGAGTTAAGAAATGCCGACTCAGAAGCCGGAGACCAGCGAATGCCTGTTGAACTCGTCGAGAAAAAATTGAGCAATGCGCTGCCGGTCCATTTGGTGGCGAAGGATGCGCAGGCGGCGGCGGGCCTTGAGCCATCCTCAGTCGCCTGGGCCAAGGCCAACGGCTTTTCCGGCGAGGCCGGCAGGACGCTGGTTGTGCCTGGCGACAACGGTGCGATTGCCGGAGCCCTGTTCGGCACCGGCGACGACGAGGGTGCAATGGCCGTCGGGGCACTGGCGAGAGCCTTGCCCGAAGGCGAGTGGCGTCTTGCGTCCGCACCGGCCAAGCCGGAGCTTACGGCACTCGCGCTGGCACTCGGCGGCTATGTCTTCACCCGCTATGGCAAGAAGCCCGGCAGGACGCTTCGCTTCGCGCTGCCGTCCGGCGCCGACGCCGCTCGCGTCAGACGCATCGCCGATGGCGTTTTCCTGGCACGCGACCTGGTCAACACGCCGACCAGCGATATGGGTCCCGGCCAGCTGGAGAATGCCGCCCGGACCTTGGCCGCGACGCACAAGGCTGAAATATCGGTGACCAAGGGCGACGATCTTCTCGCCGCCAACTTTCCGATGATTCATGCCGTCGGTCGCGCTTCGGCCGACGCGCCGCGCCTGATCGACATGATTTGGGGGCCGAAGAATGCCCCCAAGATAACGCTGGTCGGCAAGGGCGTCTGCTTCGACACAGGCGGCCTCGACATCAAGCCGTCCTCGGGCATGCTTTTGATGAAGAAGGACATGGGCGGCGCTGCCAACGTGCTGGGCCTCGCTTCCATGATCATGGCCGCCGGGCTGAAGGTCCGGCTGCGCGTGCTCATCCCCGCTGTCGAGAATTCGATAGCCGGCAACGCCTTCCGTCCAGGCGATGTGCTGGTGAGCCGCAAAGGCATCACCGTCGAAATCGGCAACACCGACGCTGAAGGGCGGCTGGTCCTCGCCGACGCCTTAGCCTTGGCCGACGACGAGGAGCCGCAGATGCTGGTCGATATGGCAACACTGACAGGCGCTGCCCGTGTTGCGCTCGGCCCCGACCTGCCGCCCTTCTACACCGGTGACGAGGCGCTTGCATCCGAGCTGGCGGACGCCTCCGTTGCGGTCGAGGATCCGCTATGGCGCATGCCGTTGTGGAAGCCCTATGACGCCAAGCTGGCGTCGAAAATTGCCGATATCAACAACGTCACGTCGGATGGTCTCGCCGGCTCGATCACCGCGGCGCTATTCCTGAAGCGCTTCGTCCAAAAGACCGCCAGCTGGGCGCATTTCGACATCTTCGCCTGGAACCCGTCGGACCGCCCGCACGGCCTTGCCGGCGGCGAGGCGCAAGGCATCCGGGCGCTGGAGCGTGTCATTTCGAACCGCTTCGGCGGATGATGTCTCGGCATAGCCGACGAAGGTGTTGACTGAAACGGAACCGAAACAATTTTCCGTCATGCTGGACGGATGTCGATTATCATGCGTCCAAGTCAGGCCTTGCGACTGTGGCAGCAGGTGGTGCTGTCGCAGGTGCGCGACGACGCACCCGATCTCACCATGCGCCAGACGGCGATCCTGTTCACCATCTATCTCGATCCGCCGCCGCACACGGTGCGCGGTCTGGCTGCCCGCCTCAATGTCACCAAGCCGGTGATCACCCGTGCGCTCGACACGATGGGGGCGCTGAAGTTGGTGTCGCGCCACCGCGACGAGCTCGACAAGCGCAACGTGCTGGTCAGGCGCACAGTCGAAGGTGCGCTCTTTGTCGAACGCTTCGGCGATGTTATCATTGCCAGAGCCCAAGAGCTGCCGATTTGACCAAATTGTCCATTTGAACGAGTTGCCGATTTGACCGCCAGGGATGCCCGCCTCCATGCCTTCCGCTCCGATCTCGCCGATGCCAGGCTGAGAGGCGAGGTCGCCGCCGACCGGTTCGTCGCCGGCCGGCCGGCTCGCATCACCGCTTCCGTGGCCGACATCCGCAAGGCGCCACGGCCGAATGCCGGTGTCAACACACAGCTTCTGTTCGGCGATGACATTCTCGTCTTCGAGGACGCAGAAGGCTGGGCCTGGATCCAGGGCGAATGCGACGGCTATGTCGGCTATGTCGCCGACACGGCGTTGGGCGCTCGGGACCATGCGCCGACCCATATCGTTTCGGTGCCGCGCACCTTTCTCTATCCAGGACCCGACTTGCGCTTTCCGGTGAGCGGGCAATTGTCGATGGGATCATTGGTGACGGTGACGGGCTCAGCCGAAACACGCGGCACGCATTATGCGCTGTTGCCGTCCGGTCAAGCGGTCATCTCGGGTCATCTCAGGCCTGTCGCCGAGGCGGCCGCCGACTACGTTGCTGTTGCCGAGAGCTTTCTCGGCACGCCTTATTTGTGGGGCGGCGCCTCGGGCTTCGGCATCGACTGTTCCGGTCTCGTGCAATTGGCGATGCGCATGGCCGGCAGGCAGGTGCTGCGCGATTCCGACATGCAGGCGGCAACCATCGGCGAGCCGCTCGTTCCGGGGCCGGACTTTTCCGGGCTTCAGCGCGGCGACCTGGTGTTCTGGAAAGGCCACGTCGCTATCATGACCGACGCCGAGACGATAATCCACGCCAATGGCCACACCATGCTGGTATCGCGTGAAGGACTGAGCGAAGCGATCGCCCGTATCGGCTATCTCTATGGCGGTCCGACGGGGTTTCGCCGGCCGTAACGCGAATCGATCACCTTTTGTTCTGATTCTGCTTGGCGATCGCGCGCCGCCGCGCTACCTCTGACGCGTGACAGAGCAGCCGCGCCTTGCCGAACAGAAAGCCGCCGTCGTCCTGCCCGAGCCATTCGTCAAATGGTTTGCGGAAAAAGGCTGGTCGCCGCGCGCCCATCAGATCGAATTGCTGGCCAAGGCTCAGGGCGGGCAGTCGGTATTGCTGATCGCCCCGACCGGCGCCGGCAAGACGCTGGCCGGGTTCTTGCCATCGCTGACCGAACTGGCCGGCCGGCCAAGGAGAAGGCCAGGGCAGGCGCATCGCGGCATCCACACGCTGTACATCTCGCCGTTGAAGGCGCTGGCCGTCGACATCGAGCGCAATCTCGGCAAACCCGTCGAAGAGATCGGGCTGCCGGTTACTGTCGAGACGCGCACCGGCGATACGCCCGCACACAAGCGCCAGCGGCAGAAGCTGGCGCCGCCCGACATTCTGCTGACCACGCCCGAGCAATTGGCGCTGCTGATTGCCGCGCCCGACGCCAGGCGCTTCTTCGAGGACCTGCGCTATGTCGTACTCGACGAACTGCATTCGCTGGTGACCTCGAAGCGTGGGCACCTCCTGTCGCTTGGCCTGGCCCGGCTGCGCTCGTTTGTGCCCGCCCTGCAGATGATCGGCCTGTCGGCGACGGTCGCCGAGCCCGACGAATTGCGGCGCTGGCTGGTCAGCCAGAATCCACCGGGGCCGATGGCCGAACTGATCGTCGTCATTGGCGGCGCCAAGCCCGAGATCTCCATTCTCGATTCGGAGGAGCGCGTGCCGTGGGCGGGACATTCGGCCCGCTACGCAACGCCGGAGATCTACAACGAGATCAAGCGCCACAAGACAACCCTGCTGTTCGTCAACACGCGCAGCCAGGCGGAGCTGCTGTTCCAAGAGTTGTGGCGGGTCAACGAGGACACCTTGCCGATCGCGCTACACCATGGCTCGCTCGACGTCGCCCAGCGCCGGCGCGTCGAGAAAGCGATGGGCGAGAACGCCTTGCGTGCCATCGTCGCCACCTCGACGCTCGACCTCGGCATCGACTGGGGCGACGTCGACCTGGTCGTCCATGTCGGCGCGCCGAAAGGTGCCAGCCGGCTGGCACAGCGCATCGGTCGGGCCAACCACCGTATGGACGAGCCGTCGAAGGCGATCCTGATCCCGGCCAATCGCTTCGAGGTGCTGGAATGCAGGGCGGCGCTCGACGCCAATTATCTGGGCGCCCAGGATACGCCGCCGCTGGTCAATGGCGGGCTCGACGTGCTGACGCAGCACGTGCTGGGCTGCGCCTGCGGTGCGCCGTTCCAGGCCGATGCGCTGTTCGAGGAAGTGCGAACGGCAGCACCCTATGCCGATCTCGACCGGCCGACATTCGATCGCGTCATCGATTTCGTCGCCACCGGCGGCTATGCGCTGAAGAACTACGAACGCTACGCCCGTATTCGTCTCAACAAGGACGGGCTGTGGCGGGTGTCCAATCCTCGCGTCGCTCAGCAATACCGGCTGAATGTCGGCACCATCATTGAAGTGCCGGCGCTCAACGTGCGCTACGTCCAGGCCGGCAGCAGAGGCGCGGCTTCGCGTGGCGGTCGGGTTCTTGGCAAGATCGAGGAGGCGTTCCTCGAAACGCTGACGCACGGCGACACCTTCATGTTCGCCGGCAAGGTGCTGCGCTTCGAGGGCATCCGCGAGAGTGAGTGCTTCGTCTCGAACGCGCCGGGCAGCGACGCCAAGGTGCCGTACTATGGCGGCGGCAAATTCCCACTTTCGACGTACCTAGCCGAACAGGTGCGCGCCATGCTGGACGATCCGCAGCGCTGGAAGAAGCTGCCGGAGCAGGTCGCCGACTGGCTACGTTTCCAGGCCGACAAGTCGGTGCTGCCGAAACGCGACGATCTGCTGATCGAGACCTTTCCGCGCGGCAACCGCTACTACCTGGTGGCCTATCCGTTCGAGGGCAGGCTGGCGCACCAGACGCTGGGCATGCTGCTGACCCGCCGCCTCGACAGGGCGGGAGCCAGGCCGCTCGGCTTCGTCGCCACCGATTATGCGCTTGCCATATGGTCGCTGGCCGATATGGGTCACATGTTCAGGGCGAAGAAACCGTCGCTGGCTGCGCTCTTCGATCAAGATATGCTGGGCGACGACCTCGAAGCCTGGCTCGCCGGCAGCTGGCTGTTGAAGCGCACCTTTCGCAATTGCGCGCTGATCTCGGGATTGATCGAGAAACGCCACCCGGGCCAGGAGAAGAGCGGCCGCCAGGTGACCGTGTCGACCGACCTCATCTACGACGTGCTGCGCAGCCATGAGCCCGACCACATCCTTTTGCAGGCGACGCGGGCCGATGCCGCGACCGGTCTGCTGGATGTCAGCAGACTTGCCGAGATGCTCTCGCGCGTCCAGGGTCGAATCATGCATAAGAATCTCGAGCAGATATCGCCGCTCGCCGTGCCGATCATGCTTGAGATCGGCAAGATGCCGGTGCACGGCGAGGCCGATGAGACGCTGCTGATGGATGCAGCCACGCTGGTCGAGGAGGCCATGGGGACGAAATGACTGTGGCGCTGGCAATGGCTGCGACTCTGGCGGATACGGGCGCCGTCCGTATCGCTGGCGAACGCGCGATCTGCGACCGCCGCGGCGTGCTCTATTTTCCCGAATTCCGGCTTCTGGCCGTATCCGACCTGCATCTGGAAAAAGGCTCCTCACTGGCCAGGCGCGGCACGCTGGTTCCGCCTTACGATACCGGCGCCACGCTGCTCCGGCTGCAGACGGTGATTGCCGATTATCAGCCTGCGATAGTCATCAGCCTGGGCGACAGTTTTCACGATGGCGGCGGCGCCGCGCGCATGCACGCAAGCTTTCGCGAAAGGCTGGAAGGGCTGATGGTTGGGCGCGACTGGTTCTGGGTCGCCGGCAATCATGACCCGGAAGCACCGGCCGACCTGCCGGGCGACACCGTGCGCGAGCTGGCCATCGGCTCTCTGCTCTTCCGGCACGAGCCTTCGGCGGTAAGGGTGGAGGGCGAGATATCAGGCCATCTGCATCCTTGCGCCCGCATCGTCCAGCAAGGCCGTTCGGTGCGGCGGCGCTGCTTTGCCGGCGATGGCGGCCGCATGATCATGCCGGCCTTCGGCGCCTACACCGGTTCGCTCAATCTCCTTGACCGCGCCTATGCCGGGCTGTTCCGCCGCGAAACGCTGATGGCCTATATGCTTGGCACTGAGCGCATCTTCGCGATTTCCCACTCGATGCTCAGGCCGGGCTGAGCTGCCCTATCGTCCGTAATAGAGGGTAACAGTGTGCTTGGCCTCGGCGAAGAACAGCCAGCGCTCCACCAGCATGCCGGCGAGTTGGGCGATTGCGGAGAGTATCGACGAAGCCGCCGCAAAGGGCCACGGCAAGGCAAACGCCGCAATCAGCAGCAAAGCGGGCAAGGCAAAGGCCAGAGCCTGGGTGATCAGCCGCAGCTTTGCGCTGTGCTTGCGTGCGATGCGAAAGCCCATTTCCTTGAGCAGATAGTTTTCCTCGGTATGCGGCCATTCCATCGACCGCACCGTGCCGCCGGAAAGCCCGGTTGCGGTGTTGGCATTGGTCGGGATCTCCAGCCTATCATTGTATCGCCAGGTCGCCAGCTTCAAACCCCAGCCAAGCGCGGTCAGCAACAGGGCAGCCGCCAGAAGCATATTCGAGCCTGCCGCAAATCCCTGCAGCAGGGCGTTGAGCAGTACGCTGCCGGTCATCGCCGAAAAGATCAGATAGCCGGGCAGGGTGAAGCGGCTGTGCCATTGGGCGATCGGCTTCAACGACGCGTAGATCATGCCGGTGGTGCAGACGGTTGCGACCGCGCCGATGGCAGCGAGCAGCCCGGCGACAGCCACCCAGCCGCTCGTACGGCCGAGGACCACCCAGCCAATACCGAACAGTCCCGCCGGCACGAAGGTGGCGACCGAGGCAACGCCTTCGCGCGACAGCCATGAGCTACGCCATTGCGAGAAGGCACGCCAGGCGCGTTCGGGCCGGCCGAGATGGCCGGCCGAGGACAGCAGGCCTGCCGAGATCAGGCCGAGCGACAGCCCCATGCCGGTGAGGCCAAGCCAGAAATCGGGCGGGATAAAGCCCTGTCCGGCCAACACGCCAAGCAGCGCGAGCAGGCCGTAACCGGCGCCCGTGGCGGTGGTGAAAAAGACGACGGAGAAGGCTGGATGCATGAAGGCGCGGGTCAGTTCGAAAGCATGCGGTCGACCCAGCCAAGGAAACCGCCTTCGGCTCGCATCGGCTGGAGCGCCTGTGCCGGCACCGATGCGGCGCGATTGGTGTGGGCGCGTGGCGGCAGATATTTGTTGGTCGGCCTGTAGCCCATCTCCGGCATCAGGTCGACACCGCCGCGCTCCGCCACCAGTTGCGAGATAGCCGATGCCGGATCGCCCAGATCGCCGAAATGCCGCGCGCTGGTCGGGCAGGCGGCAACGCAGGCCGGCACGCGGTCTTCCTCCGCCAGATTGTCGTTATAGATGCGGTCGACGCACAGCGTACATTTCTTCATCACGCCGACATCCGTGTCGAATTCGCGCGCGCCGTAGGGGCAGGCCCAGCTGCACAATTTACAGCCGATGCATTTGTCCTCGTCGACCAGCACGATGCCATCCGACGCCCGTTTGTAGGAGGCGCCGGTCGGGCAGACCGTGACGCACGCCGGTGTCTCGCAGTGCAGGCAGGAGCGCGGGAAATTAACCGTGCGCCCACCCATCTCGGTCATGTGCTCATAACTGTGCACGCGGTTGAACCAGACGCCGTCGACATTGCCGCCATAGGGGTCGATGTCGGTTAGCGGCGCCATATGGCCGCCGGTGTTCCATTCCTTGCAGGCGGTGACGCAGGCCTGGCAACCAACGCAGGTGTCGAGGTCGATGACCAGGCCGAGCTTTTTGTCGGTGTGGGCGGGAAGGCAAGTCATTCGGCAGCTTCTCTCTCCCGACGGAATTCGGCGCCGAAACTGAGCTTGTCGGGCGAGGGCTCGAAGTGTGGCGGCTGCCGGAACCGCTCGAATTGCGGCTCGGTGAAGCCAGCTTCCTCGGCCGCGCATTTGACGATGCGCACGCGCAGGTCGAACCATGCCGCCTGGCCGGTGACAGGATCGGAATTCGAATAGCGTTTGCCATTCGCATCGGCAGAGGTCTGGTCGCCGATGATGTGGTTGAGCAGGAAGCCGCGATTGGATTCGGCCGCGTCATCCTTGAGCCCCCAGCTGCCGCGCCGTTTGCCGATCGCGTTCCAGGTCCACACCGTATCGGCGTTGACGCCGTCGATCAGGCTGATCTGCCCCTTGACCTTGCCGTTGATGCTCTCGATCCACACCCAGTCGTCATCGACAAGCCCGAGGCTGGCGGCGGTCCGATTGTGCACGAACAGCCGGTTCTGGCTGGTGATCTGCCTTAGCCACGCATTCTGCGCGCCCCAGGAATGGTACATGTGCATCGGCCGCTGCGTCAGCGCGTGGAGCGGATAGGCTTGGCTATCGACTGCAGCCTCTTCGAAGGGCGCGTACCAGAACGGCAGCGGATCCATATAGGTCTCGATACGGCTGCGCTCCGCCTCCGGCGGCAGCACCCCGCCATGGCCGCGCGCCGCAAGGCGAAAGCGCTGCATCGGCTCGGAATAGAGTTGGAAGACGATCGGCTCGGCCTTCGGGATGAAGCCCATGCTCTCGGCGAATTCGAGATAGGAGCGGTTGGCCATCTTGTAGTAGCGCTGATCGGCGGCGAAATCCTGGTGCCAGAAGCCGCCATTATCGATGTAGCGCTGCAACTGGTCGGGATTGACGTCGCCCTTGCCGACCGAGGCCCCGTCCTTGCCGCGCCAGCCGGCGAGCGGACCGACACCTGGCGTGCGCTCGTGATTGACGATGTAGTCGGCATAGTCGCGGTATTTGGCGGAACCATCGTCGTCGACGAAGCCGGGCAGGCTGAGCCGCGCGCCGAGTTCGATCAGCACCGTCTGGAACGGCCTGACGTCGCGATCCGGCTCGACGACGGGATGGCGGATGGCGTCGCCCGGCCCGTCGGCGTGGCTGATCGGCCGATCGAGCAAACTGATACAGTCATGACGCTCGAGATAGGTCGTGTCCGGCAGCACCAGATCGGCAAAAGGTACGGTCTCGGAATAATAAGCGTCGGAATAGATGATGAACGGGATCTTGTACTCACCCGACGCATCAATATCGGTCAGCATGGCCATCGTCTCGACGGTATTCATCGACGAGTTCCAAGCCATGTTGGACATGTACATGAACAGAGTGTCGATCGTGTAGGGATCGCCGGCCCAGGCGTTACGGATAACCGTGTGCATGAGCCCGTGTGCGGCCAGCGGCGCATCCCAGGAGTAGGCCTTGTCGATACGGATCGGTTTGCCGCCTTCGTCGATCAGCAGGTCCCCCGGTCCGCAGACGAAACCGAGCGGCATGCCCTCGAGCGGCGTCATCGGCTTCACATTCTTGCCGGCTGGCTTCGGACCCGGCGGTGCAGACCGTGGATAAGGCGGTTTGAAGCGAAAGCCGCCCGGCACGTCCACCGTGCCGAGAAGCACCTGAAGCAGATGAATGGCGCGGCAAGAGTGAAAACCGTTCGAATGGGCCGAGATGCCGCGCATCGCATGCATCGACACTGGCCGGCCCTTGATGGTCTCGTGCCGGCGGCCGGCCCAGTCCGTCCACGCCACCGGCAATTCGATTTGCTGTTCGAAGGCGACATGAGCGAGTTCGGCGGCGATCCTGCGGATGGTATCGGCGGAGATGCCGCACCGGTCAGTGACCGCCTCGGGTGAATAGCTCTCATCCAGATAGCGGTCGGCGACGAGTTGGAAGACCGGCACGCAACGGCGGCCGTCGACGAGAAAGCTGCCGGTCAGTGCGGGCTTCGCGTCGGCGTCACTGGCATTGACTGGCATCTTCGCCACCCTGTCCCAAGCCAGCGGATTGCCGTCGCCGTCGCGCATGAACAGCCCATCATCGGCAGCACCAGGCTCTTGAATGACGAGAAGATGGGCGTTGGTGTAGCGCAAGAGGTAGTCGAGATCGACACGGCCGGCCTTCAGCAATTCGTGGACGAGCGCAAACACGAACAGGCCGTCGGTACCGGGCCGGATGCCGATCCAGTCGTCGGCAATTGCATTATAGCCGGTGCGGCAGGGGTTGATCGAGACCACCTTGGCGCCGCGCGCCTTGAGTCTGCCGAGGCCGATCTTGATCGGATTGGAATCATGGTCCTCGGCAACCCCGAACAGCATGAAATACTTGGTGTTGTCCCAGTCTGGCTCGCCGAACTCCCAGAACGAGCCGCCGATCGTGTAGAGGCCGCCGGCCGCCATATTGACCGAGCAGAAGCCGCCATGGGCGGCAAAGTTCGGCGTGCCGAACTGGCTCGCCCACCAGCCGGTCAGCGATTGCGACTGGTCGCGCCCGGTGAAGAAGGCGAGTTTCTTCGGATCGGTTCGGCGGATATTCGAAAGCCGCTTCGTCGCGATCGACAAAGCTTCCTCCCACTCGATCTCGCGGAACTCACCCGAGCCGCGCGGGCCGGTGCGCAGCAGCGGCTTCTTCAGCCGAGCCGGGCTGTAGTGCTGCATGATGCCGGCGCTGCCCTTGCCGCACAGCACGCCACCGTTGACCGGATGGTCCTTGTTGCCGTTGATGTAGCGGACTTTGCCGTCCTTGATGTGGACGTCGATGCCGCAGCGGCAGGCGCACATATAGCAGGTGGTCTTGGCGATGCTGTCGGAGACATCAGGCGAAGTATCGACGCCGTCGCCTTCGGCGGGCGCGCGCGTATCGGCAAGCGGCCGTTGGGATGGTGCTGAGTTGGCGCCGCGCAGCGGTTTGTTGGTCATGATCCGGCGATGTTGTTGCGTTCCGCGGCCTTGGCTCTCGTCTTCGGGCCTGGGCCGCGCATGTAATGCTGTTCCGGCCGATAGCGTTCACCGACGAGCCGCCACCGCAGGCTGCGGGTCCAGTGCGTAAACACGGATTTGAACAGCCTCACCAATTTCTACCCTCGACTGTTCTGGCGCGACTTTTTTCCAATTTCGGGCTAAAATTTAGAACAAAGCAATCAATCTGTCTAACAACTTGCTCTTGTAATTCCAATCGGATTTGCTTCTTAATGCTGGCATGACTCTGGACCAATTGCGGATCTTCGTCGCCGTCGCCGAACGGGCGCACATGACCAAAGCGGCCGACTTGTTAGGTATTTCACAGTCGGCCGCGTCCGCCGCCATCCGCTCGCTCGAACAGCAGCACGGCGTGCAGTTGTTCAACCGAGTGGGCCGCAATATCGAGCTCGCCGAGACCGGACGCCGGTTCCTGCCGGAGGCCAAGGCGGTTCTCGAGCGGGCGGCGGCCGCCCACAACGTGCTGGAGCATGTCTCGCAGACGATATCAGGCAGTCTCTCGATCGCTGCCAGCCAGACCATCGCCAGCTATTGGCTGCCGCGCCGGCTCGCTTCTTTCCACGAAGCCTATCCTGCCGTCAGGCTGAGCGTGAGCATTGGCAACACCAGGCAGGTCGAGACCAATGTACTTGATGGCGCAGCCGATTTTGGCCTGGTCGAGGGGCGCACCGAATCCGACATTTTGCGGCGTGCCAAGGTCGATATCGATCGCATGATGCTGGTCGTGGCGCGCTCGCACCCTGAGATCGCGGAAGTTTCGCCTGGGCATCCCGACCTTGGCGGGCTTCGCTGGATCATTCGCGAAGGCGGGTCGGGCACGCGCGAGGCGCTGGAGGACCTTGCCCGACGCGACGGGATTTCGTTCGCGGACCTACAGATATTCCTGGTATTGCCGAGCAATGAGGCTATTCGCCAGGCGGTCGAGGCCGGCGCCGGCGCCAGCATCATTTCGGAACTCGTCGTCGCGCGCGCGGTCGCCGAAGGCAGTCTGCGTTCCGTGCCGATCGATCTGCCGAAGCGCGAATTTGCCATGATCACGCATCGCGACCGGCAGCCAAGCCTGGCCCAGATGGCGCTCAAGGCGCATCTCGGCGGCAAAGCTGAGAGAGCCGCGCCGCTTTAAGCCGATCAGGCGAACTTCCGCTGTGCGTCGAGCGCCAGCCCAAGCCCGACTGAGCCGAACACATCGCCTTCGATAACCGACGCCTGCGGCACCAGAGCCAGGATCTGCTGCCTGGCCAGCGGGATCGCGGTCGATCCGCCGGTCAGGAACACCGCCGTGATGTCGGAGGGCTTCACCTGCGCGTCGCGGACGGTCTGCTCGACGGTACCTGCAACGCGCTCAATATCCCGAGCGATAGTGGCTTCGAGACCTTCGCGCGTGATCTCTGCCGTGAACCTCACCTCCGGTAGCGCGACCTCGATACCGGCCGACGATCGGTCCGTCAGCTCGATCTTGGCCCTTTCGACCAGCGCCGCCAGCGCGTGGCCGTAACGATGCTCGACGATATGGATGAAGCGCTCGACCAGGTCTGCGCGCTCCGCCTCGTAGCAGATCTGGCGCAGATGCGTCATCGCCCTTGCGGTGTAGACCAGGTTGATGCGCTGCCATGTCGCCAGGTCGATGAAGTAGCTCGCCGGCAGATTGCGCTTGCCGTCCTTGGTTGACGTCAGATAGCCGAGCTGAGGCATCACATGGGCGATGCTCAGCAGCCGATCGAAGTCGGTGCCGCCGATGTGGATGCCGCGGCTGGCCAGGATATCGTCTTTGCGGTCGAGCGAGCGGGCGCGCTCGGGCGAGACCCGCACGATCGAGAAATCGGACGTGCCGCCGCCCATGTCGATGATCAGCGCCAGTTCCTCGCGCGTCACCTTCTGTTCGTAGTCGAGTGCCGCCGCGATCGGCTCGAATTGGAAGGCGATGTGCTTGAAGCCCTGAGCGCGAGCGGCATTTTCGAGTTCGTGCTCGGCCTCGGCGTCGGCCCCGGCGTCGTCGTCTACGAACTGTACCGGCCGTCCGATTACGGCGCTTTCGACTGTGTCGAGGGCGTTTTCTTCGAGCTTCTTTTTCAGGTGGCCGACAAATAGGCTGACAATTTCCATGAAGCCGATCGAGCGCGCCTTGATGCGCGTCTTTTCGTGAGCGAGCGAGCTGCCGAGAACGCTCTTCAGCGAGCGCATCAGGCGGCCTTCGATACTGTCCGTATAGTTGGCGATGGCGCGTCGCCCGAAATAGGTGCGGTTGTCCTCGAAATTGAAGAACACCGCACTGGGCAGAGTGACTTGGCCGTCTTCCAAGGCCACCAGCCGCGGCTGCCCGTTCCTGACCACGCTCACGGTGGAATTCGAAGTGCCGAAGTCGATACCGGCAAATGCTGGTCGCATCGTGCGTTCCTATATTCTGATTTGGGGAGCAGCAGCTCGTGCCCGGTCGGACCGGGGATCGCGGTCTAGCCCATACCCTCGGAAAGGGAAACCACTTTTACGAGAGTTCAGTCTTTCCTGAAGACCAGTCTTCCGAGCCAGCCTGTCAGCATGGCCAGCGATACGGCAAAGACACCGTAGAGGAAGGAGTAGTCGTGGGCGACGCGGAAGATCGACTGTTCGAAACCGGACTTGCGGATTTCGAGCTGGGCGGAGCTTTCCTTGATGAACAGGCCGCTCTTGAACAGGAAGGCGCGCGCCTTGTGGGTGCCGACCGGAACGTTGGGAGCGAGCCTGACGGTGGCGCGGAACAGGTTCTGCGACAGGAACTGCACACCGCCGACATTCTCGCTGTAGAGGCCTGTTGCCGCCTTGCGCTCGCGCAGCGCGGCGGTGAACTCCTCGATTGTCGCCGGGCTGTCCTCGGCGTCGGCCGGCTGCAAATAGAGGTTGGAGGCGCCAAGCGACAGCTGCTTGTAGCTGTTCGGATCGGTGACGTCCTGCAGCGGCCGCGTCGTCGCCACAGAATAGGAGACAGGTACGTTTTCGAAGGTCTCCGACTCCAGATTGACCCAGACGCCGAGCACCCGGTCCTTGCGGCGCACGACGACCGGTCGGGCCGGGCCTTCCAGCACAACGATCACGTCGTAGCGCCCTTGCCGTGCGACAAGCGGATCGGCATTTT
This sequence comes from Mesorhizobium sp. M0815, assembly GCF_040319995.1. NCBI lineage: Bacteria > Pseudomonadati > Pseudomonadota > Alphaproteobacteria > Hyphomicrobiales > Phyllobacteriaceae > Mesorhizobium > Mesorhizobium sp. M0815. Next base: position 6,303 of record NZ_JAMYOU010000009.1, on the reverse strand, counting down.
CCAGCGATCCGAAGATGGTCAGGTCGGCGCCGGAAAAGCCGGCGGTAATCGAGACATTGTCGGTGGAAAGGCCGATCTGGATGTTTTCGGTTAGTGGCGTCTGTGCCTTCGCCGCTGACGCCGCGGCCAGCAGCGACAGCAAGGCGGCGGCCGCGAGCGTCCTCAAGCCAGCCATCAGCTCAGGCCCACGCCGGACAGCGAATAGAGATTGGGAGGCGTGACGAAAAGATCGATGGCGAGCCGGATGGCGACCGCCAGCACAAGCAGCGCCAGCAGCGCCCTGAGTTGTTCGCCCCGCAGCCTCTGACCGGCCTTGGCGCCATATTGTGCGCCGGCGACGCCGCCTGCCATCAACAGGAAGGCGAGCATGACGTCGACCGTCTGGTTGGTGGTGGCGTGGACCAGCGTGGTGTAAGCCGAGGTGAAGATGATCTGGAACAGCGAGGTGCCGATGACGACGTTGGTCGGCACTTTCAAAAGGTAGATCAGGGCCGGCACCATGATGAAGCCGCCGCCGACGCCCATGATCGACGATAGGAAGCCAATCGCCGCGCCCAGCCCAAGCACCGGAATGACGCTGACGAAGAGCTTCGAGGCCCTGAACCGCATCTTCAGCGGCAGACGGTGGATCCAGTTGTGCTGGCCGGATTTCTTCAACACCGGTGCGGCGCCGCTGCGGGTGACGCGCAGCGCATTGATACTCTCGACCAGCATCAGCCCGCCGACAGTGCCGAGCAGCACGACGTAGAGCAGCGAGATGAACAGATCGAGCTGGCCGAGTCGGCGCAGGAACGCAAAGACATAGATGCCGCCGGTCGAGCCGACGATGCCGCCGGCCAAAAGCACGCCGCCGAGCTTGAAGTCGAGCGTGCCGCGCTTCATGTGCGACAGGGCGCCGGAGAAGGAGGAAGCGATGACCTGGTTGGCGCCGGTGGCGACCGCAATCGCGGGCGGTATGTTGTAGAAGATCAGCAGCGGCGTGATGAGAAAGCCGCCGCCCACGCCGAACATGCCCGACAGGAAACCCACCGCTGCGCCCATGGCCAGCAGCACGAAGACGTTAACGGAAATTTCCGCGATCGGGAGATAGATGCCCACCCGTCAGTCTCGATCAGTTTGCCTCCTGGCGAATGCAACCGTTGCGGGCATTTTGCGTCAGAAGGCTATCTCGTTCTTGCGCCGGCCGGGCGGTGAAGTCAAACTTCGTCGCACCGCCGAAACAAAAAACAACTCAATCAGTTAACAGGCAAATCTGTGGCAAGGGCGTCGCGGAAACGACGCATCCGCCGTTATTTGCGCGCGAGCAACGCCTTGACCAGCTTTTCGTCGATCGCGCCGGTTGCCTTCATGTCGTTGTCGGTCTGGAAGGCCATGATCGCGTTCTTGGTTTTCCGGCCCATCATGCCGTCGGGATTGCCGGCCTCGTAGCCGTTCTTGTTGAGGATGCGCTGGATGTTCTGGACCGCTTTCTTCATGTCGATGCCGGCCGTCGTCTGCGGTGTGCCGTCCTGCCACGATTCAGGAATGTCGGCCGAATTGGCGGCTGGATCGAGCGGCTTGGCCTTCCACAGCTCGGCCGCGGCACGCGTACGCTCCAGCTGCTCGGGTCTCAGGGCTTTGGCGATCTCGTCGCGCTTGGCCGCCGCATCCTTGTCGCCGGTCTTGGCGACGAGCGCGAACCATTTGTAGCTCTCCTCGAGGTTCTGCTTCATGCCGACGCCCTTCGCCGCAAGGATGCCGAGATTGAACTGGCTGTCCTTGACGCCGAGGTCCGCCGCCGCCTGGAACCAGCGCGCTGCCGATTCATTGTCGGTCACGCCATCCGCCGCCATCGCAAACAGCACGGCCAGATTGTGCATGGCGCTGGCGTTGCCCTGCTCTGCGGCAAGCTGGTACCAGGTCTTCGCTTTTTTGATGTCGCGTGCGACGCCGATGCCCTTCTCGTAGAAATTGCCGATGCGGTATTCTGCCGGTGCGAAACCGAGATCGGCAGCTTTCTCGTACCATTTGGCCGCCGCTGCCATGTCTTCCTTGACGCCGCGCGACTCGGCGTAGCGCGAGCCGATCTCGAACAGTGCCTTGGCGTCGCCGCCGGCCGCTGCATCGCGCAGGGCGGCCGGACCGACACCGGCCGGAACCTCGATCTTGGCAACGCTTGCCGCGGCAGCATCTGCCGGCGGCACCGTGCCCGTCGTGTCCTGCGTCGCAGCTGTGGTGGTAGCAGGCGCGGCAGCCATTGGCTCGGCGTCGCTGGCCGTCGCCGCTGCCGGTGCGGGCACTGCGGCCGTGGCGTCTGGCGCCGCCATGTCAGGGGCTGCCGCGGGGGCTGTCGATGCCTCGGTTGCCGGTGTGGCGGGGCCGGTTTGCGCCGCCGTGTCGTCCTTGGTCGTCGCTGCGGACGGCTCTGCCTGCCTGACGATGGAGGACGGCGCGCTATCCTGCGCTGCCGTCTGCGCGTCCGCCTTCGGTTCGCTGGCAACGCTGGCCAATGCAGTCTCCACCGGCTGTGCGGCCACAGCCGGCGCCGCGTCATTGTTGGCGACTTCGACCGGATCGGAGAAGAAGGCTTTGCCCAGTTGCAGGCCGGCAAGCGCCAGCATGATGGCAATTGCCCCCATCAGGATCGGCTTGCGCCGCGCCTTGAGCAGGTCGCCTATCCTGAGCGCCTTGACCGGGCCTTTCATCGTCGACTGGCGCTTAAGGGCGTCCGCCTCGGCGGCCGCCGCTTGCGCAGCCCGTCTGGCTGCCGCGATGAAGTCCGATTTCGCCGCTTCGGCGCCGCCTTCGCGGGCCAGCTGCCCGCGCTCGTCGCGCACACGTTTCATGATGGCGCTGAGGTCGGGGGCGCCGGAGCCGGGTTCCAATGGCCGATTGGCGACCTTGGGGTCGAGCGGCTCGTCGAGATCGACGCTCGGTATTTCGACGCTCGACGCCGAGCCGGCAAGCGGCGGCATCTCGGCCTCCTTCTTGCCCTTCAAGGCGCGCGCCAGCCCGCCTAACATCGATTTCCTGCCGCCGCCCTGCTCGGTTTTTTCATGCGTCGTGTCTGAACCGAGGGCCGCCAGGGCGGCTGCCGCGGCCGCCTCGGCCGGCGTACGCGGACCTGGCTCGTCGCGCACGAGCGCCGCGGTGCGACCGTCCAGATCGGCCATGTTGCCCGTTAACGGCAGCGGCTGGTCGATGTCCATCGACGGTGCGTCCTGCACCGAGATCTTGGATGCCCGGCCGAAGCGTTTGCTCAACTCTGCGCTTGCCGGTTCGCCGGTCTCCAGGGAACCTAGCCTGTCAACAATCTTGAGCAGCGTGTCGTGGATAGCCTCGAACGTCCTTGAATTGCGCTCGTCCGAACGGCGCGTCAGCGCCTCGAGCGTCTTCAGGTCCTGGGCGAGGCCGGTAACGGCCGCCGTGTTGGCGCTTGATCCGGCCAGCGAGCGGACGGCGCTCTCGGCCGCCTCGCGCGCCGCGCCGAGGATGGAATCGCGGGTTCCGGCCAGCGACTTCTCGATCTCGTTGAGGCGCGGGCTGATGTCGTCGAATTCCGGCAGCGGCGTGCCGGGCTTGGAAAGATGCGCCGTCAGGCCCGCGACCTGCGCTTCGAGGCTGCGGATCAACGCTGGGTCGATGCTGGCGACCTGTGCCGCGGACGAATCCAGCCGGCTTGAAATGTCTTCGAGCCGGCTCTCCAGGCCGCGGATCGCCGCCTCGCTGGCGGGATCTGGAACGCGCGTCTCCATCCGCTTGGCCAGCGCGGTGAAGCGGGCGTCGATGGCATCCATGATGCCGGCGCTGTCGACCTGCGGCATGCGCTGATCCAGCCTGTCGGCGACTTCGTCCAACCGGCGCTCAAGGTCGCGAAACAGCATGTTGCCTTGTTCGATGGCGTCGCCCTGGCGACGTTCCATCATGCTGGACAGCACATCGAAGCGCTGCTCGAGCCCCTGGAAGATGTAGTCGGCGTCGGGCATGGCAGGTGCATGGTCGATCTTGTCGGCGATAAGCGCGACTTGCCTGGCAAGGCGCTCCATAGCTTGTTCCGGCAGATTGGCTCGGCCGGCCAGCTCATCCACGCGGCTCGACAATGTGTTGAGACGGTCGATGACCTCCCGGCCCGGACGATCCTGCGACACTTCTTCGATTTGCTGGGCCAGTGAATCGATCCGCTTCTCGATGCGTTCGAAGGGCTCGGGGTCGAACGAATTGGCTTGCGCGGCAACCGTCGAGGCGACGATCGCGCGGGAAATCTCGTCGAGCCGCTCGTCGATCTGACTGAATGTGTCGCTGCCGCGATTGTCCTGCTGGCGGGCGAAATGGTCGACCGCTCCGGCAAGCATGCGGACCTTTTCCTCCAGCGAGCGCAGCGACAGCGATTCCGGCAGATTGCTGACGGCATTGCTGATCTGTTCGAGCCGCTCGGTCAGCGCCGACAGGCCGGGCGCGTCGGAGCGCTTGCGCTGATCGGCGTCGACGCGGTCCTCGAAGGCGCTCCAGCGGCGGTCGAAATCGTCCCAGCGGCGGCCCACTGCCTGCACGCTCTCCTCGCGCGCCAGCGTATCGAGAGCTGCCTTGACCTGCTCAAGCTCGAGCCGCAACATATTGACGCTTCTGTCGTCGCTTTTTTCGGCCAGCGTCTGGATGGCGCCGGAAAGCCGCTCGAATTCGACGCCGAGTTCGGCGCTGCCCTTGCCGCCGCCATTTGACTGGTAGGCTCGCTCGATATTCTTGCGCAGTGCGTCGAACTCGCGTTGCAGGCCGGAGGTCATCTGCTGGCGAAGCTCTTCGCGCAGGCCGCGCAATTCGCCAGCGATCTTGCCGGCTAGGGCGACGCCGTCCTCCTGGCCGCGCACCCGGTCGATATCGCGGGCGATCGCCTGGTAGTTCTGGTCGACGGCCGCCGCTGGACCTTTCGGCCGCTGCGCGTCGCGTGGGTCCTCGTACCGGCGCTGCTGGCCATAGGGTTGGGCACTAGGATAGCGCGGTTCTGCCGCTGGTCGGCGTGGACCGGGATGGCTTGCAGTCTCCTCGCGCGTCCGCTCCAGTCGCTGCTCCAGCGTTTCCAGGGAACGGTTGAGCTCTTCAAGCGTCGTGTGCGGCCTGCGCTGCCTGCCGGCGTTGAGTGTATCGAGATAGGACCGCTTGCTGTTCATCAATGCGCCCGTTTCAGAATTGCTGGCTTTCACCAGGTTCCTAAAGTCCTGCCGGGACGAACGCGACTGCTTGGCTTGTTGCAGTGGAAGACGAGCTTCCCGGGTCTTACCCGCGCTCCGAAAAACCGTGAAAAATTCAATACAGGATAAACACGGGTAACCGACATGCGCACATTTCGCCCCAACGTGGTAAACAACGCGTTAACCAAGCTTAAGAAGTTGCAACTTTGTCGACTGGCTGCGGACGGCGCCGGGTGTCTTTTTGGACGCACAAAAGACGCTGTAGAATTTTGATCAGCCGCATGATCGCTCCCGAAATCGGCCACGACTTTTAGGTTATCCACCGGCGCTGCGGCATAAAGTTCCAAGCCCAGAACGCTCTTGCGTCGTAACGCGGCTATCGATATAGCATTGACGTAAACGTAAACGAGCGGATTACGCCGTTTGCGATTTGTTTGTTGAAACCACGAGTGGAAGCACGCCCCCGCTTTCACTCAGGCGACGCAAGGTCCGCGACCGCGACGCCACCAGACGGGGAAAGCCAGTGACCATGAAACTTATTTCGCCCGGCCAAGCCGCGGCCAATACCAACGATATGTCGAGCGAAGCCGGTGAAGAGCTTGTCCGCATCGGCGAAATGGCCAAGAAATACGGAGTGACGCTGCGCACGCTGCGTTTCTATGAGGACAAGGGTCTACTCAACCCGCAGCGTGACGGCTCAACCCGTCTCTATACACGCCGCGACAGGGCCCGGCTGAAACTGATCTTGCTCGGCCGCAAGGTCGGGTTCTCGCTGCGTGACGTCAAGCAGATGATGGACCTCTACGATCCGAACGGCTCCAACACCAAGCAGTTGCGGTTGGCGCTCGACAAGTCGGAGAAGCAGCTTGCCCGCCTGCAGAAGCAGCGGGCGTTGATCGATGACGCTATCAGCGAACTGAGTGCCTCGATGTCGACCGTCCGGCAAATGCTGATCGAGCGCTCGGCGCCGCAGGCCAGCGTGGCGAGCTAAACTAAACCTGCCGATTTCTGATGAATGAGAACCGGGGGGGGGGGGGGGGGGGGGGGGGGGGGGGGGGGGGTGGGGGGGGGGGGGGGGGGGGGGGGGGGGGGGGGGGGGGTGGTGGCGGGGGGTGTTGGAAGAGGTTTGGGGAGGGAG
>NZ_JAMYOU010000008.1:0-199584 GCF_040319995.1 Mesorhizobium sp. M0815 | reverse complement strand
AATCGATCCTGCGTTTTGCCAAAGCCGGCATGAGGGCAGGACCCAAAGCCGGTGTTGGGGCGGCGTTGACGTCGGCACCGCGTTCCATGAGCAGTTTTGCCGCCGCAAAATGCCCGCCCCTAACCGCAAGATAGAGTGGTGTCGCGCCCCCGTCGCTCTCATCGACGCCGGCACCAGCGTCGAGCGCTGCCGTGATCCCGGCGACATCGCCCTTCATGGCGGCGTCGTGGATGGAGGCGGCATGCGATACAATCGGAATGTGTAGAAGCACCAACAGAATGAAAGGCAAGAACCCGCGCATTAGCATCTCCCAAGGCAAGCCTGAGGACCCGGCACGATTTCAAGAAGGGCGAGGTTAGTACGAATGCTCGATAGCGGCAACGCACGTGTGATCGAGTTCGCCGCCGCCGTGGCGGGCGGCGGCAGCGCATGCAGTCGCCTGCATGCAAGGCGGTCCTAAACATCAGCCGACCAGCCGTGGCTCATCTCCCAAGGAGAAGTCGTTTCTCAGCGCCGGGAATCCCGCAGATTTGCCGGTAACTGCTAAAGCGCCACCACGATGGCAATGATGAGCGGCTAAGCGGTCCATCGATGCCGGTGGATTGGGATGTACATTACAAATGGCGCGCCCGAAGAGATTCGAACTCCTGACCCCCAGATTCGTAGTCTGGTGCTCTATCCAGCTGAGCTACGGGCGCGCAACAGGCCATGCTTTGCATAGCCCCGCGATCCGATCCTGGCGACCGGCCGCGAATGTGAGCTGTTCCCTAGCGACTGAATTTGCGAAAAGCAAGCCGATCCTGGCCAAAAGTTTTGCCGTCACGTTTTGCCGTCATGCGCCGGCCGGCGAAGGTAAGATCGCGTCACGCGGCGGCCGAGCCGATAGGTCGTCGTCTTGGATCGGTCATTTGCCAATCGGAACGGTCCGTAACGAAACAAGCCGTTGCACGGCGGCCGAGCCGAGGACTCTTAGTCCCGGACCAACCATTTGCGAATTGAAACGGTCCGTAACGAAACGGTTCGTTACGCCGGGCGGCGCAGGCCGTTGCGGGCTTGGTCGAGCCGGACCGGCTGGTCGGGAATGGTGACGGCGAATGTGGTGCGGCCGCCGATGCTTTCGACCAGCTCCACCGTGCCGCCATGGGCGCGGATCAATTCATGGGCGATCGCCAGGCCAAGGCCGGTGCCGCCGCTGCGGGCCGAGCCGCGAAACGCCGCGAACAGGTTTTCGCGCGCCTTCGGCGGCAGGCCGGGGCCGGTGTCGGTGACGACGATGCGGCTGACGCTGCCGATGCGCTCGGCCGATATGGTCAGGCGGCGCACTACGGCGCTCTCGGTGTCCGCCGCCATCGCCTGCACGGCGTTGCGGCTAAGATTGGTGAGCACGCGGAACAGCTGATCGGAATCGGCGTCGACCTCGAGCACCGGATCGACGGCGTTGACGAATTCGATGCCGCATTCGATGTCGAGCAGGCCCTGGACGTCCTCGACCAACTGGCGCAGCCGCAGCCTGCGACGCGACGGCGGCGGCTCCTGGGTGCGGCCATAGGACAGCACGCCTTCCGAATAGGACACGGCGCGATCGAGCGCGCGCAGCAGTTTTGGCGCGAAGGCCTGAACAGTCGGGTCCTTTACCTGGCGCAGGCGGTCCGACATCAGCTGCGCCGAGGCAAGGATGTTGCGCATGTCGTGGTTGATCTTCGACACGGCCAGGCCGAGATCGGCCAGGTGCTTCTGCTCGGTCAGCATCTTTTGCAGCCGCTCCTGCATCTGCGACAGCTCGCGTTCGGCGACGCCGATCTCGTCGGCCCGGGCGGCGGGGTGAATGATGCGACCGGGATCGTCGGGCGCCTCGGAAAAGGACAGCATCGAGCGCGTCATCGTCCTGATCGGGCCGATCATGATCAGGTCTATCGCGGCGTAGACCAGCATGGCGGTGAACAGCGAAATCAGCAGCGAGACGAAGGCGACGTTGCGCGAATAGATCAGCATGGCATTGCGCAGGCGGTGGTCGGGCATGATCAGCTCGAACTCCTTGTCGCTGTCGCCGACCGGCCCGAAAACGCGCAGCATCCTCTTGCCGCCGAAAAACAGCGTGTCCAGCGCGCCGGTCATGCCCTTGATCATGCCGACATTGGCGATATCGATATGCTCGTCCACCTGCGGCGGCATTTCGGCCACGACCAGCAGCCGCGAGACGCCGCCGTCGCGCACCGCGATCGCCTTGGCGCCGATCGCCATCAGCACGTCGTTCTGGGCGGCACGCGACAGCGAGGCAGGTTCGCCCTGCACCAGGACGATGGAAACAGCAGCGGCAGTACTCAGCCTCTCCTTCAGCCAACTCAGCCGGTAACTGGCGATCCAGGGCACGAAGATGAGGATTTCAGCCAAGAGCACGAAGACGATGGTGAGCAGCAGCAACTTGGTCGACAGGCCGCGCGCCAAGGGCACCCTGCGGGTGGCGGCCTTCGCCTCGGCGATGCTTTCGTCGGTTGCTGGGACTTCACTCATGCTCGTCGTCACGGCTGCCTGTCATCACGGCTGCTTGTCTTAAGGACTGCTTGTCTTCACGATCGCTTGATCGGGTGAGATTAGGCGATTGCGGCTTTTTTGCCAAATTCATCCTTGATCGAAGCCGGACAAAGGGCCGCAAGGACTTCCCTGCCAGTCCGACAACGCCGGCCCGACAGGCTGGATTGACTTCCAAAACCCTTCTTTCTATAAGCCCGCTCACGCTCGGGCCATTCGTCCCGGCGCGGTTTCGATCGCGCCAAAACCGGCCCGGCAAAGCTCCTGTTACAAAGTGACAGAATCAAGAAGGGCCGCACCCCGCGGTATTTAAACAAATGAAGCGTACTTACCAGCCGTCCAAACTCGTCCGCAAACGCAGGCACGGTTTCCGCGCCCGCATGGCAACCAAAGGTGGCCGCGGCGTCGTCGCAGCCCGCCGCAACCGCGGCCGCAAGCGTCTCAGCGCCTGAGCACCAAGCGAGAGACAAGATCGTTGCCCGCAACCGGCAAGCCAACGGGTGCCCATCCCAAGCGGCTTCTGAAGCGCGCGGAATTCCTGGCCGTCCGCCGTGGCGAAAAGCGCCGCGGGCGGCTTGTCCTCGTCGAGGTTCTGGATCGCAGCGACGGCGAGGCGCCGCGCGTCGGTTATACGGTCACCAAGAAGGTCGGCAATGCCGTCGTTCGCAACCGCATCCGGCGGCGGCTGAGAGAGGCCGTGCGCACGCATGCCGCGGATGACATGGCGCCCGGCAATGATTATGTCATCGTCGGGCGCGAAGACGTGCTTACCACTCCGTTTGGCCAGTTGAAGGCCGAACTCTCCCGCAGATTGCGTGGAACACGATAGGCCAAGGGCTTCGATGGAAAACAACCGCAACTTCTTTATCACCATCGCACTGTCGGTGCTGATCCTGGCGCTTTGGCAATATTTCTATGTGATGCCGCGCAGCGAGATGCAGCGTGAGGCCGCCCGCATCGAAGAACAGCGCGTGGCGGAGCAGAAGAAGGCCGCCCAAGGCACCAGTCCGGGCGCCAGCGAAACACCGGTGCAGCCGGGCGCCATTCCGAACGCGCCTGGCGGCGACGCGGTGACGCCGGCCGGCCGCGAGCAGGTGATTGCCTCGACCAAGCGCGTCAAGATCGACACGCCGAGCCTCGAAGGCTCGATCAACCTCACCGGCGCGCGCCTCGATGATCTCCGGCTCAAGCATTACAGGGAGACGGTCGACAAGACCTCGCCCGAGATTGCGCTGCTCAATCCTGAGTCGCTGCCCAACGGTTATTTCGCCGAGATCGGCTTTGTTGGGGACGACAAGGCGGGAACACTGCCGGGACCGAAGACCGTTTGGAACGTCGACGGCAATCCGACGCTGACGCCGGACACACCAGTGACGCTCGCCTTCAGTAACGACAAGGGCCTGACCTTCAAGCGCACATTCTCGGTCGACAGGGACTATATGTTCACGGTTTCCGATACGGTGCAGAATTCGGGTGCCGCCGCCGTCTCATTGTTCAACTATGGCCGCGTCACCCGTTTCGACAAGCCGGCCGTTGCCAGCATCTATGTGCTGTTCGAAGGCCTGATCGGCTTCACCGGCGAGGAAGGCCTGCAGGAACACAAATACGCGTCCATCGAAAAGGACAGGGAATTCAAGCCAGGCAAGTCGACCGACGGCTGGCTGGGCATCACCGACAAATATTGGGCGGTGACGCTGGCGCCGACAGAGAAGCAGCCGTTCCAGCCGCGCTATGCCTATTTCGAGGATGGCCGGCACCGCTATCAGTCCGACTTCCTGACCGACCACATCAATGTCGACGCCGGCCAATCGGCGACGGTTGAGACCGAGGTCTTCGCCGGCGCCAAGGAGGTCGGCAAGATCAATGCCTATGCCGAGGATCGCCACATCAAGCGGTTCGACCTGTTGATCGACTGGGGCTGGTTCCATTTCATCACCAAGCCGATGTTCTGGCTGATCGACACGCTCTACAAATTCTTCGGCAATTTCGGCCTGGCGATCCTCGCCACCACCGTCATCGTCAAGGCCCTCTTCTTCCCGCTCGCCAACAAGTCCTACGCGTCGATGGCGAACATGAAGAAGGTGCAGCCCAAGATGCTCGAAATCCGCGAGAAATACGCGGACGACAAGATGAAGCAGCAGCAGGCGATGATGGAGCTCTACAAGACCGAGAAGATCAACCCGATCGCCGGCTGCTGGCCGGTGGCGCTGCAGATCCCGGTCTTCTTCGCGCTCTACAAGGTGCTCTACATCACCATCGAGATGCGACACGCACCGTTCTTCGGCTGGATCCAGGATCTGGCGGCGCCGGACCCGACATCGATTTTCAACCTGTTCGGGCTGATCCCGATCACCTTGCCGCACATGCTGATGATCGGCGTCTGGCCGCTGATCATGGGCGTGACGATGTTCCTGCAGATGCGCATGAACCCGACGCCGCCGGACCCGACGCAGGCGGCGATCTTCACCTGGATGCCCGTGATCTTCACCTTCATGATGGCGGGTTTTCCGGCCGGTCTCGTTATCTACTGGGCCTGGAACAACACGCTCTCGATCCTGCAGCAGGGCGTGATCATGAAGCGGCAGGGCGCCAAGATCGAATTGTGGGACAATCTGGTCGCGCTGTTCCGCAAGAAACCGTCGCCGGCGGAATAGCCGGCGCTCCGATAATGCGAAACCAGAAAGCCCCGGTTCGTCCGGGGCTTTTTGCACAAGCTGCCGGCCTGGATTAAGCGATTGGTACTGCGGGACGGATCGCGCTATTTTGACCTGCCTGGCAGGTGCTCGACGGAGCTCGATATGACCGGACCCAATCCATCGATCAAGCATCCGATCCCGTTGCACACACGCGTCGGCTTTCTGAAACCGCTGGTGACGGCGCCTAATATCGAGATCGGCGACTTCACCTATTATGACGACCCTGACGGACCTGACAAATTCGCCGAAAAATGCGTGCTGCATCATTATCCGTTCATCGGCGACAGGCTGGTCATCGGCAAGTTCTGCGCCCTCGCCGAGGGCGCGCGTTTCATCATGAACGGCGCCAATCACGCCATGTCCGGCTTTTCGACCTATCCGTTCAATATCTTTGGCCACGGCTGGGAAGAAGGCTTCGACCCGGCGACATGGTCGAAGGAGGTGCGTGGCGACACAATCGTCGGCAACGACGTCTGGATCGGCATGGAAGCGGTGATGCTGCCGGGCGTCAAGATCGGCGACGGCGCCATTGTGGCGGCAAAGTCGGTGGTGACGCACGATGTGCCGGCCTATGCGATCGTCGCCGGCAATCCGGCCAAGGTGGTGAAGATGCGCTTCGACGACAGGACCATCCGGCGGCTGCTGGCGCTGGCGTGGTGGCACTGGCCGGTGGAAAAGATCAGCCGCAATCTCGATGCCATTCGTGGCAGCAACATTTTTCTTCTGGAGGCAGCGGTTTGAACGCGTTGAACAAGACCACGATCGGCATCGAATTGTTCACGCGAGCCTGGATCTTCATCCGCGGCGTGCCGGCGATGAAATTCCTGCCGCCGGAGGGTCCACCCGAGATCGCCTTTGCCGGCCGCTCCAATGTCGGCAAATCGTCGCTGATCAACGCGCTGGTCAACCAGAAGGGGCTGGCGCGCACCTCCAACACGCCGGGCCGGACGCAAGAGCTCAACTATTTCGTGCCGGGCGGATTTTCGGGAGAAGGCGCCGATCTGCCGCCGATGGCATTGGTCGATATGCCGGGCTATGGCTACGCCACGGCGCCGAAGGAAAAGGTCGACGAGTGGACGAAGCTCGTGTTCGACTACCTGAAGGGCCGGGTGACGCTGAAGCGCGTCTACGTGCTGATCGACGCCCGCCATGGCATCAAGGCCAAGGACGACGAGGTGCTGTCGCTGCTCGACAAGGCGGCGGTGTCGTATCAGATCGTACTGACCAAGACCGACAAGATCGAGGCGGCGGGGGTACCACGGCTGATCGAGGAAACGCTGCAGAAGATCAAGAAACGCCCGGCGGCCTTTCCCTTCGTGCTCGCCACGTCGTCGGAAAAGAGCGAAGGCCTCGAAGAATTGCGTGCGGCGATCGTGCTCGCCGCGAACGGCGGATAGGCAACGGAATCCGACGGCTGGTCAGGCGGGGCTGGAGGTCCGTTCCTGCTCTGCAAGCTGTTCGGTGCCGTAGGCCTTCAGGAACACATCGACGCCCGACCTGACGATATGTTCGATCTCGGCCGCACTTGGCGCTTTGGTGCGATAGGCGAATATGCACTGGCGGAAAAGACCGGCCAGGCACAGCTCGGTGAACTGATAGGCGGCAAGCTCGACATCGTCGATCTTCAGCAGGCCGCGTTCGATAGCCATGTTGAGGAAAACGACAACCCTGTCATGGCCGCGCTTCGGGCCGCGTTCGTAAAATCGCGCGCCAAGCTCCGGAATGCGTTCCGACGCGCCGATCACCGTCCGCTGCGCTAGGATGACCCTCGCCGAGGTGATCTTCATGGACAGCACGATGCCGAACTTCACCAGCGTCTGGCGAAGGTCGCCGATCTGGTCCAGCACTTCGTACATGTTCTTGAAGATCGTGCCGCGTTCTTCCTCGATCAGCGCTTCGAACAGCTCTTCCTTGTTGGCGAAGTAGACATAGATGGTGCCCTTGGACACGCCGGCCTCGCGGGTGATGTCGTTCATCGACGCGGCTTCGAAGCCCTTGTCGATGAAGACACGGCGCGCACCGTCGATGATCTGGCTGCGCTTGACTGGGTCTTGCCCCGCGGCCGGGCGGCCGCGCGGCAGACTGTCCAGCAGATCGCACTGGTCCTTGCCAGCGCCGGGCAATGGGCCTGACTCAGGCAAAGGAGCGGCCTTGGGGGCTTCGGCCATAATGTCACACCTCGTAAAATAATTCGAACCATCCGGTTCGATTGCTCTTGATATGGGCCTCTTTAAGCGCTAAGTCAATGTCGAGATCGAACCGAACGGTTCAGTCTGACAAAATTCAGCGCCAGTTAATTTAGAGAGATATCATGTCCTCGAACGCGCCCACCAGTGCCCAAGTCCGCCCTTTCCCCAGTGCCAAGGTCCAGCCTGCGATCGAAGCGCCGGAAGCCCCTGTCAAACCCGCCGACGTCACCCCGCTGGCTCCCGCCAAAAAGAAGCGCTCGATGCGCTCGATGTTGTTGCCCATCATCGGCCTGGCCCTGCTGGGCGCCGGCGCCTGGTATGGCTATGATTACTGGACCGACGGGCGCTTTATGATCACGACCGACGACGCCTATGTCCAGGCCGACACCGCGTTCATCTCGCCAAAAATCTCGGGTTATGTCGATCAGGTCAAAGTGACCGAGAACCAGCAGGTGAAGGCCGGCGACCCGCTGCTGATCGTCGATGACGGTGACTACAAGATAGCCGTTGCCCAGGCCGAGGCGCAGATCGCCACGTTGAGCAAGACGCTCGACCGCATCGATGCCCAGACCGAGGCGGCGCGCGCCTCGCTCAAGCAGGCGCAGGCGCAGAAGACCGCCGACCAGGCCGCGGCCGATAATGCCAAGCGAGCTCAGGTTCGTGCCGCCCAGTTGCTCAAGACCCGCGTCGGTACCCAGGCCCAGTTGGACGATGCCCAGACGGCGGTCGAGCAAGCCAATGCCGCACTAGCCGGCGCCGACGCGCAGATCGCGGCGGCTCAGGCGAATATCGGCGTGCTCCAGGCGCAGCGGGCGGAATCGGCAAGTACGCTGGGCTCGCTGCAGCTTGCCCACGACAAGGCGGTGCGGGATCTGTCCTTCACCGTGCTGCGCGCACCCTATGACGGCGTGGTCGGCAACCGCTCGGTCGAGCAGGGCGACCTGATCAGCCCCGGACAGAAGCTCGCCGTCATCGTGCCAATGGACAAGCTCTACATCGTCGCCAACTTCAAGGAGACCCAGCTTGCCCGGCTGGTGCCTGGTGAAAAGGTCAGAGTGTCGGTCGACGCGATCGACGGTCAGGACATCGAGGGTACCGTGTCGTCGCTGGCCCCGGCTTCGGGAGCAGTGTTCTCGCTGCTGCCGCCGGAAAACGCCACAGGCAATTTCACCAAGGTGGTGCAGCGCGTTCCGGTTCGCATCGACGTGCCCGCGGATGTGCTGAAGACGGGCAAGCTGCGCGCCGGCCTGAGCGTCGTCGTCGCCGTCGACAGCCGCACGGCGCCTTCGGCATCGAAGTAAAGCGGAACCGGGAGCAAAGGTCATGGCGACCGCAACCCTAACTGCAGGATCGGCGCCGACGCCAGCCATGCCGGCGCCGGTTGACCACATCTCGACACGCCGCGTCATCGCCTTCCTGGCAATGGTGTTCGGCATGTTCATGGCCATCCTGGACATCCAGATCGTCTCGGCCTCGCTGGCCGAGATCCAGGCGGGCCTGAGCGCCAGTTCGGACGAGATTCCGTGGGTGCAGACGGCGTATCTGATTGCCGAGGTGGTGATGATCCCGCTGTCGGGCTTCCTCAGCCGGATGCTGTCGACGCGGGTGCTGTTCACAATCTCGGCGGCAGGTTTCACCGCGGCCAGCGCGCTGGCGGCGACCGCAACCAATATCGACCAGATGATCGTCTACCGCGCCGTGCAGGGCTTCATCGGCGGCGGCATGATCCCGAGCGTCTTTGCAGCCGCCTTCACCATCTTCCCGCCGTCGCGTCGCGCCATCGTCTCGCCGATGATCGGCCTGGTGGCGACGCTGGCGCCAACCATCGGCCCGACCGTCGGCGGCTATATCAGCCATGCCATGTCCTGGCACTGGCTGTTCCTGGTCAACGTCGTGCCCGGCATTCTGGTGACGACGGCCGCCTGGTCGCTGATCGACTTCGACAAACCCAATCTCAAGCTGTTCAGCAAGTTCGACTGGTGGGGGCTTGCCGGCATGGCCGCCTTCCTGGGCTGCATGGAATATGTGCTGGAGGAAGGTCCCAACAACGACTGGCTGCAGGATCAGGCGGTGTTCATCTGCGCCGTCATCATGACCTTCGGCGCGGTGCTGTTCTTCTGGCGCGTGTTCACCGCCGAGGAGCCGATTGTCGATCTGAGGGCTTTCAGCAATATCAATTTTGCCTTCGGCTCGCTGTTCTCCTTCGTCGTCGGCATCGGCCTCTACGGTCTGACCTATCTTTATCCGGTGTTCCTGGGGCGGATCCGCGGCTACGATTCGATGATGATCGGCGAGGCGCTGTTCGTCAGCGGCCTGGCCATGTTCTTCACTGCGCCGATCTCCGGCATCCTGTCGAACAAGATGGACCCGCGCATCATGATGATGATCGGCTTCTTCGGCTTCGCCACGGGGACCTGGTGGATGACGCATCTCACCGCCGACTGGGATTTCTATGAACTGCTGATCCCGCAGATCCTGCGCGGCTGCTCGATGATGCTTTGCATGGTGCCGATCAACAACATTGCGCTCGGAACCTTGCCGCCGGAGCGGCTGAAGAATGCGTCTGGCCTGTTCAACCTGACCCGCAATCTCGGCGGCGCCGTCGGCCTGGCAGTCATCAACACCGTGCTGATCGACCGCAATGCCTTCCATTACGCCAGGCTCTCCGAGCACGTGCAATGGGGAAGTGCCGCTGCGCAGCAGAAGCTGCAGAACATGACGCTCGACTTCGAGCAGACCGCCGGGCTCGACGCCTCCAAGGCGGCCATCTCCAAACTGTCAGGCATGGTCCAGCAGCAGGCGTCGCTGCTGTCGTTCATGGACGTATTCTTCATGCTGACGGTTTTGTTCGCGACGCTTGGGCTCTTCACCCTGGTGATCCGCAAGCCAGCCGCTCAGGGCGGCGGTGGCGGAGGCCATTGAGGCGCGCTGGATCCCCCGCCTGGCGCCCTCGCGCATGACCCCGAAAAGCGATTTCGGGGTCATGCGCAAAATCAACCATTACGAAGTCTTGGAGCGGCGGACACTCCACCGCTCCAACTTTTTGTTTGAGCATCGGATTTTCCCAAAACCGCTTCGCACTTTTGGGTCCGATGCTCTAGCGCTCTCCGACAAAGTCAGGGGCGCAGCCATCCTCAGGCCGTCGCCGGCTTGAAGGTCAAGGCGACACCGTTGATGCAATGCCGCAACCCGGTCGGCGGCGGACCGTCGTCGAAGACGTGGCCGAGATGGCCACCGCAGCGGCGACAATGGACCTCGGTGCGGGTCATGCCCAACGACCTGTCCACGGTCTTGCCGATCGCGTTGGGGATTTCCTGCCAGAAGCTCGGCCAGCCGGTGCCGGAATCGAACTTGGTCTCTGACGAATAGACCGGCAGGTCGCAGCCGGCGCAAGCGAAGATGCCTTTGCGGTGCTCGTTGAGCAGCGGACTGGTGCCCGGGTATTCCGTGCCCTCCTTGCGCAGCACATTGAAGGCCGCGTCGGACAGGATGGCGCGCCACTCGGCCTCGGTCTTGGTAACCTCGAAAGTCTCGGCCGCGCGTGCATCCTGGGCTCCGCCCATGCGCAGCGCGGTGGCGCCTGCGACAACGCCAATGGCTGCCGCACCACTCAAAAGAAGCTCGCGACGGTTCATGCCCATTCCTCCTGTTACTGCTTGTGCCAAATTCGACCGCCAGACGGAAATCAAAAGCCGGTGACGATCGCTGTCCTCAAAGCGGGACTCCGCGCCTATCCACTTGCGTGAACGGCGCGGAGTGTGCGCAGGGAGGCCCTTAGCGATATCTTCGCCGGCAGCGTGCGTTTGTTACATCTTCGGCAGGAGAACCTTGTCGACGACGTGGATGACGCCGTTGGACTGCTCGACATCGGCGATCGTCACATTAGCGACATTGCCGTTCTCGTCGGTCACGGTGACCTTGCCGCCGTCGGTCTTGAGCGACAGTTCGCAACCACCGACCGTCTTGACCTTGTGGGTGCCACCGTCATCCTTGACCATCTTGGCGACGTCGGCGGCCATCGCCTTGGCGCCGATGACATGGCAAGTCAGGATCTTGACGAGCTTGTCCTTGTTTTCAGGCTTGAGCAGCGTCTCCACCGTGCCGGCTGGAAGTGCCGCAAAGGCCTCGTTGGTCGGCGCGAACACGGTGAAGGGGCCAGCGCTTTGCAGCGTATCGACCAGGCCGCCTGCCTTGACGGCAGCGACCAGCGTCGTGTGGTCCTTCGAGTTGACAGCATTTTCGACGATGTTTTTCTGGGCATACATGGCGGCGCCGCCGACCATCGGATTTTGGGCATAGGCAATGGTGGCGATCGCAGAAATCGCAACCTTGCCGGCAAGCAAAAGGGTGGCGAATTTAGGCATGATTTCAATCTCCTTGGGTTATCGTTCCCCTCGTTCGGGAACGCAAGAAGATACGCAACAGAAATGCCGGAGTTTCGTCCTCACGTAAGAAATATTGTGTCGCTTCAATTTTCCATGTGCTAATCGGTCACCGCCGACAAGCTTTGCATGATTTTTGTTCGTGAGAGATAGATTTCAGGTCTTCTTCCGAAGCAAGAATCGGTCAGATGCTCTTCAGATCGCCCGCTGCGACCACCGGTCCAGTCGGCTGGCCGGTCGGCGAACCGCCGGCAGGCTCGACGCTGACCGCAAGCACGGCGCCTTGCGCCAATTTCTCCCGGACGGCGGGCGGGATGGCCAGATGCGCGGTCGCACCGGCCGGGATGACGCCCATCGACACCGGCGCGTTCTTGCCTTCGATCATCCACAGCTCGAAGTCCTTGCCGGCGGTCCGCTCGCCGGAGACGTGGGAAAGGCCGACATCGTGACGGACGGCGTCGTAGACGACGAGATATTTGACATCGCTGCCTTCGGCTGCCAACGAGGCGACAAGCCGGGTTTGCGGCTCGACGACCGGTGGATTGACGTAAGGCAAGGCAATATAGATTGCCAGCGCCGCAATGGCGGCGGCGGCAAGACCGCGCCAGAAGCCAAGGCTCGACCAGAGGCCGGCGCGCGGCTCTGCAGCGAACAGCCGGCGGTCCAATGCTTCCTTGACCCTGATCGGAGGCTCTGTCTCCGGATAGGCGGCGGCCATCGGCGAAAGATGCGCCTCCCAGGCATCCACAAGGCGCGCGAAGGCGGCGTCCGCATCGATGCGGCGCGACGCGATCTCGCGTTCATCGGCGGCCAGAACGCCAAGAACGTATTCGGCGGCGAACAGGTCGTCGCCCCCACGTTCCGGTCCATTGTCGTCAGCCAGCGTCATCTTTCCAGGCATTCTCTCAGTTTCAACAGGCTGCGCCGCAGCCAGGTCCGCATCGTGTTCAGCGGTACGCCATAGCGCTCCGCCAGCTCCGCATAGCTTTTGCCATCCAGATAGGCGCCCCGGACGGCCGCCGCCCGGTCCTTCTCCAATTCCTCGAGACAATGGTAGATGCGTCCGGACTCACCGCCCGCCACGGCCATGGCCTCCGGCCCCGGCGCCGGATCGGCCACGTCGAGCGCGGCATCGATATAGGCGGCAGGCTCTCGCCGCGCCCTGATCCGATCGATCGCATGATTGCGCGCAATGGCCACCAGCCAGGAGATCGGGCTCAGATCCGAAACGGCGAAACGGTCCGCCTTCGTCCATATCTTGACGAAGACCTCTTGAAGCGCCTCTTCTGCATCTCCCCGATCCTTCAATACACGAAGGCAGACGCCGAAAAGTTTCGCGCTGGTCTGCCGGTACAGCAGATCGAACGCAGCCCGGTCCTTCATCGAGGTCCGGACAATCAGGTTGCTGATGTCCTGCGGCGTCATCGGCCGCCAAATTAGGCGATTGCAATGTATTTGCAACGACTGAAATGGTCTTGCGCACTGGCAGCGCCAGCGTCGATTGCCAAGGAAATCGCCGCCCGCTAGCTTGCCATGAGCGGGAGGGCGACCATGTCGATCGAGCGGGTTCTGTGGGAGCATGACGCAACCGGCCAGGCCGCACTCGTGCACAAGGGAGAGATCACACCGCAAGATCTCGTCGATGCGGCGATCGCCCGGGCCGAGGCCACCCAGCCGGAGATCAACGCCATCGCCGAACCGCTTTTTGAGGCGGCGCGGGCGCGAGCGAAAACCGTCGACCACAAGCTGCCGCTTGCCGGAGTGCCCTTTGCGCTGAAGGACCTCGGCATTGCCATGAAGGGCGTGCCGACGCATGGCGGCAGCCGCATCCCAGCCTACACCCCCGATTTTAACTCGGTCATGACGGAACGCTATCTGGCCGCCGGCCTGGTCCCGATCGCCACCAGCACCGCACCCGAACACGGGCTGAGGCTGGTGACCGAGTCGGTGGCTTACGGCGTCACCCGCAATCCATGGGACACCGCTCACACGACCGGCGGTTCCTCGGGCGGCGCGGCTGCGCTGGTCGCGGCCGGCGTCGTGCCGGTGGCGCACGCCTCGGATGGCGGCGGCTCGATCAGGGTGCCTGCGGCCTGTACCGGGCTGGTCGGGTTGAAAACCTCGCGCGGCCGCGTGCCCTTGACGCCGCTCGTCACTGAAAGCTGGTACGGCTTTGTCGTCGACCATGCGTTGGCCCGCTCGGTGCGCGATACGGCCCTGCTGCTCGACCTGACCCACGGGCCCGAACCGCTGTCGCCCTACGCGGCACCCTCGCCGAACGGCAGTTTCACTGCGGCCGCCGGGCGCGATCCGGGCAAGCTCAAGCTCGCCTTCTACCGAAAATCGCCGCTCGGCCTGCCGATTTCGGAAGAAACCTTGAAAGCTCTGGATGCGGCGATTGGGCTGGCGCGCGAAGGCGGGCACAGCGTCGAGGAGATCGACCTGCCCTATATCGACCGCGATTTCATCGCCGATTTCGCCAGAACCGTCGCCGCGGCGGTGGCCGGCACGATGCGTGGCGAGGCCTTGCGCGTCGGCCGCTCCATCTCAGGCGATATCGAACGCGCCACGCGCGTGATGAGCCGGTTCGGTGAAATCCTCTCGGCCGGCGAAATCTATGCCGGCCTGCAGCGGCTGCACGCAACCTCGCGCCGCCTTATCACCGAAACCGCGCACTATGATGCAGTGCTGATGCCTGTCATCGCGCACCCGCCGCTCGCCTGCGGCACCATGGACCCGAAAGGCGCCGACGAATTCATCGAGAATGTCCTGGACAGACTGCGCCTCGCCGGCCTGCTGAAGTTCAAGCCGCTATTCGGCCAGCTGATGGACAAGAGCCTTTGGTTCACCCACTGGCCGGCGATCCAGAACGTCAGCGGGCAACCGTCGATCACGCTTCCGGTTTACGTGACCGATGCCGGCCTGCCGCTAGGCGTCCAGGCCGCCGGCCGCCCCGGTGACGAGGAGACGCTTTTGTCGTTCGCCGCGCAGATGGAAAAGATCTCGGGATGGCTGGGCCGGCGGGCGCCGCTGCAGGTGCCGGCATAGGCGGTGATTTGATCGATCGTGACAGCAAAGCCGTTTGCCCCCTCGTCCAATTCCCGCTAAGACGCCGCCGTTCATGCCAAGCTGGGAACCACGCCGATGACGGATGTCGCCGCCACCGCCGAAATGCAGGCCGCGCTGCTTTCAAGGGCGCTGCCCTATATGCAGCGCTACGAGAACAAGACGGTCGTGGTGAAATATGGCGGCCACGCGATGGGCGACATCGCGCTCGGCAAAGCCTTCGCCCGCGACATCGCACTGCTCAAGCAATCCGGCGTCAACCCGATCGTCGTGCATGGCGGTGGGCCGCAGATCGGCGCCATGCTCAGCAAGATGGGCATCGAATCCAAATTCGAGGGCGGCTTGCGTGTCACCGACCAGAAGACCGTCGAGATTGTCGAGATGGTGCTGGCCGGGTCGATCAACAAGGAAATCGTCGCGCTGATCAATGCCGAGGGCGAGTGGGCGATCGGCCTGTGCGGCAAGGACGGCAACATGGTGTTTGCCGAAAAGGCGCGCAAGACCATGATCGATCCTGATTCCAACATCGAGCGGGTGCTCGACCTGGGCTTCGTCGGTGAACCGGTCGAGGTCGACCGCACATTGCTCGACCTCCTGGCGCGGTCCGAAATGATCCCGGTGCTGGCGCCGGTGGCGCCCGGCCGCGACGGCCATACCTACAACATCAACGCCGACACTTTTGCCGGCGCCATCGCCGGCGCCTGCCAGGCGACGCGCCTGCTGTTTCTCACCGACGTGCCCGGCGTGCTCGACAAGGATAAGAAGCTGATCGACGAGTTGACCGTGGCCGAGGCCAAGGCCCTGATCAAGGACGGAACGGTCTCGGGCGGCATGATCCCCAAGGTTGAAACCTGCATCGAGGCAATCGAGCGCGGCGTCGCTGGCGTCGTCATCCTCAACGGCAAGACGCCGCATGCGGTGCTGCTCGAGCTGTTCACCGAACACGGCGCCGGCACGCTGATCGTGCCGTGAGTGGCCTCAGTCTGTTCAACGCCGCGACAGACCGGAAGACCATCCGATCACCATCGCAGCGCTTGTCAAGACAGGCGGGCGGGCGAACGGTCGACTAGGTAGTCTCCGCCTTCGTCGCTCGCCGCCAATCGATCATCCGGGCTGAGGAAGGCGCGCGATGACCTTTATCTCAAAATCGAAGCCCGCCAGCCAATTCACCCCCACCGCGGTCCAGTTCGGGTAGGGCGGTTCACCGATCGCCCTAAGTCGAACGGCGTCAATCGCCTCCCACTGTTTGGCCGGGTCGGTGTGGAACGTGGTCACGTCAACAATGTCGTCAAACGTGCAACCGGCGGCCTTCAGCACCGCCGCGAGATTGTCGAAGGCAAGCTGGACCTGCTTTTCGAAGGCTGGCTCCGGCGATCCGTCCTCGCGGCTGCCGACTTGGCCCGAGACGAACAGAAAGCCGCCTGAGCGGATCGCCGCCGAATAGCGATTGACTTCGTAGAGGGCCTGCCGACCGGCAGGGAAGATCGCATCGCGTTTGGTCATTGTTTCACTCCAATCAGACAAGGCAGGCCGGTCCCGACCATCGCGATGTGGCTTCTCCGAGAAGGTGAGAGCCGCCCGCAAGACTTCGGGGTTTTGGATCGCTGCGTTCCATTTTCCGGGGCGGTCGCTGATATCCGTCCCGTATCCCGAAGTGGGTACATACATTCCGTATGTCAATATACATACGTTGCGTATGCTTGTTAAAAGATTGCCCGAGCCGGTCAGGCGCGCGACGAAATCGTGGTCGCAGGCGGTGTCAGCCTGCGCGCCGGGTGCGCGACCACCATCGATTCCTCTTCCTCGTCCTGCGGCGCGCCCCAGAATTCGGCGAGCGTCGGGCCATTCTTCAGGCGGCGGTCGCGAACCAGAAAGCCCCAGACTTCGCGGAACCAGACGCGGCGGCCCATTTTGGTGTACCAGCGCATCGAATGCCGTTGCTCCGGATCCTTGTGGAACAGGATGCGCGCCAAGGCCTTGGGCCGCGACTGCACGGCCAGTTCGATCAGCTTGACGGCGAAGAACAACATCCACGGCTTGAGGCGGGTCATCTGCAGCACCTGGTGCTTGTAGTCCCACAGGCGGGCGTCCAGCTGGATCACCTTGCGATCCCTGGCAATCCTGAAGAACGGCGTCCAGCGGTGCGGCGTCACATAGAGCGCCTGGATCTGGTCGGGGTCATAAGCGATCAGCTGGCGGAAGCCGCGCCAGAGGTCGCGGAAACTTTCGTCCTCGAAACCGGCCACCCAGGTCGCCATCGACAAGATGCCGTTGAGGCGCAGCAGCCGTATCGCCTCGCGGTCGGATGAGGTGCTGCCGCCCTTGCGGATCAACTGGAGCGTCTGCTCGTCGGTATTTTCCATGCCAAGCAGCCAGCGGATGACGCCGGCCTTGCGATAGAGATGCAGGCTGCCGGCGTCGCGGACGATGTCGTCGGCGCGGGTGGAGCCGACGATCAGCACCGGCACATTCTCGGCGATCATCGCATCGAGAAAGGCGCGCCAGGCTTTTTTGGACGAGGTCGGGTTCTCGTCGGCAAGGTTGATCAGCTCGACGCGGTGCTCGCGGTATAGCCAGGCAATCTCCCGCGCGAACTTCACGGGGTCGCGGTGCCGCCAGCGCGTCCAGAACCCCCGCTGGCCGCAATAGTTGCACAGATGCGGACAGCCTCGCGAGAACTGCATGACCACCGCACGCTTGCCTCCCCAATAGCTATAGCGAGTGATATCGATCAGTTCCCAGCCGATGCGGTAGTCGTCGAGATTGGCGATCGTCCTTGCCGGGTTGGTGGCAAAAGGCCGGCGCAAATCGTCGCGAAAGGCGATGCCCGCCACATCCGACAGCGGCTTGCGTTTTTCAAGCGCTTCGACCAGCGCGACGATGGTCGCCTCCCCCTCGCCACGAACGATGAAGTCGAAGGCCTCCGTTTCGGCCAGTATGTCGCGCCAGTGATAGGTCGGAAACACGCCGCCATAAATCAGGATTGTCGCCGGATCGATGTGTTTGACCATGCCGGCGATCAGTAGGGCTGTCGGATGCGCAGAGGTCGAGCCGGAATGGCCGATCAGAATACAGTCGGGATGATCGCTCAAGGCGTCCCGGACCAGTGTGGCAAGCGGCATCGGCCCGAATTCGGCGTCCACAAGTCGCACTTGATGTCCCGCGTCGATCAGCGGACCGCCCAGTGCCAGCAAACCGAGCGGCGGCAGATGGTCGTCCGGCACACGGCTGCCGATGGCCGTATGTGGCGGGTTGATCAGGACGATTTTCATGGCGGACCTTATGCAATGGCGGTCCGCATGTCGTAGTCGGCGATCTAGCGCTGGAGATTGGCTCGCTTCAGCAGTTTGTGTGCAGCTTTTCCGCAGAAATGCCTACCGTCTGAGATGTGCAAGCGGGACATGGCCCGGCCCCTTGATGTTCTGCAGCACAAGCTGGGTGTGGACGTCGCGCACGCCTTCGAGCCGCATCAGCCGGTGCATGACGAAGGCATTGAGCTCATCGACCGACGGCACCATCACATGCAACAGGAAATCATGATCGCCGGTCATGGTCCAGCATGAGGACACCTCGTCCATCCGCTGGACGGCGGCGATGAAGCTTTCGGGCGAGCCGTCGCTGTGGCTGGTCAGGCGCACCTGGATGAACACCTCGACCATCAGCCCAACGGCGCGACGGCTGAGCACCGCGGCGAAGCCCTTGATGATGCCCGCCTGCTGAAGCGCCTCGAAGCGCCGCGCGCAAGGTGTCGTCGACAGGCCGATCTCCTGCGCCAGTTCGGATACCGGCTTGCGCCCGTCGCGCTGCAGGCTGTCGAGCATCTTGATCTCGAATTCGTCAAACTGAGGCATTTTCACTCTCCCAAAGCTCGATCGTGGAGTCTTTTACCTCCGACCCCGCATTTGAGCCACCATCAAAGCTGATTTGCCTCACGCCATCCGGCTAGAATTTCCGACGATCCGCTGATCATGATTTCCAGGGAGAGCAAGCCATGACGATGAACGTTGCCGACTACGCCCGCGAATGCGCGGCGCGAGGCCTTCGCGGCGATTATTCGGTCTGCCGTGCCGATTTCACCGTGGCGCAGGGCTACAATTATAACGACGAAGAACAGGCGGTGTGGCGCACGCTGTGCGACCGCCAGACGAAGCTGACCAGGAAGCTCGCCCACCATTCCTATCTCGATGGCGTTGCGGCGCTCGGCCTTCTCGACAAGATCCCGGATTTCGGTGAGGTCAGCGAGAAGCTGCGCAAGCTCACCGGCTGGGAGATCGTCGCCGTGCCCGGGCTCATTCCCGCCCAGCCGTTCTTCGACCACCTCGCCAACCGTCGCTTCCCGGTCACCAACTGGCTGCGAACCCAAAAGGAGCTCGACTACATTGTCGAGCCCGACATGTTCCACGATTTCTTCGGTCACGTGCCGATCCTGACGCAGCCGGTCTTTGCCGACTTCATGCAGATGTATGGCAAGAAGGCCGACAGCGTGATTGCGGTCGGCGGCGACGAGATGATCACCAGGCTTTACTGGTACACCGTCGAATACGGGCTGATACGCGAGCCGGGCCAGCCGCTGAAGGCTTTCGGCGCCGGGCTGATGTCATCCTTCACCGAGCTTCAGTTCGCGGTCGAAGGCGGCGAGGCGCACCATGTCGCCTTCGACCTGGAAACCGTAATGCGCACCGGCTACGAGATCGACAAGTTCCAGCGTGCCTATTTCGTGCTGCCGTCGTTCGACGTGCTGCGTGATGCTTTCGAGACCGCCGATCTTGCGGCGATCGTGGCGCGCCGCAAAGGCGAGCCGGCGCTCGACCCGGCGAGCCTATAGGCTGTCGGCTGTTTCCAGGGCCTCGGATTTCAGCCGGGCAAGCTGGTCGCGCTGAAGGTCGAGCGACGCGGTGACGAAGCGCAGGATCGTGGCCAGCTCGGTGTCGCTAAATGTGGCGATCACCTTTTCTCCCTCCTGCGCGATCGCACCATAATAGCGCGCCGATAGTTCTCGCGTGAGTTCCGTCGCCTCTATGACCACCTTGCGCCTGTCCTCGAGGCTGCGCGTTCGTGTCAGCAGGCCGCGCGCCTCCAGCCGGTCGATCAGCGCGGTGACTGCGGCCGGCGTCAACCCTGTTGCGGCCGCGACCTCGCCAGCCGATTGCGGGCCGCCATAGAGCAGCGCCAGGCAATGGCGTTCCGCCGTACTCAGCTCAAGCCTATCGCCTACTGCCTCGTCATAAGCCTGCGTCGCGTCTTGCCAGCCCATAATGGCAAGGCTGATGGCCGTCTTCATGTCGGCCCGATTCATGCTTGACGAGTTTATTTCCATCATCTAACTATCAATTTGCCTAACATTACGGCCATTATAGTAATATGCTGCGTCGGGCGCAAGGCACGGCCTGTCGCGGCACGCAAGGAGGGGACAAGGAACCAGAACCAGACGCGCGGCCCACTCACACCGGCCGAAGAATTCAAATACGCCAAGCTGGCGATGAAATGGTATGGCTGGGGTTCTCCCATTGGCCTTGGTATTGCACTGGTCGCGCTGGCGGCCGCTGCCCTGCTGTTCCGCATCGCCATCTTCGGATTTTGACAGCACTGGCCGCGGCGCGGTTGAATTCTGATAGGGTAGAATTTTTCCAGCACAAGGCTTAGGGCTGAGCTCACGCCGCTTCGGAAATGTCACGATCGATGATCGACAGGTTGCGGCCGCGATGCTTGGCCTCGTAGAGCCGCTGGTCGGCGGCGCGCATTAGCTCCGACACTGCGGCGTCCTCGCCGCAGGTGGTCCCGCCGATACTGACCGTCAGCGGAACGGTTCGTTCGTCGACGGGCCGGAAACGGATACGCTCTACTTCACGGCGGATGCGCTCGGCGACGCGCCTGGCTTCGTGTTCGGTGGCGCCGATCAGAAAGGCGCAGAATTCCTCACCGCCGATGCGGCCAAGGACATCGCCGCTGCGCACGCCACGCTCTATCGCACTTGCGATCAGGAGCAGCGCCTCGTCGCCGATCAGATGGCCGTAGCTGTCGTTGATGGTCTTGAAATGGTCGGCATCGACGATCAGCAATGCCCCGCGATCGGATTTACGCCGAGAGCCGTCGAGGGCGGCAAAGAAACTTTCGCGGTTGAGCATGCCGGTCATGTCGTCGCGGCTCGCCTTTTCCGCCAAGCGCCTGTGGGCGGCGGCGAGCTGGGCATGGGCGCGGGCGAGCTCGCGATGCGCGGTCTTCAACCTTTCGCCCTGCCAGACCGAATAGGCACCGGCGCCCCAGGCAAGAGCCAGCGGGCATACGGTGGACGTCAACCAGATGGTGCGATTGATCGGAAAACCCATTGCCGGCACGACGATCAGCGTCAGCAAAAGTGAGACGGCGACGGAGGCGAAAGCGATGGCGGCAGACTTTAGAAATATGCGATTCATCGCTTGCTCCCACTGGTCCGTCTTGGTGCCAGCAAGCGCTGAATGTCACCTTTCGGCGATGCTTAAGATTTTAATCACGGCGCCATTTTCACCACCCAGGGCGCGCATAGGTTGTGGATAAACCTCCTGTTAGAAAGATCGTTTCGTGCCATAAGGACGGTATGACGACGCTTCCCGACCCCGCCCGCTTTGCCCATGTCACCGACTGGGTGTTCGATCTCGACAACACGCTCTATCCGCACCATTCCAATCTGTTCTCTCAGATTGATGTGAAGATGACCGCCTATGTCGGAGAATTGCTGACGCTGCCGCGCGAGGAAGCACGCAAGCTGCAAAAGGAGCTCTACCGGGAATACGGCACGACACTGAACGGGTTGATGACGCGCCACGGCATCGACCCCGACGACTTTCTCGAGAAGGTCCACGACATCGATTATTCCTGGCTGGTGCCAGATCCCGTCCTCGGCACCGCCATACGCCAGCTTCCCGGCCGCAAATTCATCTTCACCAATGGCGATCGCCGGCATGCCGAACGCACCGCGCGGCAGCTGGGCATTCTCGAGCATTTCGACGACATTTTCGATATCGTCGCAGCCGGGCTGAACCCCAAGCCGGCGCGACAATCCTACGAGAAATTTGCCGAACTCCACGCCGTCACCGGGCAAAATGCGGTGATGTTCGAAGACCTCGCCCGCAACCTGTCGGTGCCGAAATCGCTGGGCATGACCACGGTGCTGGTGGTGCCGCGCAATTTCGAGCCGACCTTCTCGGAAATCTGGGAACGCGACCCGGCCAACGAGGACGACGTGGACTTCGTCACCGACGATCTCGCCGGCTTTCTCACGGCGATCGTCGAAGTCCCCGCTTGAGGCAGTCGGCGCGCTTCAAATTCTTGCTTGCATATCAGAGCTTATAGAAGCGGCTGACGATCCCCCAGGCCTCGTCGGCGGTGTCGACGAAATCGATGATGTCCTGGTCGCCGGGGGTGATCGTACCTTGCTCGGCGAGGAAATCGAGGTCGATCGCCCGTGCCCAGAAAGCCTTGCCGAACAGGATGACCGGCACCCGTTCCATGCGGCCGGTCTGGATCAGGGTCAGCGTCTCGAAGAACTCGTCCATCGTACCGAAGCCGCCGGGAAACACCGCAACGGCCTTGGCACGCATGACGAAATGCATCTTGCGGACCGCGAAATAGTGGAAGTTAAAGCAGAGTTCCGGCGTCACGTAGGCGTTTGGCGCCTGCTCGTGCGGCAGCACGATGTTGAGACCGATCGACGGCGCGCCTACATCGTCGGCGCCGCGATTGCCGGCCTCCATGACGCCAGGCCCGCCGCCGGTCACCACGACGAATTCGCGATAGTACGAAGTGGCCGACTGCTGCGAGCAGAGGCGGGCGAATTTGCGCGCCTCCTCATAGTATTTGCTGTTTTGCTCGAGATTCTTCTTCTGCGTCTCGTTCTTGGCCGCCCAGGCTTCACCGCCGGGCTCGGGGATGCGCGCGCCGCCGAACAGGATGACGGTCGATTGGATGCCGCGCTCGGCCAGGATCATCTCCGGTTTCAGCAGTTCGAGCTGCAGCCTGACCGCGCGCAACTCGCGCCGCGTCATGAAATCGGGGTCGTTCCAGGCCAGCCGATATGTCTCCGCGCGCGTTTGCGGCGTGTCCGGCACGCTTTTCGACCGCTCCAGATCCTCGTCCGAATGCGGTAGCGGCGTCCACCCCGCCTTTTCCATGGGAGTCATATTTGCTTTACCCGTCCAATCATTCACTTGCGCCGTCCCGTGACGCTGCCGCGATTGACCCTCCCCAAGCCTTCACATAGGGTCCGCGCGACTTTCAAACAGGTTAAGGCGCCGGCCCTTAACAGCTTGGTAATGGAGCGAATTCATGTCGAAGCCCGATCTCGCGAGTCTCGAGAAGATCATCGAGAACGCCTTCGAGGAACGCGACACCATTTCGACCGCAACCCGCGGCGAGACGCGCGAGGCCATCCAATCGGCGCTCGACCTGCTCGACCGGGGCGTCGCCCGCGTCGCCGAGCGGCAGGCCGACGGCAAATGGCACGTCAACCAGTGGCTGAAGAAAGCGGTGCTGCTGTCCTTCCGGCTCAACCCGATGGAGATCATCAAGGGTGGTCCCGGTCAGGCGGTATGGTGGGATAAGGTGCCTTCGAAGTTCGACGGCTGGAGCGCCGTCGATTTCGAGAAGGCCGGCTTCCGCGCCGTGCCGTCGTCGATCGTGCGCCGCTCTGCCTATGTCGCGCCGGGCGCCGTGCTGATGCCGTCCTTCGTCAATGTCGGCGCCTATGTCGATAGCGGCACCATGGTCGACACCTGGGCGTCGGTCGGCTCCTGTGCCCAGATCGGCAAGAATGTGCATCTGTCGGGCGGCGTCGGTATCGGCGGCGTGCTGGAGCCGATGCAGGCCGGCCCAACCATCATCGAGGACAATTGCTTCATCGGCGCCCGTTCCGAAGTGGTCGAGGGCTGCATTGTTCGCGAGGGCTCAGTGCTCGGCATGGGTGTCTTCATCGGCCAATCGACCAAGATCGTCGACCGCGCCACCGGCGAGATCTTCTACGGCGAAGTACCGGCCAATTCCGTCGTCGTCGCCGGCTCACTGCCGGGCAAGCCTTTTCCAAACAACGAGCCCGGCCCCAGCCTCTACTGCGCCGTCATCGTCAAGCGGGTCGACGCAAGAACCCGTTCCAAGACCTCGATCAACGAATTGCTGCGCGATTGATCTCCCGAGAACGGATGCACCGGGTTGACTGACAAACCTCAATTCCTATGGCTTTTCTTCAGCCTTTCTGGGCGGGTGAATCCGAGCGCTTATGTTTTGGCTGGCCTCTTGCCGGTCATCGTTCAACTCTTTCTGCTCTACCAGTTCGCGCGAACGCCGTTAGGCACTGCCGCGAGCCAGTATTGGGCGCTCGCCTTATGGATCGCTGTGTTCGTCTCGACATGGTCGACCTTTGCGCTAACGGCGAAGCGGTTCCATGATTTCGGCAAGCCTGCCTATTACGCATTGATCTCTCTCATTATCGGCTTCGTCCTGCTTTTTATCCTGGCTTTTTTCAAAAGTGACCCAGGCCCCAACCGCTACGGCAAGCGCACCAACGCACCGGCCGAACCCTGAGCGCCAATCGGACATTTCGTCATGCGCTACCGCTCGCTTGATTCGAAACTGATCCTCGAAACCGCCGAACGGCTGGAAGAGCGCGTCGCCGAGCGCTTTCCCGATGCAGGCCTGCGCGGCGTCGCCGCCGAGCTCGTGTCGCTGTCGCGCGATCTGGCAAAGGCAGCCAAGGCGCTGGAGGCGCCGATCTGGTGGCTGCGCGGCCTCATCATCGCCGCTTTCGTCGTCGGAGCGCTGATGTTCCTGTTCGTCGGCACAATCCTGCCGCTCGGCCGCATCTCGGGAAACCACGATGCCTTCCAGTCGGTGCAAGGCATCGAAGCCTCCCTCAACATGATCATCCTCGCCGTGCTGGGCTTCCTGGCCCTGATCCGCTCCGAGGAGCGGATCAAGCGCAAGCGGGTGTTCCGCCAACTCCACGGGCTGCGGTCGCTCATCCACGTCATCGACATGCACCAGCTGACCAAGGATCCGGCAGCACTTTCAGCCAGTTTCAAGCCGACTGCACATTCGCCAGCCCGCATCACCAACGCCGCCGACCTTGCCCGCTATCTCGACTATTGCTCCGAAATGTTGTCGATCACCGGCAAGATCGCCGCGCTGTTTGCCCAGTCGGTCAATGACGCCGTGGTCATCGATGGCGTCAATGACATCGAGAACCTGGCGTCGAACCTGTCGCGAAAGATCTGGCAGAAGATCACGCTGATCGAAACCCCTCATGGGCAGCCGGCACATGCGAAGAAAACCGATCCCGAGCCGGGTCCGCCGCGTCGGCCTGCAGTCCGCAGACGACCGGGGCCGGCAAGCTAAGACCCGCGAGCCGGCGGCAGATCCGCTAGAGCGGCAGAGCGGGGAGTTCCGAAACCCCGGTTTTGCGCCGGACGCTCTAAGCGAATGTTAATCACCCTGGCCCAGCATGCCGGCGAAAACTGTGTCGACCGGCACGGAGCGCTCGACTGGCAAGCGACCTATCCCTGACCACCAAGGAGCCGCGCAAAACGTGGAGCGCCGCCGCTCGCCTGTTTGCCTGGTTCTCTTCGCCGATGAGATTGGAACCGGAAGCCGTCCGCGCCCGGCTTCTCGACACCACTTTCGACCGCAAATTCGCAGTCTTGTTCGGCACCATCAGCGTTCTGGTGGTTGCGGTCAGCGCCGCACTTGCCACGAAGGATTGGTGGCCCTACGCCTGGATCGCAGCCGACCTGATGCTTTTCGTCGTCCGCGTTCTGCTGATGCGGGAATGCGAGCAGGCCCGCAGGCGCGGCTCGAAAGGGCCGCTGGCGGGCCTGATGGCAGCCAGCGGTGTATGGTCGGTCGTTTTCGGCCTCGGCTGCTATGGCTGTGTTGCCAGCGGGAATATGGCGCTTTCCGTACTTGCCGCCTTGAATGTCGCAGGTGTCGTTGGCGTGGTGTCGTCACGCAATGCGGCCACCCCGCGCTTCGCCATATTCGTCATGTTGGCCGTAAGCCTGCCTTACGTGGTCGGTGCATTGTTTTCCGCAGCGCCCGGAATGCCGATCGTCGGAATTCAAACGCCGTTCTATGTGGCCGGCGTCATCATCGTGCTGCTTCAGAACCACGCAATCAACGCCCGCATGATCCGCGCCGAGCTGGACAATCGCGACCTGGCGATCAAGGACGCGCTGACCGGCCTGCCAAACCGCATCTTCCTGCAGGAAAAATTGCGCGACATGTGCCGCGACCTTGCGGCGCCGGCCGCCAATGGCGGCAAGCCGTTTGCCGTGCTCAGCATGGACCTCGACGGCTTCAAACAGGTCAACGACCGTTTTGGTCATGCGGTCGGCGACGTGCTGCTGCGCAAGGTGGCCGAACGATTGAAGCGCGGCTTCCGGCCGGGGGACGTGGTCTTCCGTATCGGCGGCGACGAATTCGTCATCCTTTTGCCCGCAACCTCGGAGATCGAGGCCACCTATCTGGCAAAGCGGGCCATCGAAAAGGTCTCGGTGCCTTTCGACCTCGGGGTCGGTTCCGCCATCCATGTCGGCTTGAGCGTCGGCAGCGCCTTTGCACCCGCCGACGGCGGCGATCCGGAAATCCTGCTCACCTGTTCCGACCATGCACTCTACGAAGCCAAGCGCACCGGCAAGGGCCGTTATTGGGCGCCTGTGCGGGCTACGATCTGACGGTCGCAGCGACAGCTTCCGGCGGCAAGCAAGGCGATCCGCGCCTCTCCTGCTCGGCCGCGCGCACCAGTGCAGTGACATGCTTCAGCAAAGGCGCCGGCGTGCCGGCCTTTTCGGCCAAACGCAGGACCGCGCCTTGCAGTTCGCCGATCTCCGTCGACCGGCGGCGCCGCAGGTCATCCCACATCGACGAACGCGCGGCCGGATCGATGGCAAGCATCCGCCGCGCCAAGAACTTGAACAGCCCGTCGGGCAGGCGAAGCACTTTCGGCAGCAGTGCGGGACGCAGGCCGGCGATGCGAGCGGGTTCGATGCCTGTCGCCGTCATTGCCGCCAATGCTTCGTCGATCTGACCGGCCAGGATCAGCCGCCAGCGGCGATCGGCAAGCTCTGCCGCCAGCGGCAGACCGGAAAGCGCCACCAGCGCGTTGTTGAGGTTGAGCAGCAGCTTGTCCCATAACACCGCGTCGATGTCACCATGCGTCGCGACGGCAAACCCCTCGACATCAAGCAGTTCGTCAAGGCCCGCCGAGCCCTGTTCGATCATCACTTTGCCGCCGCTGGCGCGGTGCAGGCGAAGCGGCAATTCGCCCTCCGGCGATTGGACCACGTTGAACGGCACCATGCCCGCGAGCACCGGCTGGGCGGTGAGATGGGCTCGCAATTTATCGGCATTGTCGACGCCGTTCTGCAGGCTGAGTATCACCACGTCCGGTCGGGCATGGGCGGCAATCAGCCCGGCCATGTCTTGCGTCGCGCCGCTCTTGACCGTTACCAAAATGACATCGGCATCGGAGAATGCTACCGCCGGATCGGCGGTGACCGACAATGCGTCCGGTTTGACAGAACGGTCGCGGCCGTCAGGGTCGGTGATGCGCAATCCAGCTTCTTGCAGGGCCTTCTCGACGCGCGGTCGCGCCAGCAGAAACACCTTTCGCCCGGCAAGTATCAGGCAGCCGCCGGCGTAGCAGCCGATACTGCCGGCACCGGCGATTACGATCGTCTTGCCACGCGTGACCATGCGATGGCCCTGTTCTGGTCGAGAGACCTTGCCGCAATTATACGACATGAAAACCATAATGTCGGCGGCATGGCTGGCCCTCACGTCTGGCCGTGACAGACCTTGCGCTTTCGACTATCGCTTTTGCCCATGATGCTGCCTACCGATCCGGTTAGAAATCTCGCTGCACTCATCCGCTGTGCTTCCGTGACGCCCGCCGAAGGCGGTGCGCTGCGCGCGCTGGAGGCGATGTTGAAGCCGCTCGGCTTTGCGGTCGAGCGACCGGTGTTTTCCGAAGCCGGCACACCGGACATCGAGAACCTTTACGCGCGGCGTTCCGGCAATGGCCCGCATCTGATGTTTGCCGGCCATACCGACGTGGTGCCGGTGGGCGACGAGGCAGCCTGGACGCACCCGCCCTTTGGCGCCGAGATCGCCAATGGCGAGATGTTCGGCCGCGGCGCCGTCGACATGAAGGGCGGCATTGCTTGTTTCGTCGCGGCGGTGGCGCGACATGTCGAGCAGAAGGGCGGCCCGAAGGGGTCGGTCTCGCTGCTGATAACCGGCGATGAGGAAGGCCCGGCGATCAACGGCACGACGAAGCTGCTCGAATGGGCGGCCGCCAAAGGCGAGAAATGGGATGCCTCGATCGTCGGCGAGCCTACCAATCCCGACGCGCTTGGCGATATGATCAAGATCGGCCGGCGCGGCTCGCTATCGGGCACGGTCGTCGTCAACGGCCGCCAGGGCCACGCCGCCTATCCGCAGCTAGCCGACAATCCGGTGCGCGGCCTGGTGACGCTGGTCGACGCCTTGCTGCACCCCGTCTTCGACAACGGAACAAGGGATTTCCAGCCGACGAATCTTGAGGTGACCTCCATCGATGTCGGCAATCCCGCCACCAACGTCATCCCGGCGAAGGCAGCAGCTACCTTCAATATCCGCTTCAACGACACATGGACCGCCGAGACGATCCAGGCCGAGATCCACAACCGCCTCGACCGGGCGGCGAAACGCAAGAAATACCGCGCCGGCAAGAAGACGCCGGTCGACTACGAGATCGTCTGGCGCGACGGGCCGTGCCATGTTTTCCTGACACGCGACGACAGGCTGATCGAGACGCTTGGCGGTTCGGTCAAAGCGGTGACCGGCAGGAAGCCGGCGCTCTCCACCTCCGGCGGCACCTCCGATGCCCGCTTTAT
This sequence comes from Mesorhizobium sp. M0815, assembly GCF_040319995.1. Taxonomy (NCBI): domain Bacteria; kingdom Pseudomonadati; phylum Pseudomonadota; class Alphaproteobacteria; order Hyphomicrobiales; family Phyllobacteriaceae; genus Mesorhizobium; species Mesorhizobium sp. M0815. Next base: position 170,824 of record NZ_JAMYOU010000008.1, on the reverse strand, counting down.
CAAGGATTATTGTCCGGTGGTCGAATTCGGCCTGGTCGGCAAGACCATGCACATGGTCGACGAACGTGTGGCGATTGCCGATCTCGAGACGCTGACGCAGATTTATCTGCGCTTCGTTGAAGACTGGTTTGCGCAGGACATATCCTAGTGATGCTTTCAGCGGATGAAACCTATGCTTCGCTTGCCGGCGCCTGGCGGCTGATGCTCGGCAAGGCCGACGGATTTCGCCTGCTCGACCTTTCGGCGGACGGTTTCTGGAACTCCTTTTTTGCCATCGTCGTCGCGGCGCCGGCATTGATCGTCGGCTGGGTCGGCATTGCCAACGAGATCGGCGATCCCGACGCATTCGTCGGCCGTTTCAGCATGTTGATCCGGCTGGCCACCGTCGATATCGGCGCCTGGGTGCTGCCGCTCATCGGCCTGGCCCTGGTCGCGCCGCGGGTCGGCGTCGGCAGCCGTTTCGTCCATTATGTCGTCGCCAGCAACTGGGCCTCGGCGATCATCGCCTGGATGATGCTGCCATCGGCGTTGATCCGGCTTTTCCTGACATCGGCCAACGAAGTCTCCGGGCTGGTGTCGCTGCTGCTGTTCGCGCTGTCAATGGTATTGACCTGGCGGATGACCAACGTTGCCATCGGCAGAGGTGCGGCTGTCGGCAGCGCTGTTTTTGCCGGCATGTTCGTGGCGTCGCTGATCGTCCTGTTCGGCCTGCAGGCGCTGCTCGGTATCAGCGTGCCGGATCAGCCAGGCGTCGGATAATCGACGCCGACTAGAAACAGCCCGTCGGGCGGCGCCACCTGACCGCAGGCCGCACGGTCGCGCGCCTCGAGCGCGGCCTTGAGGTCGGCAATGGCCCAGCCGCCTTCGCCGACACGTTTGAGCGAGCCGACCATCGAGCGCACCTGGTTGTGCAGGAATGACCGCGCCGAAGCGCGGACTTCGATGAAATCGCCCGCCCGGCTGACATCCAGCCGGTCGAGCGTGCGGACCGGGCTGGTGGCTTGGCACTGGGTCGAGCGGAAGGTGGTGAAATCATGCCGGCCAAGCAGCACTTTTGCCGCTTCGTGCATGGCGGCGGCATCGAGCTGCTTCGGTACCCACCAGATCTTGCCCTTGTCGAGCGCTGCTGGCGCGCGGCGGTTGACGATACGGTAGAGATAGTGGCGGCCGATCGCCGAGAAACGCGCATCGAAGCCATCCGGCACGACGGCGGCCTTCAGGATGGCGATGTGCGCCTTGGCCGCTTGCAGATGCGCGTTGACGGCGTCGCGCACCTTGTCGCCGGGCCATGCCTTGACCAGATCGACATGCGCCACCTGAGCGGTCGCATGGACACCGGCATCGGTGCGGCCGGCGGCGCGCAGAGAGACCTGCTCGCCGCAGAACTTCTCGATCGCCTGCTCGATCGCCTGCTGCACCGAAGGCTGATTGGCCTGGCGTTGCCAGCCGGCAAAGAGACTGCCGTCATATTCGATGTCGAGGCGAAAACGCGGCATTCCCGGATCGAGGCGAAATCAGGCGGCGAGGGCTGAGCCGAAGGCCGAGGCGTAGACCAGCCTGCCGGTCTCCGGCGCCTCGCCCCAGGCAAGCGCCTGCAAAGCCTCGCCTTGGTAGTCGCTCTCGAATTTCGCTGCACGGGCGCGGCTGTAGCCGAAGCGGCCATAGTAGGCCGGATCGCCGAGCACCACAGCGAGCGTCTCGCCGGCGGCTTTCAGGCGGATATGAGCCTCGCGGACCAGGGCACCGCCGATGCCGGTGCCGTGGAACGACGGCTCGACTGCCAGCGGCGCCAGCGCGACTGCCGGGAAGCTCTTGCCGCCATTCTGCACGAAGAGCCGTGAAAACAGGATATGGCCGACCACTTGCCCGTCTTCGTCCGCCACCAGTTCGACGACGGCATCACCGCCGGTGACCAGCGCGTCGACCAGTCCGGCCTCCGCCTGCTGGCCGAATGCGTGTTCTTCGACAAGGCGGATCGCCTCGCGGTCCCGCGGCGTCGCCGCGCGTATGGACATCATGCTCATGACAATTTCATCCCTTTTTCGAGCTTAGCCCCGCGCAGAAACTCCTGCGCGGCAATGGGCCTTCCGCCCGCACGTTGAACTTCGACCAGCCTGATCGCGCCTGACCCGCAGGCAACCGTCAGCCGGTCATCGAGAATTCCTCCCGGTTCGCCGGCGCCTTGCGAGAGCGTCGAGCGAAGCAGTTTCAGCCGTTCCATGCGGCCGCCGATTTCGGCCTCGCACCATGCACCGGGAAAGGGCGACAGGCCGCGAATCTGGTTGTGCACGTCGCCGGCAGGTCGCAGCCAGTCTATGCGAGTCTCCGATTTATCGATTTTCTTGGCGTAGGTCACCCCCACCTCCGCCTGTGTGGTAAATGTCAGCGTATTCCGCTCGAGCCGTTCGAGCGCTTGCACCATCAGCGCAGCACCCAGGATCATCAGCCGGTCGTGCAGATCGCCGGCCGTCATGTCGGGTCCAATGGCGCATTTTTCAACCATTGCCACAGGCCCGGTGTCGAGGCCTTCCTCCATCCGCATCACCATCATGCCCGTCTCGGTATCGCCGGCCATGATGGCGCGCTGGATAGGGGCAGCGCCGCGCCAGCGCGGCAATAGCGATGCGTGGCCATTGAGGCAACCGAGCCGCGGCGCCTCGAGAATAGGTTTGGGCAGAAGCAGCCCGTAGGCGACGACCACGGCGACATCGGCGCGCAAGGTGCGGAACGCCTGCTGCTCCGCCTCGCTCTTCAGCGACACCGGCGACCGCACCTCGATGCCAAGCCGCTCCGCCTCACGCTGCACCGGCGACGGCGTCAGCTCGAGCCCGCGCCGGCCTGCGGCGCGCGGCGGCTGGGTGTAGACGGCTGCCAATTCATGCCCTGCCCCGGCGATCGCTCGCAGCGTCTGCACGGAGAATTCGGGCGTACCCATGAAGATGACACGCAGGGGCATTCGTCGACCCCTATCCCACCATCTTGCCCGGCGCCTTGTCCCTGGCGAGCTTCTTGAATTTCTTGACCACCATGTCGCGCTTCAGCTTGGAGATGTGGTCGATGAACAGCACGCCGTTTAGGTGGTCGATCTCATGCTGCAGGCAGGTCGCCATCAGCCCCTCGGCCTCGATCTCCTGCAGCTTGCCGTCGCGATCGAGATACTTCACCCGCACCGCTGCCGGACGCTCGACCTCGGCATAGTAATCCGGGATCGACAGGCAGCCTTCCTCGTAGACCGAACGCTGGTCGGAGCTGTCGAGGATTTCGGGATTGATGAAGACGTGCGGTGCCGGCGTCTCGTCCTCCTTGGCGAGGTCGATCACCAGCAAGCGCAAGGGTTCGCCGACCTGGATCGCCGCGAGGCCGATGCCGGGCGCGTCATACATGGTGTCCAGCATGTCGCCGGCCAGTTTACGCAAATCACCGTCGACACGCTCGACCGGTTTTGAAACCTGACGCAGGACGGGATCGGGGAGGATGATAAGCGGCTTGATCGACATGGCGTCTCACCTAAGACCTCGCAGGAAAAGCGTCAACCGGGACGCCTTCTGGTCGTTCACGTTTTGATCTGTGCCGCCAGACCGAATCATCTATGCTGTCGGCATGAACGATCTGGCCACCATCCTGTCCGAACCTGTCGCCCGCCTCGGCGCCACCACGATCACGCTCGGCCATGCTCTGGGTTTCGGCGCAATGCTGTTCCTCGGCCTGTTCGTGGCGCTCGTCATTGCGCTCTGGCGATCGGCCAAGGCGCGTGCAATGGCGGCCGCCGAAGCCGCCGACCACGCCCGCGACGCCGAGGTGCGGATGGCCGGCATCTTGGCAAGCCAGGCGGAAATGCAGGGCCGTATGGGCGCTATCGCCGAAGTGTTCGGGGCACGTCAGGCCGAACTGACCCAGTCGATCGGCCAGCGCCTCGACGCCATGACCGGCCGCCTCGGCCAGACCATGACCGAGCAGACGAGATCGACGCATGAGAGCCTCGCCAAGCTGCAGGAGCGGCTGGCGGTCATCGATATCGCGCAAGGCAACATCCAGTCGCTGGCCGGCCAGGTCGTGCAATTGCAGGCGATCCTTTCCAACAAGCAGACGCGCGGCGCCTTCGGCCAGTCGCGTATGGAAGCCATCGTCGCCGACGGATTGCCCCACGGCGCCTATGAATTCCAGGCGACCTTGTCGAATGGCAGCCGGCCCGACTGCCTGGTGAAGATGCCGAACGGCGCACCGTCGCTTGCCATCGATGCAAAGTTTCCACTCGAGGCCTGGAATGCCATCCGTGCCGCCGAAGGCGCCGACCTGCAGAAGTCCGCCGCTCAGGCTTTCCGCCGCGACATCGAGGTGCATGTCCGGGATATTTCCGAAAAATACCTGATCCAGGGCGAGACGCAGGACACTGCCTTCATGTTCGTGCCCTCGGAATCGGTGTTCGCCGAAATCCACGAGAATTTCGAGGCCGTTGTCCAAAAGGCGCATCGATCGCGGATCGTCATCGTCTCGCCATCGCTTTTGATGCTGTCGATCCAGGTCATCCAGGCGATCCTCAAGGATGCCCGTATGCGCGAGCAGGCGCACCTGATCCAGGGCGAGGTCATCCGGCTGATGGAAGACGTCTCTCGGCTCGACGAGCGGGTGCGCAAATTGCAGACGCATTTCGGTCAATCGGCCAAGGATATCGAGGACATCCTCGTCTCGACATCGAAGGTGACCAGGCGCGGACAAAAGATCGAGGCGCTGGAGTTTGGCGTGCAGCCGGCGGAGGACACCGCTGGGTCGAATGGCAGCGGAGCAAAAGCGGAAAGCAGCGCGCGTGTTGCCGATTCGAAAACCGGGCAGCTGAGGCTAAGGGTCGTCGAAGGCGACGATTGAGAGCTACGCCGGAACCGGAGCCGAGGCTTCGCCCGGTCTGGCGCTACTGCTCCTCGATGATGGTTGTGCCTTCGAATTCCGGCAGCCAATGCAGCGCCGAGCGATGCCAGATCTGCTTTCTCGGCACCAGTTGATCGCGCTGCCATGCCGTGCCGACCCTGATGCCGTAAACCTTCGGTCCCGCGCCCGCCGACGTGGCGTAGAGATGCGAGCCGCACTCACCGCAAAATGCCTGAGCGCGCTTGGCACCACTCGAACCGGTCTTGATGTAGATTTTCGGCGCGCCCTTGGTGATCGTGTAATTGTCCTCGGACGCCGGCACGGTGACGCGAAAGGCCGTTCCGGTTAGCTTCTGACAATCGATGCAGTGACAAATGGTGGTCTTTTCCGGATCGACCTCGGCCTCGTAAGTAATGGCGCCGCAATGACACCCGCCGTCGATTTTCATCTTCGTTCCTCCTGGAGCTTTTGCGCGCAATCATAACCGGGACTGCCCGATGGCGCAGCCATTTTCCTCAGGCCGGCTCCCCTCCGGACGCCGCCAAGGCCTTGCTCCGCCGTTCCCAGGTGCCGGTGGTCTGCGGCTTGACGAACAGGCGCGTGACCTCCGGCATCTCCGCCTTCAGCCGTGTCTCGAGGCGTTCGACGCAGGTCTCTATCTCGGGCGCCGACAAGTGGTCCTCGAACTCGATGCTCAGAGCGGCGACGATCTCCTGAGGCCCCATATGGAGCGTCAGTACGCCATTTGCCCGCCGCACCGCCGGGTCCTGCTGGACAATGGCCAGCACTTTCATTTGCACCTCGGGCGAGGCCGGCTCGCCGAGCAGCAGGCTCTTGCTTTCGCGGGCCAGGAAGATCGCGGTCGCGCCCAGGATCAGCGCGATGCCGATCGACGCGGCGCCGTCGAGCTTCGGCATGTCCAGCAGTTCCGCCGCCAATATGCCGGCGAAGGCGACAACGAGGCCGAGAAGTGCCGCGCTGTCCTCGAAGAGTACGGTGTAGACACTCGGGTCCTTGCTGAGCTGCACCGCCTCGAGCCAGCCGTGGCTGCCTTTTTGGTGGCGGAACTCGTTCAGCGCCACCAGCCAGGAGGTGCCTTCGAACAGGAAGGAAAGGCCAAGTACAGCGTAGTTCACCTTTGCGTTGGCAATCGGCTCCGGCGCCATGATGTGCGTCACGCCTTCGTAGAACGATATGCCGGCGCCCAGTGCAAAGACGAGGAGCGCGACGATGAAGCTCCAGAAATACAGCTCGCGACCATGGCCTAGCGGATGCGTCCGATCGGCCGGCCGGGCGGCGCGGTGCATGCCGTAAAGCAGCAGGCTGCCATTGCCGGTATCGACGAGCGAGTGGACGCCTTCCGAGAGCATTGCCGAGCTGCCCGTGAACAAGGCAGCGGCGAATTTGGTCAGGGCGATCGCAAGATTGCCGGCGAGCGCCGCATAGATCACTTTTTTCGACCCGCCATGCGCCGCCATGGTGTGCTGCCTTGGTTGATGCACCGAGATTAGCGGAGCACGCCCACGCTCCACAGCTCGAACAACGCCCGAAGTGTCGAGTTGTTCAAAAGGGCAGCGCGAGAGGCTATTCGATGACCTCCTCCGTCCAGACCTTGAAGCCAGCCAGCGCGCCCGGTCCAAAAATGTGGGTGAGTGGGACATCGGCGGCATCGCGTCCGGAGGCAATCAGGATGCGGCCGATGCGCGGCGCGTTGTTGCGCGGGTCGAACGCGTGCCAGCGGCCGCCGAGATAAACCTCCATCCAGGCGGCGAAATCCATGTCCGACCACGGCTTTGGCAGGCCGATATCGCTGATATAACCGGTGCAGTAGCGGGTCGGGATGTTCAGGGCGCGGCAGAAGGCGACTGCGAGGTGGGCAAAGTCGCGGCACACACCACTCTGCTCGCGATAGGCTTCGGCTGCGGTGCGTGTCGGCCGTGCATTGAAATAGTTGAAGACGATATGGTTATGGACGAAGTCGCAGACCGCCTGGACGCGCGGGATGCCGAGCGGCGTATTGCCGAACAGCCGCCAGGCTTCGTTCGCCAGCACGTCGCTCTCGCAATAGCGGCTGGGCAGCAGGAACAGCAGCGTCTCCGACGGCAGATCGCGCACCTCATGCTGCCATGCCGTCAGCTCGCGCGTCTCGAAGGAGCCGGGGTCGCGGATGACCGCGTCCGTGCCGAACGCAAAGCGCCCGGCCGGCGCAACGAGACGGTTGCACCAATTGCCGAAACTGTCGCGATAGCTTTCGATCGGCACCGGCGGGTTCGACGTCAGGAAGTCCGGCCGCTCGAGATCGGATGCGCGCGAATAATGGACGTTGAGCATCGCGATCAGCGGTGTTTCCTGCGGGAAGTCGAAGCTCATCTGGCAACCGATGTGGATCCGCATTGTCGTCCTGACCGGACTGCGCGATCATCAGCCGGCGAAACGCAAGGGCTGATGCTGCAGTGCGAAGAGGACCATCGCACGGACCGCTGCGGTTTACGAGGGAATTAGAAACCGGTTGACAGCCATCGGCCAAGGCGACTGCACGGCAGCGGCCTCTTGCAGTCTAGCGTTTTCTCTTGTTTCACTTCGCCAGACATCAACCGGAGGAACGAATCATGGCTAAAGGTGCGATGAAGGCAGGCAAGGAAGCCCGCAAGCCGAAGAAGGACGCGAAGAAACCCGCTCCGGCGCCGGCCCTGAAGGCACCGCCGGTGAAGGCGATGAAGCTGAAGGACAAGTAGGGCCGCAGCTACCGTTTTGGCTTATTTCGACCGGCCGCAAATGCGGCCGGTATTGTTGTTCATTAAGCGCACGAGCATCCCATATGGATGCGGCGAAGATAGTTTTTGCGCTTTCAAGAGATCGGCCGGGAGCCATCGAAACGGAGCGTTCCGATGTCGTGGATTTTCCTGTTCTTCGCCGGCCTGTTCGAGATCGGCTGGGCGATCGGCCTAAGATACACCGACGGATTCTCGAAGCCGCTGCCAACCGTCCTGACGGTAGCCTCGATGATTGTCAGCCTGACCTTGCTCGGCCTGGCGCTGAAGGCACTGCCGGTCGGCACAGCCTATGCGGTATGGACCGGCATCGGCACCGTCGGCACGGCGCTGTTGGGGATATGGCTGCTCGGGGAGCCGGCGACCGCGATCAGGCTGGCCTGCATCGCGCTCATCGTTTGCGGCATTATGGGACTGAAGCTCGCGGCTTAAGTCGGCCCGACAGACCAAACGCCTTCAGGGCCGCTGCAAGGCGGCCCTGATTCTTGAATTCGGCTGATCAGCGCCGGAAGGCGCTATCGGGCGGAGAAGCCGGGCGGCGTCCTGCCGGTGCGCTGCTTGCGCGCGGCATAGCGTGCGTCACGCTTGGCCTTGCGTTCGGCCTCGTCGGCAAGAAAACGGGCGATGCGCTCGTTCTCTTCAGCTTCCCGGATCTTCGCTTCGGCCTGTGCTGCCTCTTCGGCGGCAATGCGTGCCGCTTCGGCAGCTGCCTCGCGCTCGGCCTTTTCGGCCGCTTCGCGCGCCAGCTTTTCCTGCTTCAGCCTGGCCTTTTCGGCCTCGCGTATCGCGCGGGCCTCGAGGATTGCCTTGCGCTCGGCCTGTCGTGCCAGCACCGCTGGATCATCTGCCGCCGGCTTTGCCTTGAAGCGCTCCAGAAGCGCCTTCTTTGCCTCGTTTGCGGCATTGCGCCGCTCGAAAACGTCTTTTTCCCTGTAGATAGCCAAGTCCACTTCCCTGGAGTCAATTTGCGAGGCTTACATACGCGTGAAAACCGAGAGTTCAAGCGCCAAAACGGTATGCCAGCCATGAAATTCTGATCTGTTGCAACCGGGAGACGCCATTTCGATCGAATTCGGCTGAAAGCCACCCGCACTGTTCACCATCCAGGCCTCTGGCGGCGCAGCGGACTGATCGCTACCTGTAGCGCCAAGACAAAACGCTAGGATGACACCACTATGGAACTCGGTCTCTACACCTTCGCTGACGTCAGCCCGGAACCGGGTCCCGGTGCGATCGGTGCGCATGAGCGGCTGCGCAACCTGATCGAGGAGATCGAGCTCGCCGATCAGGTCGGGCTGGACGTCTTTGGTCTCGGCGAGCACCACCGTCCCGACTATGCTGCCTCCGCTCCGGTGGTGGCGCTGGCGGCGGCTGCCGAACGAACCAAGCGCATAAGGCTGACCAGCGCGGTCACCGTTTTGTCCTCCGACGATCCGGTGCGCGTCTTTCAGCAGTTTGCCACCCTCGATCTTCTGTCCGGCGGCCGGGCCGAGATCATGGCCGGGCGCGGCTCGTTCATCGAATCCTTTCCGCTGTTCGGCTATAATCTCGAAGACTATGACGAGCTCTTTGCCGAGAAGCTCGACCTGCTGCTCGCCATCCTTGATCATGTCAAGGTGACCTGGTCGGGCAGTCTGCGCGCGCCGATCAACGATCGCGGCGTCTATCCCCGGCCCTTTCAGGACAAATTGCCGATCTGGATCGCGATCGGTGGTACGCCGCAATCGGCGGCGCGGGCTGGCGTACTCGGGTTGCCGCTGGCTCTGGCGATCATCGGCGGCGAACCGGCGCGGTTTGCACCACTGTTCGACATCTACAGGGATGCAGCCAGGCGGGCCGGCCGCGATCCGGCGAGCCTTGCCACCAGCCTCAACGTGCACGGCTTCATCGCCGACACCGCCGACCAGGCAGCCGACGATTTCTACAGGCCGCAGGCCGAAGTGATGAACCGCATCGGCCGCGAGCGCGGCTGGGGGCCGACGTCGCGGGCTCATTTCGACCAATCGCGCGGCCCGAACGGCGCCCTGTTCGTCGGCAATCCAGAACAGGCGGCCCACAAGATCATTGCCCAGCACAGGATATTCGGCAACGACCGCTTCCTGCTGCAAATGGCGATCGGCACCATGCCGCACGCCAAGGTCATGAAGGCTATCGAACTCTACGGCACCAAGGTGGCGCCGATCGTGCGCCGGGAAACTGCGAAGGCCGTCGCCGCGGCAGCGCCGGTTGCCTGATTCACCAGCAAAGCCGCGAGGCGGCCTTGCCGGTGACGCCGGCTAACGGAACCTTGAAGCCGCAGAGGCGTTTTCGCCAACGGTCTACACCAATCGCGGTGTGCCGCCGAGGGTCAGAATGAAGGCCGAACCCGCCGCTTCGGGCGCAAGCGCTGCCGAAAGCCCGGATTCGCGCGTCGAGGCGCGGGCGGATGCGCATCTGATGCGTTCGCTGCTCGTCGGCATCTTCATCCTCATGGCGATCTACGCGCTTTACTTCGCCCGCGCCTTCTTCATGCCGGTCATTCTGGCTTTTCTGCTGGCGCTGACGCTGACGCCGATCGTTCGCTTCCTGCGCAAGCATGGCATGCCCGATGTCATTTCGGCGACACTGCTGGTGCTGCTTTCGTTTTGCCTCGTCGCCGTCGCGGGATATCTGCTCAGCGGCCCGGTCATCGACCTCATCAACAACACCTCGACGATCGGCCAGCAGCTTACCGAACGTCTGGCACAACTGCGCCGTCCGTTCGAACGGATCGTGGAGATTTCGCGCCAGATCGAGGGCCTGACACAGACGTCCCAGGAGCCGGGCGTTCAGAGGGTGGCGATGGCGCCATCGGGTATTCTCTCGCAGGCCGCCGGCAATGTGCTGTCGGCCGGCGCCAGCGTCACCATCGTCTTCGTCCTGTCGCTGTTCCTGCTCGCCTCGGGCACGATGTTCTATGAAAAGATCGTCCAGTCCTTCCCCAGTCTAAGCGAAAAGAAGCGGGCGCTGCGCGTAGTCTATGACGTCGAGCGTGAAATCTCGCACTATCTGCTTACTGTCACGGTCATCAATACATGTCTCGGCGTGGTCATCGGGCTCGGCCTGTGGGCACTCGGCGTGCCCAACGCGCAGGTCTGGGGCGCGGCAGCGGCCTTGCTCAATTTCCTGCCCTATATCGGGGCGCTGACCACCATCACGCTGGTCACGATCATCGCGCTGATCAGCTTCGACACGATTTCCTATGCGCTGCTGGCGCCGGCCTTCGTCCTCTTATGCGACGTCGTCGAAGGCCAGTTCGTGACGCCGACGGTGGTCGGCCGCCGTCTCGAAATCAACGCCGTGGCGATCCTGATCGCCATCGCCTTCTGGTCGTGGCTATGGGGTTTCGTCGGCGCGCTGATGGCGGTGCCGCTGCTGGTCGTCATCAAGGTATTCTGCGATCATTTCGACGGTCTCAGCCATGTCGGCAATTTCCTCGCGGCGCAGCACACGGCGGTAATCGAGGATGAAGAGATTTCCGAGCCAAAAAGGTAGCGGCTTAAGAGCCCAAAAGCGTCACTGATTGGTGTGCATATCAACGACCTTGCATCGGTTGCACATCCGTCGGGCGCACAGCGCTCTATCAACATTTTGAATTTGCCGCCCCGGCAACGGCTTCCTACATCCGTCCGGTCCACAGGAATCCCCGCCGATGACCGCTCTTTCCGTTCTCGACCTGTCGCCGATCGTCGAAGGTAGCAATGCTTCGCAGTCGCTCGCCAATTCGCTCGATCTCGCCCGTCATGCCGAGCGGCTGGGATATAAGCGCTACTGGCTGGCTGAGCATCACAACATGCCCGGCATCGCCAGCGCCGCCACTTCGGTAGTCATCGCCCACGTTGCCGGCGGCACCAAGACGATACGCGTCGGCGCCGGCGGCGTCATGCTGCCCAATCATTCGCCACTTGTCATCGCCGAGCAATTCGGCACGCTCAACGCTCTGCATCCTGGCCGCATCGATCTCGGCCTCGGCCGGGCGCCCGGCACCGACATGCCCACGGCACGGGCGCTGCGCCGCAACCTCGACGCTGGCGCCGACAATTTCCCGCAGGACGTCGTCGAGCTGATCGGTTACTTCCAGCCAGCCGAAGACGGCCAACGCATCCGCGCGGTGCCCGGCGAAGGCGAAAAGGTGCCGATCTGGATTCTCGGCTCCAGCCTCTACGGCGCGCAGCTTGCCGCCATGCTCGGCCTGCCCTACGCCTTCGCTTCGCATTTTGCGCCGGCCGAGCTCGACCATGCGCTGGAGATCTACCGCTCGCGCTTCCAGCCTTCGGAGCAGCTCGACAAGCCCTATGTGATGCTCGGCCTCAATGTCTTCGCTGCTCCTTCCAATGCCGAGGCGCGGCTGTTGTTCACCTCGCTGCAGCAGGCCTTCGTCAATCTGCGCACCGGCCGGCCCGGCCGATTGCCGCCGCCGGTCGAAGGATATGAGCGCGACCTCGATCCAATGGCCAAGACCATGCTCGGCCAGGCGCTTTCCTGCGCTGTCGTCGGCTCCCCCGAAACGGTCAGGCAAGGCATCGAGGCATTCGTGCGCCGCACCGGCGCCGACGAACTGATGGTCACAGCGCAGATTTTCGACCATGCGGCGCGGGTGCGCTCGTTCGAGATCCTGACCGACGCCCACAAATCGCTGTCGGAAGCTGCCTGAGAGCTGGTTCGCCACTTGGCACTGTTGCGGGCAAGGCCGGCCTTAGGCAGGGAACATCGCGAACAGGTGTGCGAAGACATCGCGAACAGTTCGCGCGCTTTACGCGGAGAGTTTTCGATCCGTCATGCTCGTCTGTTAGACGGAAACGCGGCGTCTACTAAATGACGATCACCTTGGTGCCGATTGTGGAGCGGTTATAGAGATCGATGATGTCCTGGTTCATGAGGCGAATGCAGCCCGCCGACACAGCTTTGCCGATGGACCACCATTCAGGGCTACCGTGCAGGCGATATCCAGTGTCACCTTTCTCGTTGAAAAGATAGAGCGCCCGCGCCCCGAGCGGGTTCATGAGTCCGCCCTCCATATGAGCCGGTATGATGCGGCCCCGCTTCTGCTCGCGCACGATCATCGCAGACGGCGCGCTCCAATCCGGCCATTCGCGCTTCCTCGCAACGTGAGCAGTGCCATGCCACTCGAAGCCCGCCTTGCCAACGCCGATTCCGTAGCGCAGCGCCTGACCGTCTCCCAACACGTAGTAGAGGAACTTCGCTCCTGTATCGACAATGATGGTGCCAGGCGCCTCTTCAGTCGCATAAGGCACTGTCTGCCGAAGGAACTTTTGGTCAACCTTGTAGATCGGAACCGGCGGAACGCGAAAACCGGCGTCGGTGAGGCCGCCATAGGCCGAGGGGAAAGTCTTTAATGCGCCGCCGGTGGTGCAGCCGAAGAATGCGACCATCCCAGCAAGTACCAGCCCGATTAGGATCGATTTCACGCGCATGACTCAAGCCGGCGCCCGTGTGAGCGATCAGCCGCATCTCGTCATATTCCTAATCCGACATGCTTCGATTGCCAAGATTTTCCTGCTTGTCGGCGGGCTGATTGTTGGCCACTTGGCTCGATCAGCGCCGCGTCCTTCAATTGCTCGGTTTTCGAACGACGAACGCCCGTAGCGGCTGCGAAAGGGCCGGGGTCGGCAGGACAGAGGGAGCGCTGTCCGTCCGGCATTACAACGTTTCTGAACAGAGCCCAAGCGCTACGCGCTGACGCTTTGTGCGATCGCGCCAAGTGGCCGGCATGAATTGCGGATCATCAGGCGTCCCTTGAGCGTCAGCTTGCGCGGCGGCGCATCCCTGTTGCCGGCGAGCCGGTCGAGCAGCAGATTGGCCGCCTGTTCGCCAATCGCCTGCACCGGCTGTGCGACCGTGGTCAATTGCGGCCGGAACACATCCGACCACGGAAAATCGTCGAAGCAGGCGACCGAAATATCCTCCGGACAGGACAGGCCGATATCGCGGATGGCCTTCATCGTGCCGATCACCATCGGGTTGTTGGCCGAAAAGATGGCGCTCGGCCGGTCGTGCAGCGAAAGCAGCTGCATGGTGGCGTTGTAGCCATCGACTTCGTGGAAATTGCCGAAGCGGACGAGCTCGGGCTCGGCCGGCAGGCCCGCGGTCTGGAGGGCTTCCCGGTATCCCGCCATGCGGTCATGCATCGGCGAGATATCGAACGAGCCGGAGATGTAGCCGATGCGCCGATGGCCGAGATCGATCAGATAAGTGATGGCGTCGAACACCGCGCGCTGATTGTCGAGAACGACGGCATCGGTGTCGACACCCTGGCAAACACGGTCGAGTAGCACGACCGGCACATTGGCGTCGTCGACAATCCGTTTGAGGATCGCGCCGTCGCCGACACGCGCGACGATCAGCCCGTCGACCATCCGGTCGAGCAGCAGCCTGATCTGGTCGTCCTGCGTGTTCAGGTGCTCGTCGGTGCAGCACAGCATGACGGCGTAGCCGGCCCTGTCGAAAGCCTGCTGGATCACCGAAACCACGTCGGTAAAGAACGGGTTGGTGATGTGTGGGACGGTGAGCCCGATGGTGCGTGTGGTGCCCATCTTGAGGCTGCGGGCGATGGCGTTGCGCTTGTAACCGATGTCGCGGATCGCCTGTTCGATGCGCTGGCTGAGCTCGGGGCTGACGGTCGCGGTGCCGTTGATCAACGCCGATACGGTGGCCACGGAAACACGCGCCGCTTCGGCCACGTGAAGCATGGTCGGCGCAGTGGATTTGCGCTGCTTTTTTCGTCCTGACGCTGTCATTTTCGAAACGTTTCACCACTCCGCGGCAGCAATACGTACGGAATCTTATGGTTTTGCGCAAGAATTGAAATGGAACAATCTTAGACACCAGATATTGGCTTGACATGATCGAAACGTTTAGATTAGCGTTTGAGGCGTTCGGTGACGACGGAGGGAGGCCGTCCTTGTCATGCAGCACGGCAATTCCATCCCTGCGGAAGGCGTTATGGCGGACGGCTCGGCTATCGTGCTGAGCGCCGAGCACATCTCCAAGTCCTTCGGCGGCATCGCCGCGCTTGTCGATGTCGGCTTCGAACTGCGGCGCGGCGAGGTCCATGCGCTGATGGGCGAGAACGGCGCCGGCAAGTCGACGCTGATGAAGATACTATCCGGCGTCTATACGGACTATAACGGAACGGTCAGTATCGATGGCCATCCGGTGCGCTTTGCCGGCGTCCGCGAAGCCGAGCGCGCCGGCATCGCCATCATCCACCAGGAGCTGAACCTCGTTCCCGAACTCAGCGTCGCGGACAATATCTTTCTCGGCCGCGAGAAGCTGATCGCCGGGCTGATTGTCGACCGCAAGGCGAGCAGCCGCGCTGCCGGCGCGCTCTTGCAAAGGCTCGGCATCGAGCTCGACCCGGATGCGCGCGTCGGTGCCTTGCGCGTCGGCGAACAGCAGCTGGTCGAGATCGCCAAGGCGCTGTCTATGTCGGCGCGCATTCTGATCATGGACGAGCCGACCTCGGCGCTGTCGCCAGCCGAATGCCAGCGGCTGTTCCGCATCATCCGCCAGCTCGCCGATAGCGGCGTGGCGATCGTCTACATTTCGCACCGCATCGACGAGGTCATGCATCTGGCCAGCCGGGTCACCGTGTTTCGCGATGGACGCCACGTCCTGACGCAGACGATGGACAAGCTCGACGAAGACGCCATAATTTCGGCGATGGTCGGGCGAAACCTGCTTGCTTCCTCCCAGGAGCACCGCATCCCCGGTGGCAACACCATCCTTTCCGTAAGCGAGCTGTCGCTATCGAAGCCCAATCGCCATGGCTGGCGCACCGTGCTCGACGGCGTCAGCTTCGATCTTGCCGCAGGAGAAATCCTCGGTATCGGCGGGCTGCTGGGCTCGGGCCGTACCGAAATCCTGGAAACGATCTTCGGGTCCAGCGGAGGACGTGCTGGCGGTGAGATCAGACTCGATGGCGAGGCAGTAGAAATCCGTTCGCCGCGCGATGCACGCCGGCTCGGCATCGCCCTGGTCACAGAAGACCGCAAGACGCAAGGCCTGCATCTCGAGGCCTCGATCACCGACAATGTCGCGCTGCCGCTGGTCGGCGCGCTGGCGCGGTTCGGCCTGCGCTCGCTGGCCGGCGAGCAAGGGCTGGCACGGGACGCCGTCAAGGCGCTCGGTATTCGCTGCGAAACCGTCGAGCAGCCGGCCGGCACGCTGTCCGGCGGCAACCAGCAGAAGGTCGTCATCGGCAAATGGCTGGCGACGAGGCCACGGGTGCTGCTGCTCGACGAGCCGACGCGCGGCATCGATGTCGGCGCCAAGCGGGAAATCTACGATCTCATCTTCAAGCTGGCGCGAGACGGGCTGGCGATCGCCGTCATCAGCTCGGAATTGCCGGAGCTGCTGCATCTTTCCGACCGTATCCTGGTCATGGCCGATGGCCGCCAGACGGGAATCCTGTCCCGCGCGCAAGCCAGCGAGGAGGCCATCATGCGGCTTGCAGCGCCGCGACGGACCATGACGAGGCCTGCTGCATGAGCATTTTGCATATCCTGTCCCGGACGAAGCTCTATTGGGGCCTGATCGCAATCTTCCTGATCGGCGTGCTTGGCTCGCCGATCAGCTCCAAGGGCAACAACATCTTCCTGTCCTACGGCAACCTGCTCGATGTGCTGCGCCAGGTGTCGACCACGGGGCTGATTGCCACTGGCATGACGGCGGTAATCATCACTGGCGGTATCGACCTTTCCGTCGGCTCGCTGATGGCGATCTGCACGGTGGTCTGTGCCATGCTGCTGACGGTCCCCGGCGTGACGCCGGCGGTGGTGCTGGGGGTGCCGACAGTTGCCGTGGCAGCCCTTTGCCTCGGCATTCTCGTCACTCGTTTCATCCTGCTGAACATCGAAAAATCCCGCGCCGGCGCGCAGGCCACGCACGACATCAGGTTGGATAGCGTTCGTGGGCTGGTTACCCCCGGCATTGTCGGGGTGATCCTGTGCAGTCTGGTGCTGTGGTTCCTGCTGCCCCAGGTAGGTTCAAAATTCGGCGTGCTCGGCGTGTTGCTGGTGGCGCCTTGCGTTGGCCTGCTGTTCGGCGCGCTCAACGGCTTCATCATCGTCGCCGGGCGGCTGCAGCCCTTCATCGTGACGCTGGCGATGATGGTCACTGCGCTCGGCATCGCCCGGCTGACCGCCGGCCAAAACAATGCGGTGCTGCCGGTCTATACCGGTTCGAACGCCACGGCCGATTTCGAAATGCTGCGCTCGCTGGTGTTCGGCGTGATTCCAATGCCGGGCCTGTTCTTCCTCGGCGCGATCCTGATCTACGGCGCCGTGCTGCGCTTCACGCCGTTTGGCCGCTATGTCTATGCCATCGGCGGCAATGAGGAAGCGGCCCGGCTGTCCGGCATCGCCGCCGGCCGCGTCAAGATCGCCACCTACGCGGTTTCGGGGCTGCTGGCCGGCATCGCGGCGGTGCTCTATGTCGCGCAATACCGGCAAGGCAAGCCGGACGCCGGCGCCGGGCTGGAGCTCGACGCGATTGCCGCCGTGGTCATCGGCGGCACCAGCCTGATGGGCGGACGCGGCAGCCTCACCGGGACGTTCTGCGGCGTGCTGATCTTCGGGCTGCTCTCCAACATCCTGCAGCTGCACAACATCAATTCGAACCTTCAGCTGGTGCTGAAGGGGATGATCATCATCGGTACCGTGCTCGTACAGGAGCGCAATGCCGGCGATCTTCTCTTCTATCTGCGATTGCCCGGTGGGCAAGCGCACAAGGAAACGGCCGCGGCAAAGCGGCCGTCGCAAGAGACCGCGTCTCTGAATATTGGAGGAAACAAGAAATGAAACGACGTGAATTGTTGAAGCTTGCCGCGCTGACAGCGGCACTCCTGACCACGACCGCGATGCTTGCCAGCGGTGCCCACGCGCAGGACAAGAAATGGAAAATCGGCTTCTCGCAGGTTACGACCATCGAACCCTGGCGTGCCCAGTTCAACAAGGACATCCTGGCCGAAGCGGCCAAGCATCCGGAAGTCGAGCTGATCGTAACCGACGGCGAGGACAAGACCGAGAAGCAGGTCGCCGATGTCGAAAACCTGATCCGTCAGGAGGTCGATGCGCTCTTGGTGTCGCCGAAAGAGTCCGCCGGCCTGACCGGCGTCGTGCAGCAGGCGATCGATGCCAAGATCCCGGTCTTCGTGCTCGACCGCAACGTCGAAACCAACGACTACACGCAGTTCGTCGGCGGCGACAACAAGCTGATCGGCCGGGCTGCCGGTGAATATGCCGTCGAGCTGCTTGGCGGCAAGGGCAAGGCCGCCGGCAACGTCGTCGAAATCTGGGGCGGCATGGGCACCCAGCCGGCGCATGACCGCCATGACGGCTTCCATGAATTCACCGACAAGGAGCCGGGTATCAAGAACCTGCTCGACCAGCAGTCGGGCGACTGGAAGCAGGACCAGGCCTACAACATCATGGCCACGGCGCTGCGCAACAACGAAAAGATCGATCTCGTCTACGGCCACAATGATCCAATGGCCTATGGCGCCTATCTTGCCGCCAAGGACGCCGGACGTGAGAAGGACATCAAGTTCATCGGCATCGACGGCCTGCCCAATGAAGGCGTGCAACTCGTCGCCAATGGCGAGCTGACGGCGACGTTCACTTATGTGACGCCGGGCGCCGAAGGGCTGCGGCAGGCGATCAAGTTCCTGAACGGCGAGAAGGTGGAAAAGACCATCATCCTGCCGACGCAGAAGATCACCAAGGAAAATGCTGCCCAGATCCTGAAGGACAACGGCCTCTGAGACGAGGCTTTCCTGCCGGGCGTTCAGCGCCCGGCAGGAGTAACAACTAAACGCTCGGCGGGTGGCAGCTCAAGCCAGCTTGGCCAGCAGCTTCATGAAAATGGCCGCCTCCTTGGCGGAAAGCGGCGCCAGCGTTTCCTGCGTAATCTCGCGGGCAAGCGGAATCAGCCTCTCGATCGCGTCGCGCCCCTCGGCCGTCAGATTGACCAGCAGGCGCCGTTTGTCGACTTCGTGTTTGCTAAGTTCGACAAAGCCTCGCGCTTTCAGCCGGTCGATGACACCTTTCACCGTCGCCGCATCCATGGCGATCAGGCTGCCAAGCTGGTTCTGCGAGGTCTCGCCGACGTCGCGCAATTTGGCCAGGGCGGCAAATTGCGGCGGCGTCAGATCGGCGATGTGTGCGGCGAAGATCGAGACATGGCGCTGGTGCGCCTTGCGCAGGATAAAGCCGACCTGCTCCTGCAAGCGATAGTCGTTTTCGTCAGGCTCCTCGGCCTCGACCAGCTTGAGCAGATTGTCTTCGGCGCTCACCTCAGCCCATCCCATGCCTTGATGTCCTTGGCAGCCAGCCCGCCCATGCGGTCATGCACGCGCGGGCCGCAGGTCATTGCGAGGCAAAACAGGATCTCGTCGGGACGCGGGCCATCGCTGATGCCGATTTCCATGGCATCGAAATGGCTGCGCACATAGGCCGCGTTGATGTGGCCGAGCGGCACATCGAGCCGCGCGCCGAAGCCGCCGACCTTCTTCGACGACGGCACGATCGACTTGGCGTCGCCAAGCCGTTCGCGCATGGCATAGCCGCCCGGCACATGCCACAGCGCGCCATGCTCCAGCTCGCCCGCCGCGCCGACGATGGCACCCTTGCCATAACCGTCGATCTGTTTCACGTCGCCGCCCAATGCGGCAATGAGCCTGTCGGAGAGCAGCAGCCCGAGCGGCTTCAAATCCTCCATCGCGCTCTGCAGTTCCTCGACGTAACGGCCGGCGAACGGGTTCTTCACCACGGCCATGGCCGCGGCGCGGCGCCGCGGCACCTTCGCCACCGGCCCGCCTTCGTGAAAAATCTCTTCGGTCAGCACGGCGATCTTGCGGATCGGAAACTCAGGCATGGGCAATTTCCCTCTCTAAAACTTTATTGGCGAGCGCCATCGGACCTGCGATGCGCGCCTGACCGTCGAGGAAAAGCGCCGCGGCGGCAATCAGGCCGCGCCGCCGAAAGTCTTCCGCCACGGCAAGCCCGCTGTCCAACGCGGTAGCGATTTCGACGGCGGACAGTGGCCCTACGTCTTGCGTCACCTGTCGGTCGCCCAGATCGCTGTCCGGGGCGAGATCGCGCGCCCGTACGCGCGTAACGGCGGGATGACCGGGCAGATCGACGGCGTTGGCGATCAAGGTCGCGGCGGCGTCGGCTTCAGCACCCGTCCGCGCCAGCACGGTGACGGCGTCGGCGATGCCCAGCGAAAAGGACCGGCCGCGCCAGCCGCTTGTTGCGACGCCGCGGATCCCGTCTTCGGCGCGGATCGTGAGACGGTCTGCCAGTCCGTGACCTGTTCCGGCAATGGCAAGCGTCATCGACTGGCCGTGGCCGAGATGGATCGCGCTGTCGCCGCCATTGTTGACATAGGCGCGCTCGAGCCGGCGGCCGGCGAGCAGAACGCCAAGCACTTCGTCGGCTACCGAGCCGGCGACGGCCGCCATCGGCGTGATGAATTGTTTCGCTAGCGGAACGACCGCCGCTTCCATGCGACGTGCCGTCGGGCCGACAAACATGCGAGGACGCAGCGGCGCCTGGCGACGCAGTTCGGGCAACTCTTCGACCAGTTCGGGCAGGATTGTCTGGAAGCGCGTTGCCGCCTGATGATAGGCGGCGCGGCATTCGCTCGCCTCGCCGAAGGCCTCGACGATCAGATCGATCGGCCCATGATTGAGGTGAAGCCTTCGGCCGTCCTCGAGCCAATGCGCCTGCGGGCCGTTCATCACCCTGCCCCATTTGTCGTCGCGCGCCGCAGCTGCACCAGCGGCGGCCAGGGATTGTCGCGAGGTGCGGCCTTGCCGCGGCGCGGGTTGAGATACTCGCCGCCCTTGGCCAGGATATCGTCGACGCTGCGGATTTCGGCTTCATAGCCGCCGAGCCTGACATAATCGTCGCGGCGCATGGTGAATTCGATGGGCGCCACCAGCGCCGGCGTCGGGACATAGCCGAAGGCGCCTTCCGGCACGCGGATGACGTCGACCATCAGCGTGATGCCGCCGCCCGGCCAGACATAGACCGGCGCGCCGCCGACCGTCACATAGGTCTTGAGGCCCTGCACCGAGCGGGTCAGATTGACCGGGTTCTCGGTGACGCCGGCGCGCAGCGAGCCGCCGGCGCCGCCGACGAAAAGCACGGTGCAGAGCGCCGGCTCGCAATTGTCCTCGATCAGTTCAACCGACTTCCGCAGCCGCTCCGGGAACGGTTTCTGCACCGGCTTCAATTCGTCGTCGAGCTCGTAATAGGCGAATTGCTCACCGGTGGTCGAGACCATCAGCAGCGACATGCCGGGGCGCGCACCCTTTTTGGCGCTCCATTCACCAAGGATCGACAGCGGGTCGGAGATATTGGTGCCGCCCCAGCCGAGGCCGGGCTCCGACACCTTGAAATAGCGGCCCGGCGTCGAACGGCGGCCGATGATCTTGATGCCGGTATCCTGCCAGCCAAGCACCTTGCCCGCCTGATGCTCGGAGACGACGCCGGTGATGTGGTCGTCGACCACCACCACCTCGTCGACAAGGCCGCGCCACTGGGTGGCGAACATGCCTATGGTGGCCGAACCGCAGCCGACGCGCATGCGCTGCTCAAGTTTGCCGTCGATGACAGGCGGTTTGCCGGCTTCGACGATGACGGTGGCGCCGCCGTCGATGACGAGCTCGACCGGCTTGCGGTTGCACAGCCTGAGCATGGCATCACAGGTGGCGCGCCCTTCAGCCTTTGAGCCGCCGGTCAAATGATGCACGCCGCCCAGCGACAGCATCTGCGAGCCGTATTCGCCGGTGGTGACATGGCCGATCGCCTCGCCTTCGGCACGGACCGTTGCCGTTTCGGGGCCGATATGACGGTCGGTGTCGATCTTCACCTTGACGCCGCAATAGGAGAAGATGCCCTCGGTGACGACGGTGACCAGATCGACGCCCTCGACCTCCTGGCTGACGATGAAGGGCGCCGGCTTGTAGTCGGGATAGGTGGTGCCGGCGCCGATCGCGGTGACGAAGCGGCGGCCGGTGTTGACCAGTTCGCCGTCCCAGCCCTTGCCTTCCTCGGCAAAGGGCACGACCGCGCCGCCTGTCTCGGCCGCGTGGTCGAGGATGGTCAGCGGATCCATCCGCACGATCCTGCCGCCAACATTGCCGTAGCGATCGCAGGCGCCGGTGCGGCCATCGGCGATGTAGCACATGACCGGACAGGCATCGCACCGGATCTTCTCCGCCACCAGCTTCTCGCCGGGATCGTGTGTCTCGAAGCGTTCGGCAAGCTCGCTCATCGGCGCGCCTCCTTGTCGAGGATGGCGGCGCGGATGCGGGTCGGAGTCGCCGGAATCTTGGTGACCACCACACCGGCGGCATGGCGTATGGCGTTGAGGATCGCCGGCGCCGTCGGGATCAGCACATGCTCGCCCAAACCCTTGGCGCCGAAGGGTCCTTCCGGATCCGGAACTTCTATCAAGATGGTCTCGATCGGCGGCACGTCGCCGATCGTCGGGATCAGATAGTCGTGCAGGTTTTCGGTGCGGCCGGGGATGTATTCTTCCATCAGCGCCATGCCGATGCCCTGGGCGATGCCACCCTCGATTTGGCCTTCGGCAAGCAAGGGATTGATGGCCTTGCCGACATCGTGCGCGGCGGTGATTTTTATCAGCTTCACGGTGCCGAGCCTGAGGTCGACCTCCAGTTCGGCGATCTGGGCGCCATAGCCATAGACGGCGTAAGGCTTGCCCTGACCTTTTGCATCGAGCGGCTGCGTCGGCGGGTCGTAGCTTTCCTCGGCCCGGAAGACGAATCCTTCGGCGTCTGCCTTCAGCGAGGAAAGATCGATGCGGCGCGTCGCTTCGCCTTCCCCGATGCTCAGACTTGTGCCGTCCAGCGCAATCGCCGCCTTTTCCGAGACATTGGCGAAACGCAAGATCTCATCGCGCAAGGCGCGGCCGGCCTTTTCGGCGGCCTTGCCGGTGACGAAGGTCTGGCGCGAGGCCGATGTCTTGCCGGCGTCGGGGGTGATCGCCGTGTCGGCGCCTTTCAGCCGGAGCTTTTCAAGCGGAAGCCCCAACGCGTCGGCGCAGATCTGCGCGATGACAGTGTTCGAACCTTGCCCGATATCGACCGCCCCCTGATGCAGGACGACTTCACCCGATACCGAGATGCCGACCTTGACGGTCGACGGATTGGGCAGCGAGGTGTTGCCGCAGCCGTACCAGCAAGAGGCCACGCCGACGCCGCGTTTTTTGATGCTGCTACCGGCATTGAACGCTTCGGCATCACGAAGGGCACGCCGCCAATGTGAGCGGAGGGCCTCCAGGCAGTCGGCGATGCCGACGCCTGACTCGAGCCGCTGCCCGGTAACTGTTTCGGATCCGTTCCGAAGGCAGTTCTTCAGGCGAAAGTCGAGCCGGTCCATGCCTAGCTTGTCGGCCAACTCGTCATAGAGGGTCTCCTGCATGATCGTCGCCTGCGGCACGCCGAAACCGCGAAAGGCGCCGGCAATCGGGCCATTGGTGTGGATGGCGCGGCCTTCGGCGCGATAGTTCGGCGTCGCATAGGGGCCGGAGGCGTGCACCGGCACGCGGTTGGCGACCGTCGGCCCCCAGCTGGCATAGGCGCCGGTGTTGAAATCGCCGGCGAAGACCATGCCGGTGACGCGGCCGTCGGCATCGGCGCCGATGCTCGCTCTCATCCGAGCGGGATGGCGCTTGGTGGTCGAGATCATCGATTCGGTGCGGGTATAGGCGAGTGCCGCCGACCGGCCGGTTTTCATGGCGACGAGGCCGATGAGCGGTTGCAGCGAGACATCGAGCTTGGAGCCGAAGCCGCCGCCGGTGGCGGTCGGCACGATGCGCACCTTTTCCGGGGCAAGGCCGAGCACTTTTGCCGTGTCGTCGCGGTCCATATAGGGGGCCTGCGTGCAGGCGACGACGACCAGCGTATCGCCGTCCATGAAGGCATAGCCGGCTTCCGGTTCGATATAGGCATGCTCGACATAGGAGGTGTCGATGGCGCCGGAAACGACGAAAGCCGCACCGGCAAGGGCGGCCTCGGGGTCGCCACGCTCGACGAAGCCGGAGGTGAGCAAGT
Organism: Mesorhizobium sp. M0815; assembly: GCF_040319995.1. Classification (NCBI taxonomy): domain Bacteria; kingdom Pseudomonadati; phylum Pseudomonadota; class Alphaproteobacteria; order Hyphomicrobiales; family Phyllobacteriaceae; genus Mesorhizobium; species Mesorhizobium sp. M0815. Next base: position 147,064 of record NZ_JAMYOU010000008.1, on the reverse strand, counting down.
TCGAGGGCCGGTTTTCATGGACCAGTGGCGCGCCGCTGGCCTGTGCTTCGCAAGGGTCCAGACAATGCGGCAATTCGGTCCAACTGACAGGAAAATCGGCAAGGTCGAGATCGAGGATAGCCTCGCGTTCGCCGGCAACCAGGGCCACCGCCTCGCCGCGAAAGCGCGAAAATCCTTCGGCAAGCGCCGGCTGGTCGGCGAAGGGGGCAATGACGCCGAAACAATTCTTTCCCGGGATATCGGCGGCGGTAAAGACGCCGGCAATGCCGGGACAGGATTTCACCCAGCTGCCGAGATCGCCAAAAGTGAAAGCGGCATGATAATGCGGCGAGCGGACGACCAGCACTGACAGTGCATCCGTGGGGAAGGAATCGCCGCCGAATTTCTCGACGCCGGTGACTTTCGGCACGCCATCGAGGCGGATCGGAGAGGAGCCCACGGCATGGCCGGATCGTGGCAGGCGCGGATCGAGACCGTCGGCATGGCGCGAAGCATCCATCACCGCGGCGACGATCTTGCGGTAACCAGTGCAGCGGCAGAGAACACCGCCCAGTGCATCCTGCGTTTCGGCCTCGGTCGGGTAAGGCGTCCTGTCCAGGAGTGCCGTTGCGGCGACCAGCAGGCCGGGCGTGCAGGCGCCGCACTGTGCTGCGCCATGGCTGAGGAACGAGGCCTGCAGCGCCGACAGCCTGCCGTTGGCGAGACCTTCGACGGTCGTTACCACGGTGCCGGAGGCGGAAGCCGCCGGCGTCAGGCAGGCGCAGACCGGCTCGCCGTCGACCAGCACCGTGCAGGCGCCGCAATCGCCGGCATCGCAGCCGATCTTGGTGCCGGTCAGCCGCAGCTCGTCGCGCAGCACCGCGGACAGCCGTCGCACCGGCGGTACGCAAACGCTGACGGCGGCGCCGTTGACCTCGAAGGCGATGTTGGCTCGCTCCATGCCCATCAGGCCGCCGCCCTTTCGCCGGGAATAGCGCCCATCGCACCAAGCACGGCGCGGACGACGATCTCGCGCGCCGCATCCAGCCGGTATTCGGCGCTGCCGCGCACGTCGCCGATCGGCGACAGATCGTCCATTGGCGCGGATTGGATGGCAGTGGCCAGCGCGGGGCCGACCGGACGGCCGCGCAGCGCCGCCTCGACGCCCGCCAAGCGCCTGGCGACGACCGAGCAGGACCCGACGGCGACGACCGCGTTCCTGACGATGCCATCTTCGATGGCCAGGCGTGCGGCGGCCATGGCGATGGAGATGACGAGATAACGCCGTGCGCCAAGCTTCACGAAGGCGGAGCTGCCGGCGGTCGCGGGTTTGGGAATGCGGATTGCCGTGACCATTTCGCCGGGCTGCAGAGCGGTGCGACGGTTGCCGAGGATGAATTCTGCAAGGGGCAGATGCCGGGTCGCCACCGAGGAACGCAGTTCGACCTCGGCGTCGAGCACCAGCAGCGCCGGCACGCCGTCGGCGGCCGGCGAGGCATTGCAAAGATTGCCGGCAATCGAGGCAACGTTCTGGATCTGCACCGAGCCGACTTCCCGCGCCGCCTGCTTCAGCGCGTCGAAAGCCGCCGGCAGCGGATGGCGGACGAGATCGGTCCAGGTGGTGCGCGCGCCAACGAGCCAATGGTTCTCGGCTTCGGCAATGCCGCGCAATGCCGCCAAGCCATTGATGTCGAGGACATTGTCGCGGAAAGGCTTGCTGCCCTGTGCCGGATAGAAGTCGGTGCCGCCGGCGAGGATGCGCCATTGTCCTTCGCCCAGCAAAGCGAGGGCGTCGTCGACCGTGGTGGGTTTTGCGTAACGGATCACGCTTTGCCTTCCCAGAATGGACTTCCCGAGAGGGGATCCTGCCGAAAGATTTTCCCGAGCATGCAAGGCAGGAAATTCATTCGTATGCAAATGATATCAAGCCGGCAGGAATTGTCAAAGCCAGAGTTTGCACGGCTATGGGCACCGGTGCGCCCGGAACGCATTTGTTATGCCGTGAGAGGTTGACGCAGCCGGCCATCTGGTCAAGTTTCTGCGTCCGGTCGCGTTTTCATTGGAGCCTAAGCTCAAGACCAAGAAAATAAGGAGGCTCCATGGCCGACGAAGCGCTTGTCGTCATCGACCTGCAGAACGATTTCTGCCCGGGTGGCGCCCTGGAAGTGGCTGGCGGCGACGAAATCGTGCCGTTGGTCAACGACCTGATCCGGCGGACCGAGCACGTCCTGCTGACGCAGGACTGGCACCCTGCCGGCCATTCCAGCTTTGCCTCCAGCCACCCCGGCAAGCAACCGTTCGAAACGATCGATGTGCCTTATGGCCACCAGACGCTGTGGCCGGATCACTGCATCCAGGGCAGCCTGGGATCGGATTTCCATTCGGGCCTCGCCTGGAGCAAGGCCGAGCTGGTGATCCGCAAAGGGTTCCGTCCTGCGATCGACAGCTATTCGGCATTCTTCGAGAACGACCGGACGACGCCGACCGGCCTTGCCGGCTATCTTCGGGATCGGAACATCGAGACGCTGACCCTGGTCGGCCTAGCGACGGATTTCTGCGTCGCCTTTTCGGCGCTCGACGCGGTCAAGCTCGGTTTTGAGACGTCCGTGCGGCTCGACGCCTGCCGCGGCATCGATCTCAACGGCTCCGTGGAGAGGATGCTGGGCCGGATGCGCGATGCCGGCGTGGCACTGATTTGAACGTCATCCAGCCGAACCTGACAGACTTTTGAGGGGCTCCATGCGGTTTGCGGCGTTGACGGCAAGTGCTGCACTGATTGCCGCAATCTTTTCTCCGGGAGCGGTTCTCGCGGCCGAAGCGCACGAATTGCCGGGCGCCGCCATGTCGCTGTGGTGGGTGCTGCCGTTTGCCGGGCTATTGCTTTGCATCGCGACCGGGCCGTTGCTCTTCCGTCATGCCTGGGAGCACCATTACGGCAAGATTGCCGCTTTCTGGGCAGCGTTGGTGATCGGGCCGCTGGCGCTCGCCTTCGGCATCCCGTCGGCAACGCAGGCGGTGCTGCACGCGCTGCTCACCGAATACATGTCGTTCATCATCCTGTTGTTCGCACTGTTCACCATTTCGGGCGGCATCTTCGTTGCCGGCAACATCCACGGCACGCCGCTGGTCAATGCCGGGCTGTTGCTGGGCGGCGCTGTGCTTGCTTCGATCATCGGCACAACCGGCGCCTCGATGATCCTGATCCGGCCGCTCATCCGCGCCAACGACAACCGGCGCTTCAACGCCCATGTCGTCATCTTCTTCATCTTCCTGGTGTCCAACATCGGCGGGTCGCTGACGCCGCTCGGCGATCCGCCGCTGTTCGTCGGCTTCCTGCGCGGCGTCGATTTCTTCTGGACGACAGTTCACCTGTTGCCCGAGACACTGTTCGTCGCCGGCGTGGTGCTGGCGGTTTTCCTGGCGATCGACATCATCATGCATCACCGGGAGGAAGGCGCGCCGAAGATCAAGGATCCGACGCCCGACAGCAAGGTGCGCATTCGCGGCCTGGCCAACATCCCGCTGCTGGCAGGGGTGATCGCCGCGATCCTGATTTCCGCTGCCTGGAAGCCGGGAGTGAGTTTCTCTTTTCAGGGCGTCAGCCTCGAGCTGCAGAATCTGGTGCGCGACGCCGCCATCCTGATACTGGCCTTCACGTCGCTTGTCGTCTCGCCAAAGGAGTTTCGCGGCGCAAACGCCTTCAGCTGGGGGCCGATTGCCGAGGTGGCGAAGCTGTTCGCCAGCATCTTCATCTGCATCGTGCCGGTCGTCGCCATATTGCGGGCCGGCCTCGACGGCGCGCTGGCGCCGTTGGTGCTGCTGGTCAGCTCGCCGACCGGCGCGCCCGACAATCTCGCTTATTTCTGGCTGACCGGGGCGCTGTCGTCCTTCCTCGACAATGCGCCGACCTATCTGGTGTTCTTCGAGCTGGCCGGCGGCGATGCGCAGCATCTGATGACCGAGCTCGCCTCGACGCTGGCGGCCATCTCGGCCGGCGCGGTGTTCATGGGTGCCAACACCTATGTCGGCAATGCGCCGAATTTCATGGTCTATGCCATTGCCAGGCATCGCGGCATCAAGATGCCGAGCTTCTTTGGCTACATGGCGTGGTCGGGCGCCGTGCTGATCCCGACTTTCCTGCTCGCCGGCTTGCTGTTTTTTGCCTGATCAGCCGACGCCGACATAGCGGCGGACCGCCGAGGGATCAGCACGCAGTTCCTCAACGTCGACCGTCTCGCGGTTGCGGCCGTTTTCGATGAAGCAAACGCGGTCTGCGACCGAGAGCACGGCATCGACGCGCTGCTCGACAAGGATTGTCGACACGCCAAGCGCACGCAGCTTCGAAACGGTTTCGCGGATCTTGGCGATCATCGACGGCATCAGCCCTTCGGTCGGCTCGTCGAGTAGGAGCACCTGTGGTTCCAGACACAGGGCGCGGGCCATGGCCAGCATCTGCTGCTCGCCGCCCGATAGCGTGCCAGAACGCTGCCTAAGGCGCTGGCGCAGCAGCGGGAAGAGATCGAGCACGTTTTCGCGCGTCGCCTTGCCCTTGTTGCGGGCCATCAGGCCGATCTCGATGTTTTCAGCCACCGTCATCTCGGCGAACAGCCGCCGGCCCTGCGGCACATAGGCGACGCCGGCCTTGGGCACCTCGTGCGCCGGCAGGCCGGTCAATTCCCGCCCTTCGAGCCGGATCGAGCCGGCGCTTGCCGGCACCAGGCCCATGATCGCCTTCAGCGTCGTCGTCTTGCCGGCGCCGTTGCGGCCGAACAGGCAGAGCACCTCGCCCTCGCTCAAGACGAGATCGAGGCCATAGAGCACCTGGACCTCGCCATAGAAGCAATCAAGCCCGGAGATCGTCAGTGCCCTGGACTGGGCCTCAGCCATGGGTCGTCCCCAGATAGGCGTCCTGCACCGCGGCATTGGCGCGGATCTGCTCGGGCGTGCCTTCAGCTAAAATCCTGCCGGCGTTGAAGACGGTGATGCGGTCGGCGAGCTGCATGACCACCGGCATGTTGTGCTCGATCAAAAGCACGGTGGCGCTATCGGCGATCTCGCGCACCAGCTCGATGAAATTGTCGATCTCGCTGTCGGCCAGCCCTTGCGTCGGTTCGTCGAGGATCAGCAGCCGCGGCTTCAGTGCCAGCCCCATCGCCACTTCCAACAGGCGCTGGTGACCGTAGGACAACTGCCCGGCCGGCATTTGCGCCCAGTCGGCAAGTCCGGTGCGCTCGAGCGCCGCCATGACGCCGGTGTGAACCGCGCCCTTCGAGCGGCTGTCGGTCAGCGTGTGCTGCACCGGCAGGGCAACATTGTCGTAGGCGCTGAGATTGGCAAAGACGCTGGTGATCTGGAATGTATAGGCGATGCCAAGGCGAACCCTGGCGTAGGCAGGCAGGCTGGTGATATCGGCGCCGTCGAAGATGATCGTGCCCGACGAGGGCTGGATGCGGCCGCTGACCAGGCTGACGAAGGTGGTCTTGCCGGCACCGTTGGGGCCGATGACAGCGCGGATCTCGCCCGGCAGCAGCGCGAAGTCGACGCCGTCGACGGCGCGCAAGCCGCCGAAACTGCGCGACAGGTCTTTGGTGGTCAAAAGCGGCATCATGGCAGCCATCCGAGCCAGCGCTGGCGAATGCTGCCGAGAATGCCTTTTGGGAAAAACAAAACCAGCAGGATCAGCGCGATGCCGACGATCAGCAGATAGGCGGAGGTGTAGCCGCTAGCGACGTCGATGACATAGTACATGAACAGCGTGCCGATCAGCGGCCCGAGCGTGGTGGCAGCACCGCCCAGCAGCACCCAGAGCAGCGGCAGGATGGAATACTGCACCGAAGCGAAGCTCGAGCCGACATAGCCGAACAGCAGCGCATAGGCGGCGCCGGAACCCGCGCAGATGGTGCCGGAGACGATGACGGCGGCGAGCTTGTTGGAAAACGTATCGTAGCCGAGCATTTTTGTCCGCTCCTCGTTCTCGCGGATGGCGACCAGCACGCGGCCATAGCCGGAGCGGACTATGGCCAGGCTTATAAGCAGCACGATCGAGAACAGCGCCAGCGCGCTCATATAGCGCACGGTCGGGTTGGTGAGGTCGAGCGACGTGCTGCCCAGGACAAGGACACGCATCGACTGCGGTACGACCATGCCCTGGTCGCCGCCGGTCCAGGCGGCGAGATAGAGGATGACGAGATAGAATACCTGAGCGAACATCATTGTTACGATCATGAAGGCGACGCCGGAGGTGCGCAGCGCCAGCAGCGCGATCACCAGCGCGAGAAGTGCGCCGCAGGCAAGCCCGGCTGCAAAGGCGGCCGATACGCTCCAGCCGAGATGAATGACGGCGAGGCCGGCGCCATAGAGCCCGGCTGAAAAAAACATGGCATGGCCGAGGCTGAGCAGCCCGACATAGCCGAACAGCAGATTGTAGCCCATGGCGAAGACCGCCAGCACCATGATGCGAGCGAGCAGGCCGTGATGGTATTCCGGCAAGACGAAGCTCAGGGCGAAAAGCAGGGCGATGACGCCGAGGTGCAGCGCATATGGCTTTGCCGGCGAAGCATCCTTCATCGCGATGCCGTCCCGAACAGGCCCTGCGGCCGGAACACCAGCACCATGGCGACGAGCAAGGTGGCGATGATCTTGGCCAGCGTCGGTGAGAAGAACACCGAGATGATGCCGTCGGAAAGGCCGATCAGCACCGCGGCGACGACCGTGCCGCGCAGCGAGCCGAGGCCGCCGATGATGACGACGATGAACGACAGCAACAGCGGGTCTTGTCCCATCAGATAGTGGGCCTGGCTGATCGGCACGATCAGCACCGCGGCCACAGCCGCCAACATGGCGCCGAGCGCGAAGACGCCGGCATAGACTCTGGTCACCGGAATGCCAAAGGCCTGCGCCGTCTCGCTGTCATATTGCGTGGCGCGCATGATGAGGCCGATTTTCGTGCGCGTCAGCACCAGCCAGGTCGCGACCAGAAGCAGCGCGGATGCGGCGATGATCGACAGCTTGTAGCCGGAATAGCCGAACCACGGCAGGAGGATGCGGTAGCTGAACGGCGGCTCCACAGGCCGCGCCTCCGGGCCGTAGAAGGTCAGCGCCAATTGCTGGATGATGTAGAGCATGCCGATGGTGGCGACGATGGTGGCTTCCGGATTGTAGTTGAGCCGGCGCAGGACCAGCCGTTCGGCGAGCAGTGCGATCAAGCCGACGATCAGCGGCGCCAGCACCAGGGCGGCCAGGAAGCCGAGCGCCGGATGGCCGGATATCGCCGTAGAAATCGCCCAGGCAAGCACCGCGCCCAGCATGAAGAACTCGCCGTGCGCGACATTGACGACGCGCATGACGCCGAACACCAGCGACAGGCCAAGCGCCGTCAGCGCCAGGACGGCGGAGGTGACGAGGCCTTCGAGGGCGGCGAGGAGCAGGTGGGGTCCGAAGTGCATCGGCTAAGCACCGGCGGATGCGCGAAGCACCCCCCTCTGGCCAGAGGGGGGTGTCTTGGCGCTCACGCTTGCTGCAGCAGCCAAGCTCACAGCGCCTGCGTCGTGTAATCCCCTTCCGGCTCGTAGAGGCCGTCCTCGATCTTGGTCTTGTGGACGACATTCAGCCGGCCGCCTTCGACCTTGGAGATGTTCTGGATACCAAAACACTGGTGGATCTTGCCGTTGAAGGTTTTCGGTCCCTGCGGATGCTCGGGCCCCTCGGCGAACTCGGTCAACGCCTCGGTCGCCTCGACCAGCTTGGCGCGGTCTTCCGGGCCCTTATAGCCGGCATCCTCCATCGCCTTCTTGACGACGTAGAGCGTTTCCCAGCAGCCGAACATGTGCGCGGCGGTGGAGACGTCCTTGGGATCGCCGACAGATGCACCATTGTCGTCGATGCCGACGGCGGCACGATAGGCCTTCTGTGCAGGGGAGTCATCGGGCTGCGCATAGCGTGGCGAGCCTTCCCAGAAATGGCTGCCATCGAGGAATTCGAGGCCGGGGCTGTTGATGTCGGTGGCTTCGAGCGAATCGATGAAGCCGAACAATTGCGGCCGGTTGGAGCCGTAGAACTCGCCGAGTTCCTTGACGAAGGTGAGCACCGCCGGGCCGACCATGACGTGGTAAATCACCTCGGTCTCGGCCGGGATCTGCGGAAAATATTTGGTGAAGGAGGATTCCGTCGGCGGGATGGCGATCTGCGCGATGACCTCGGCGCCTTGCGCCTTCAGCGCCGGCGGCAGGTAGTCGCGATGATCGTAGCCGAAAGCGAAATCGGGGAATATCTGCGTCACCTTCTTGCCGGCATTGGCGGCAATCCACGGCGCCATCGACTGGATCTGGCTCTTCACGTCGGTGATGCCGGGCTGGAAGACGTAGCGGTTCAATTTGGTCGACGCGACGTGGTGACCTTCACTGACGACGAAATAGGGCATCTTGGCCTCGCCGGCGGCCGGCGCCGAGCCGATGACGACATGCGAAAACAGCGTGCCGTAGACGATGTCGGTCTTGTGCTGGGAGGCGAATTTGCCGACCACTTCGGCGCCCCGGCCGGGATCGGTGCCGTCATCCTCGATGATCACCTCGACCGGCCGGCCGTTGATGCCGCCGGCATCGTTGATCGCCTTGACCGCCGCGGCCGTGGTCTTCTCGTACCAGCGGCCATAGGCGGCGCCGATGCCGGTGCGGTGCGACTGGAAGCCGATCTTGATCGGCGCCGAGCTCTGCGCCTGGCTGTAGCGCACGAAGCCCGGCGCGACGGCAAGACCGGCGCCGGCGGCAAGGACCTTCAGCGCCGTGCGGCGGGTGAGAGCGGATCTGGAGAGATCGAAAAACCCATTCTTGTCAGTCACGGCAGTTCCCCTTGTTTTTGAGCTTTGACCAATGGCTGTAGCGAGGCGGGCCACTCTTGCTAAGAGGGCCGAAAATTGCATGTGTACAAACTAAATCACCAAAGCTCTGACGTGGCAAGCGAGCTTTCCCCAAGGTTCGATTGACGGGCATCGCGCATCTCGTTCACCCGGCGGTTGGCGTCGCAAGCAGCCACAAGCCGAAGACGGTGTAGGCGATCATCAGCAACGTGAGCGGAAACTGGCTGAGCGCGGCGCGAGCGGGAATGGGGTGCAATCGCCAGGCCAAGCCATGGGCGACAAGCACTGCAAGCATGTGGCCGGCTATGATGACGCCGGCCTGGAGATTCCACAGCCACCACGCCGAGCCGGCGCCGGCGACGACGCCGGCTTCAATTGGCAGTTCAGCGGTGCCGAACAGGTTCCAGCCCAGCGCAAACGGGTCGGAGAGAGCGGCAATCGCATATTGGCCGTCGACCAGCAGCGCCGTCAGATAATGCGCGAAGTGATAGGCGAGCGCGATCGGCACGATCGACCAGACTAGTAGCCCTGCGGCGTGAGCGAGGGAATGCTTGCTGCCGGCAAGGTGCTGGCCAAGAAAGACGGCAAGCGCGAACACGGCCGCAAGCACGACAAAGGTCAGCACAAGGCCGAAACTGCCGATGCCGATCAAGGCGGTGCGTCCCGGAAACTCCAGCGGATTGATGCCGAACCGGCCTAGCCAGAAGAAGGTTTTCGACAGGCCGTCGAAGGATACCGACGACAGCGCAAGCAGCAGGAAGGCGACGCCGCTGAGCGGCAGCGGCGCATCCTCGAGCAGCTTAGCGCCCGGCCAGCAGAGTTTGAGCCGGCCGTCCTCGTTGCGTTCGACGATGGCGAAGCGCGCCACCATCGAAAAGAACACTGTCAGGAACTCGCCGCTGCGGGTCCAGCCGCGGTAGCCGAAGACCTGCATGGCCGCGAAGCTTAGCAGCCAGTAGACGCCGGCGGCCCAGGTCAGCCGCCCCGGGTCATCGGGCGCCGGGTCGATCAGCTCGAACCAGGCGAAGGCGAAGAACAGCACGAAAGCCGGCCAATAGCCGAGCCACTGGGGCAGCCGCCGTGGCTCCATTCTGTCGGACAGGCGCGAGACGACGCGGCAAGGCCCGTACCACGGATTGAGCCACGACCAGAGATCGCCGCCGAGCCCTTGCAGCAAAGCCAGCCCAACCCAGAGCAATGTCCATACGGTCAGCGGCAGCGGATTGGAGAGCGGATCGCGGCTGCCGAACAGGCCGGCGGCAGTGAGAATTGCAAAGCCGGCAAAGGATATCATGCTGACGGCAGTCCGCGCGCCGTCGCCGAAGGTGAAAAGCGGCAGGCGTTTGCGCCAGAAGCGGTCGAGGGAGTCCGGCCTCAGTAGCGCCAGGACAAGGAAACTGGCGGCGACGGCGAGCGCGCCGCCGGCGACGTAGTAGCCGGTGGGGAGGAGCAGGACGTGGCCGCGGTCGGAGGCGTGGGCGAAGGCGGGGGTGGGCAGGAATACAGGTGCAAGGGCCAGGAAGAAGGAGAACCGCGGCAGGGCTACTAGGTTATGGCAGCGCTCTACGGCACCCCCCTCTGTCCTGCCGGACATCTCCCCCTCGAGGGGGGAGATTGGCAGTTGAATCGGCCGGCGCTTTTCTTGCCTCGTTGAGGGTTGGCCAGAGCGGAGATGAGAGCCAATCTCCCCCTCTGAGGGGGAGATGTCCGGCAGGACAGAGGGGGGTGGGCGGGAACTCATGCTTTCCAAGAAATACTTCTTGTCGGCCCTCACACCTTCACCAGCTGCTCCACGCGGTCCTTCTGGCCGAAAATGCGCAGATAGCGCTCGGTCTCTTTCTCGTCGCCTGTCGACTTGGCCGGATTGTCGGAAAGCTTGACCGCCGGCCTGCCATTGGCCTCGGTGACCTTGCAGACCAGCGAGATGGCGTCGAGCCGGTTGGTCTCGGTCGGTGCGCAGCCTTCGAAATCATTGGTCAGGTTGGTGCCCCAGCCGAAGGACATGCGCACCTTGCCGCGGAAGTGGCGGTAGGTCTCCTCGATGGTCTCGACCTCAAGCCCGTCGGAGAAGATGAGCAGCTTCTGCTTGGGGTCCTTGCCCTTTTCGCGCCACCAGGAAATGATCTTCTCGCCGCCCTCGATCGGCGGCGCGCTGTCGGGGCGGAAGCCGGTCCAGTCGGCGACCCAGTCCGGCGCATCGCGCAGGAACGCCGCGGTGCCGAAGGTGTCCGGCAGCACGATCAGCAAATTGCCGCCGTAGTAGCGCTGCCAGTCCTGCAACACCTTATAGGGCGACTGCTTCAATTCCTTTTCCGAATTGGTGAGCGCGGCGAACACCATCGGCAGCTCATGCGCGTTGGTGCCGAGCGCTTCGAGGTCGTTGTCCATGGCGAGCAGGACGTTGGAGGTGCCGGTAAAGGCCTCGCCGATGCCCTCCTTCAACGCTTCGACGCACCAGCGCTGCCACAGGAACGAATGACGGCGGCGGGTGCCGAAATCCGAGATGCGGATGCCGGGCAGCGCCTTCAGCCGCTCGGTCTTGGCCCACATCTTGGCCTTGGCGCGGGCATAGAGCACGTCGAGCGCGAACGGCCCGAACGCCCGCATGGCCGCGCGAGATCGAAGTTCATTGATAATTGCCAGCGCCGGGATCTCCCACAGCGTCGTGTACATCCACGGGCCGCTGAAGGCGAGTTCGTATTGGCCGTCGCGCCTGGAGAGCTCGTATTCGGGCAGCCGGAAATTTTCCAGCCAGGCGAGGAATTCCGGTTCGAAGATCTGCTTGCGGCCATAGAAGGTGTTGCCGCCGAGCCAGATCATCTCTTTCTTCGAGAAGCGCAAGGTGCGGGCATGGTCGAGCTGCTCGCGCAGCTCCGTCTCGTCGATCTCCTCGGCAAGGCGGACCGAGGTGGTACGGTTGATCAGCGAGAAGGTGGCGTCGACCTTGGGATACATGCCCCAGATCATCTGCAGCATCAGAAGCTTGTAGAAATCGGTGTCGAGCAAGCTACGCACGATCGGGTCGAGCTTCCAGGTGTGGTTGTAGACGCGCCGCGCTATATCGGTCTTTGCCATCGCTCAATGCGCCTTCGCTGCTCGTTCTAGCTTTTGTCTAGCGCAATTCCGGACGGAAAACCGCTGCGCACTTTTCCTGGAATTGCTCCAAATGCCTCTTAGCATCGAATTTTTGAACGCGCCTCCCGCTTTGCGGGCTGGCCCGACAAAAAGAAGCCCCTGCGGCAAGCGGCACCCACGGCAGTTTCGGCCTCAGGATGCGGTCTTGGCGCCGACCACCTTGAGCGCTGGACGCTTGCGGCGAAAGCCGATGCGGCCTGCCACCGGCGCGTCGGCGCGGCGATCGGCCTGCTCTTTCTCGGCAAACAGCCAGTCGATGAACAATTGCACGATCGGCGCCGACCGCATCTCGTTGCGGCAGACGACGTAGAAATCGTCGACGGCCGGCACGGAAAGGCTGAATGGCGCGACAAGCAGACCCCTGGCGAGCAGTCCGCTTGCCGTCACCGTGTCGCCGAGCGCCACGCCATGGCCGTGGACTGCGGCCTCGGTCGCCATGCGCGCGTCGCCGAGATGGTGGCGGCGGCCGCGCTCCAGGTCCAGCGCATCGGCGGCGGCCAGCCAGGTGTGCCATTCGCGGCCGTCGTCGCCATGCAGGAAGACGTGATCGGCGAGGTCGCGGACGGTGCGGATCGGGCGGTTGTTGATCAGCGTCGGGCTGACCACCGGGAACAGTTCGAGACCCGACCATTTGCGCATCCAGCAATCGGTCCAGCTGCCGTCACCATAGTGCACGCAGACATCGATATGCGGTGCGCGGACGTCCTTGGCATCATTGGATGGGATCAGCGTCAGCCGGATATCCGGATATTGCGAAGTGAAGCTGCCCAGCCGCGGGATCATCCACAGCAATAGCAGCGCCGGCACGCAGGATACCGATAGCGCGCCGGTGCTGGCCGGCCGTGTCATGCGCTGCGTGGCGGCGGCAATGCCGTCGAAGGCTGTCGACACCGCCGGCAGCAATTCGGCGCCGTGCGGCGTCAGCTTCACCCGCTGGCCGGCACGCTCGAACAGCTTGACGCCCAACGATTGCTCGAGCGCCTTGATCTGATGGCTGATGGCACCGTGGGTGACGTTCAGCTCGGCCGCCGCCTTGGTCAGCGAGGCATGGCGCGCCGTCGCCTCGAAGGCGCGCAGCGGGTTGAGCGGTGGCAAACGCTTGGCCATTTGGAACCTAAGCTCTGTGAGATTTTCTCACAGCGAACACCCTAACAATATCAATTGATTTTTCAATGCAGCTACAGGACACTTTGCCCAAGCATTGCATCAAGACGTGAAATCTGCAGGCAGCCAACGGCTGCGGCTATCGAGGCCGCCGTCCGCGCTGCACCAGCCATGGAGGACCGACATGGGTTATGACCGCGGCAAGCTCGAAGCGCTGCGCCGCAAATACGGCGAGAGCCATGGCGGCGAAATGTTCGACCCGAAATTCCAGCGTGTCGCCGACAAGATCTTCTCCAAGACCGGCACGCGGCTGGCGCCCTATTCCGGCATCCCGACCTTCCTCGCGGCGCCCTATCGTGAAATCGCCGCCGACAATCCGGATTTCGGCGATCTTCAGGTGGCGATGATCGGTGTGCCGATGGATCTGGGCGTCACCAACCGGCCGGGCGCCCGTTTCGGGCCAAGGGCGCTGCGCGCCATCGAGCGCATCGGCCCCTACAATCATGTGCTGGAATGCGCACCGACGCATGAGCTGAAAGTCGCCGACATTGGCGACGTGCCGTTCCAGAGCCGCTACCGGCTGGAGACCAGCCATGACGATATCGAACGCCGCGCCAACCAGATCGTCGACGCCGGCGTCCTGCCCTTGTCTGTCGGCGGCGATCATTCGATCAGCCACCCGATCCTGAAAGCTGTCGGCAAGAAGGCGCCGGTGGGCATGATCCATATCGACGCCCATTGCGACACCAGCGGCCTGTTCGACATGACCAAGTTCCACCATGGCGGGCCGTTCCGCAACGCGGTGCTGGACGGCGTGCTCGACCCGAGCCGCACCATCCAGATCGGCATTCGCGGCTCGGCCGAGTACCTTTGGGAGTTCACCTACGAGTCCGGTATGACCGTGGTGCATGTCGAAGAGGTGACCGGCCTCGGCATCCCCGCCATTATCGAGAAGGCGCGCAGGATAGTCGGCGACGGCCCGACCTATGTCTCCTTCGATATCGACAGCATCGATCCCGCCTTCGCGCCGGGCACCGGCACGCCGGAGGTCGGCGGGCTGACGACGCGCGAAGTGCTCGAGCTGCTGCGCGGCCTGAAGGGCCTCAATATCGTCGGCGGCGACGTCGTCGAGGTGGCGCCGCAATATGACGCGACCACCAACACGGCGCATGCCGGCGCGCAGGTGCTGTTCGAGATCCTCAGCCTGATGGTCTTCAGCCCGGCAATCACCAGCAAGGCGGGCTGACACGCTCGACCATGATCCCGAAAAGTGGGAACCGGTTTTCGGAGACGATCATGGTCCACTAGAAAATCCCAAAGGCGACCGCCGCGCTGGAGCCGGCGGTTGCACTCACATAAACAAGCTTCCAGCAGGGGAACGACAATGACATTTCACATGAAACTCAAATCATCCATCGCCGCCGTGCTGATGCTCGGCGCAACCGGCTTTGGTTTCACGACCCAGGCCGCCAATGCCGACGCTATCGACGACATCACCAAGGCCGGCGCCATCAATGTCGGTATCTTTTCCGATTTCCCACCCTTCTCCTCGGCCAGCGCCGACATGAGCATCAAGGGCTACGACATCGACGTGGCGCAATCCATCGCCGAGCAGCTCAAGGTCAAGCTCAATCTGGTCAGCGTGACCGGCCAGAACCGCATCCCATATCTTACCGACAAGCGCGTCGACCTGCTGATGAGCGTCGGCTATTCCAAGGAGCGTGAGCAGGTGATCGATTTCGCCGCCGCCTACGCGCCTTACTACATCGCCGTCATCGGCCCGGCAGCACTTTCGGTCAAAGGCAAGGAAGACCTTGCCGACAAGTCGATCGCCGTCAATCGCGGCACGCTGGAGGACACCTCGCTGACCGAGGCAGCACCCGCCTCGGCCGACATCCGCCGCTTCGACAACTATAATTCCGTCATCCAGGCCTTCATCTCGGGTCAGACCCAGCTGATGGTGGTCGGCAACGATGTCGGCGCCCAGGTGCTCGCCCGTCAGGAGGCGCTGAAGCCGGAGCAAAAGTTCCAGCTTCTCACCTCGCCCTCGCATATCGGCCTCAACAAGAAGGAAGACCGCCTCAAGCAAGCGGTCAACGATGCAGTTGCCAAGATGCTGGCCGACGGGAGACTGGACGAAAGCTCGAAGGCCTGGCTGAAGACACCGCTCGATCCCGCCAATCTCAAGGATTGACGGCCGGTGACCTATAGCCTCGACTTCGGCTGGCTTGCCGGGGCGACAGGGGCGATCGCGCGCGGCGCGGCCACGACGATCCTGTTGATCGCCGTGACCACGCTGGCGGGAACGTTGCTCAGCATCCTCGGCGCGGCAGGGCGGCGAAATGGCCCGCTGCTGCTCAAGCGGGCGATCGGCGTCTATGTCGAGGTGATCCGCAACACGCCGTTCCTGGTGCAGCTGTTCTTCATCTTCTTCGGGCTGCCAAGCATCGGCGTGAGGCTCGATCCCGTGCTGGCAGCCATGCTGGCGATGACGCTCAACATGGCGGCCTACACGATCGAGATCGTTGGCGCCGGACTCGACGCGGTGCCGCCCGGGCAGACGGAAGCGGCAATGGCGCTTGGGCTCAGGCCGCGCCAGGTCTTCATCAAAATCGTGCTGCCGCAGGCGCTCAAGGTGATCTATCCGGCGCTGACCAGCCAGATCGTCATCATGATGCTGGAATCCGCCGTGGTGTCGCAGATCGCGGTGCGCGAGCTGACCTATGAAGCCGACATGCTGCAGGCGCGCACGTTCCGGGCTTTCGAGACCTATTTCGTGGTGACGATGGTCTATCTCATCCTGTCGATTGGGCTGCGCCGGCTGCTGGTCGGCGGCGGTCGCCGGCTTCTTGGAGCCGGCGTGTCATGATCGAATTCACCTTCTGGGACATTCTGCGCAACCTGCTGCTGGCGGCGCGCTGGACGGTGCTGTTGTCGTTGGCTGCCTTTGTCGGCGGCGCCGTGGTCGGCATGATCGTGCTGTTCTTCCGGATCGCCAAGAATAAATGGGCGCGCCGGTTTGCCTCCGGCTACATCGCGCTTTTCCAGGGCACGCCGCTGCTGATGCAGCTCTTCCTGATGTTCTTCGGCTTGCCGATGCTGGGCCTGCGCATCGAGCCGTGGACCGCGGCGGTGCTTGGCCTGACCTTCTTTGCCAGCGCCTATCTCGCCGAGATCTGGCGCGGCGGCGTCGATGCATTGCCACGCGGCCAGTGGGACGCCGGCGCCAGCCTCGGCCTGCACTATCTGCAGGAACTCCGGCTGATCATCCTGCCGCAGGCGTTTTCGATCACCCGCGCGCCGACCGTCGGCTTCCTGGTGCAGCTGATCAAGTCGACCGCGCTGACCTCGATCATCGGTTTCGAGGAGCTGGTGAGGACATCCAACGCAATCAACAATGCGACCTTCGAACCGTTCAAAGTCTACGGGCTGGTAGCGCTGATCTTCTTCGTCATGTGCTTTCCGCTGACGCAATATGCGCGCTCGCTGGAACAGCGGGCGGCGGCCCGCTGAGCGGGCGACCAGCAATTCAACGCCCGAACACCAGCGGCGGCGCGATCCTGTCCCGCCGCAGCCAGCGTCCCAGCAGGAGTGCAGCAACCACCGCCAGTCCCGACGATAGGCCGATCCAGATGCCGACGCCGTTGAAACCGAAATGGAAGGCGAGCAGCACGCCGAGCGGCAGGCCGATGCCCCAATAGCCGATCGCGGCATAGATCATCGGCACCTTGGTGTCGTGCAGGCCGCGCAGCATGCCGCTGGCTACCGCCTGCGCACCGTCAAAAACCTGGAACAGCGCGGCAAAAGCGAGGAACGACACGGCCAGCGCGACCACCTCGGCATTAGCCGGGTTGCCCAGATCGATGAAGGCCCCGATCAAGAGGTGCGGCCACAGGATCATCACCAGCCCCATCAGCGCCATGAAGGAGACACCGACGACATAGGCGGTCCAGCCAGCCCGGCTGACACCTTCCGGATTGCCGGCGCCGTGGGCAAGTCCGACGCGCACCGTCACCGCCTGGTTGAGGCCGAGCGGCACCATGAAGGTGATCGAGGCGATCTGGATGGCGATCGCATGGGCGGCAAGCGAAGCCGCATCGATCAGGCCCATGAGAAAGGCCGCCGCGTTGAAAATCGTCACCTCAAACGCCAGCAGGCCGGCGATCGGCAGGCCGAGCCGCAGCAGGCCCTTGAAGCGCGGCCAATCGGCCCGCCAGAAGCGTCCGAACAGACGATAGCGCCGGAATTTCTTCTCAAGCATCACCACCGCCGCCATGCCGGCGAACATTAACGTGCTGGACAGCGTGGTGGCGAGGCCGGAGCCGGCGATGCCCATCGATTGGATGCCGAGATTGCCGAACATGAACAGCCAGTTGAAAAAGGCGTTGCAGGCGACGGCAACGAAAACGATGATCAGTGCCCAGCCCGGCCGCTCCAGCGCCGAAATAAACGAGCGCAGGACGATGTAGCCGAAAAAGGGCAGCACCGCCCATTCGAGCCAGCGCAGATAGATGCCGGCCTGATGCGCCAGTGCCGGTTCCTGACCCATGGCCAGCAACACGGCCTCGCCGTGCCAGAGAAAGACCCAGATCGGAATGCAAATGAGGATCGCCAGCCACAGACCCTGGCGCACGGTGCGGCGCAGGTCGCGCACCGAGTGGCGGCGACGGCCGAGCTCGGTCGCCATCATCGGCGAGGTCGCCAGCATCAGGCCAAGTCCAAAGATCAGCGGCATGAAGTAAAGGTTGGCACCAAGCGCACCGCTGGCCAGCGTGTCCGGCCCCAGCCGCCCCATCATCATGACGTCGGTAGCGGTCATCGCGGTCTGACCGAGATTGGTCAGCACCATCGGCCAGGCGAGCGCCAGCATCGCCCTGATTTCCCGACGCCAAAGGTTTTCCGGCGCGCGAGCGTCGGCTTCGATCGCAGACATTTTTTCCGCCTATCCGATTGCGGCACGTCGGCAAGAGCCGGAAGCCGCGTCTCAGCGCGGAAAATGGCCAAGATCGGCCGGATTCCGCATTACGACGGGTTTGTCTATGAAATGGGCACCGGTGGCAAGAGGCTGACTTGCGGAAGGGTTAAGCCAGTCGGCTCAATGCAGGCTATTGGAGAGGCCATGGAAGCCGCTATGGTCACGGTGGATTCCTTTGAAAGGCAGCCTGATGAGCGCGTTTCCCGAAATCTATCTGGTTCGGCATGGCGAGACGGAATGGAGTGCGTCCGGAAAACATACCGGCCGGACCGACATACCGCTGACGCCGGCCGGCGAGGATGGGGCAAGGCGGGTCACTGAGCGGCTAAAGGGTCTATCCTTCTCGGCGGTGTGGTCGAGCCCGTCGCAGCGCGCCCTCAACACCTGTGCGCTGGCCGGCTTCGGCTCGTCAGGCGTGAAGAAGGACGATCTGGCGGAGTGGGATTATGGTGCCTATGAGGGATTGACCACCAAGCAAATCCTCGCCGAGCGTCCCGGTTGGCGGCTCTTTCGCGACGGCTGCCCGCGCGGCGAGTCCGCCACGGATGTAGGCTCGAGGGCGGACCGGATCGTCAGCCAGTTGCTCGAGGCCAGCGGCAATGTCCTGGTCTTCTCAAGTTCGCATTTCCTGAGGGTGCTAGCCGCACGCTGGCTCGGCCTGCCACCGCAAGACGGCGCGCTTTTCGTGCTGGATACCGCCAGCGTAAGCGTGATCGGTTATGAGCACGGCCTTGACGAACCGGTCGTCCGGCGCTGGAACCAGAGATAGCCGCCGATCCCGATCTATCGGATCGCGTCCAGCGCCTGCCTTTGCCGATGCATCTCGAGAAACACGCGGTAGTCGCGATCGAACCGGCCGGCGGCAGCCGGATTGGGCTCGCGCGTCCTGCCGCCTTGCTGCATGGCGACGCAAGCGGCGTTCAAATCGGGAAAAAGCCTGGCAGCGGTGGCGGCAATCATGCCGGTGCCGAGCAGCACCGCCTCGTCCGCCAGCGGCTCGACCACCGTGCATCCGGTGGCGTCGGCATAGAGCTCCATCAACAGCGGGTTCTTGGTGTGGCCGCCGGTGACGTGCAGCGTATCGATCAGATAGCCGTTTTCGTTCAGCGCTTCCAGCACATGGCGGACGCCAAGCGCGATGCTGACGGCGGTGCGCCAATAGAGCTTGCACAGGCTGTCGAAGGAGGAATCCAGCGTCAGCCCGCTGATGACGCCGACGGCATGCGGGTCGGCGAGCGGCGAGCGGTTGCCGTGGAAATCGGGCAGCACGTGCAGCTTTGCGGCGAGGTTGTCGCCCTCGGCGGTGCGCAGCTCGGCGACGCGGTGGGCGATCCTGGCATGCATGGCGGCATCCGGCTCGCCGCCGGCGCCATGCCAGCGGATGATGTGATCGAGCAGCGCGCCGGTGGCCGACTGGCCGCCTTCCGACAGCCATAGGCCGGGAAGGGCGGCGCCGTAGTAAGGACCCCAGACACCGGCGAAAGGCTGCGGATCGGGCGACATCGCCATGACGCAACTCGACGTCCCGGCGATCAGGGCCAGATGGCGGCCGATATCCTTCGCGTTGCCGGCGAAGCCTCCGAGCACGCCAAGCGCGCCGGCATACGCATCGATGACGCCTGCACCGACCCGGCATTTTTCGGTGAGGCCAAGCTCCGCCGCGGCTTGCGCGTTAAGCGCACCGATATCGGCACCGACCGGGCTTGCCTTTTCCGGCAGATTGCCGTGCTCGAAAAGGTCGCCGAGCCCGACGGCTTCGAAGAAGTCGCGCCGCCAGCCGGTCGCTTCATGGGCAAGATAGGTCCATTTGGCGGTCAGCGTGCATTGTGAACGGGCGAGCGAGCCGGTTGCCTTCCAGGTCAGGAAGTCGGTGAGGTCGAATAGGTAGCCGGCTTCGTTCCATGTTCCGGGCAGGTTGCGCTTCAGCCACATCAGCTTCGGCGTCTCCATTTCCGGCGACATGACGCCGCCGATATAGTCGAGCACGGCATGGCCGCTTTCGGTGCATTCGTCGGCCTCGGCAATGGCGCGATGATCGAGCCATACGATGGTGTCCCAGCGTCTTTCGCCTGATACCGACACGCTGAGCTGGCCGCCATGCCGGTCTCGCACCACCAGCGAGCAGGTGGCGTCAAAGGAGATGCCGACGATATCCTCAGCCTTCACGCGCGCCTTTTCGCGGGCAGCGCGGACGGCCATGCACACCGCCGACCATATATCCTGCGAATCGTGCTCGGCGTGGTCGGCTTTCGGCTGTTGCATGGCGATCGGGTGCTCGGCGCGGCCGAGCAAGGCGCCACCGGTGTCGAGAATGCCGGCACGGGCGCTTCCGGTGCCGACATCGACCGCGCAAACGAAACTGTTGGTCAAGGTGTTCTTGCTCTCGCTCCCAGGCCTGCAATCAGATCGGGCAATTGCAGCATGTCAGCGAATATAAAGTCCGGCTCACTCGACGCAAGCCGCGCTTTCAGTGCCGGGTTGCCGGTGTGCGAGCCCCCGGTGAAGGCAAGGACGCGCATGCCTGCCACCCGCGCCGCTTGGATGCCGGCCGGGCTGTCCTCGACGACGAGGCAGTTTCGCGGGTCCGCTCCCATTTTAGCAGCCGCATGGAGAAAAAGATCGGGCGCCGGTTTGCCCCGCGCCACCATGGCAGCGCTGAACAAATGCGGCTCCAGCAGCCCAAGCAACCCCGTAACCTTGAGCGCATAGCGGATCCGCTCCAGCGTGCCGGAGGAGGCGACGCAGCACGGCACGCCGAGCTTCGGCAGGACCTGTGCCATGCCTGGCATCGGTTTCAGCTCCTGGCGAAACTTGCGCATCAGTTCGGAGCGCATCTCGGTCAGATGCTGGTCGGTGAGATCGAGCCCGAAGTCGCTTGCGAGGATTTCGCGGACGCTCTTCATGCTCTTGCCGAGGAAGTGCTCGTAGGCAACGTCCTCGCTGACGTTGCCGCCGGCAAGCGCGATCATCTCCAGCAATGCCGAGACGGACAGCATCTCGCTATCCACCAGCACGCCGTCACAGTCGAAAATGACCAGTTCAGGCGTCATCGCGCTGGATCGGCTTCAGAGGTCGCCGGCGAGATAGCGCGTCAGTGTCGCGCGCGCGCCGTCCGCCCACAGCGATTTGAGCGCATGGGCGAAGGCTTCGGCGAACGGCGGCGAGCGGCCGACATCGCCATAGATGTCCTCCATGGCAAGCCAGGCGGCAGGCATGTCCCTGGCCGCCTTGGCCGTCCCCTGCAACCGGCCCCAGTTCGGGTCGTTGGGCTCGGTGACGGCACCGGAATCCGTGGTGCCGAAGCAGTAGCGACACCAGAGCGCAGATTCCAGCGCCAGGCCGGTGACACTTTTGCCAGCCTTCAGCCGGTCAGCGATGGTCGGAATGATGAATTTCGGCTGGCGGTTAGAGCCGTCGAGGCAAAGCCGGCGTATGGTGTCGCCGATCTTCGGATTGGAGAAGCGGTGCTCGATGAGCTGGTAGTAATCTTCGAGGTCGGTGTCCGGAACCGGCGGCACGGTCGGGATGATTTCGTCATGCTCGAGCTTGTCGAGGAAGCCGCGTACCAGCGGCTCCTGCATCGCCTCATGGACGAAATGGATGTCCATCAGCCCGGCCGGATAGGCGATGGTCGCATGGCCGCCATTGAGGATGCGGATCTTCATCAGCTCATAGGGCGCGACATCGCTGACGAACTGCACGCCGACCTGTTCCAGCGGCGGCCTTCCATCGGTGAAACGGTCCTCCAGCACCCATTGCTTGAACGGCTCGCAAAACACCGGCCAATTGTCGTCGAGACCGAACTCGCTGGAGAGAATGCCGCGCTCGCGATCGGTGGTGGCCGGGGTGATGCGGTCGACCATGCCATTGGGAAAGGCCACGTTTTCGTTCACCCAATTTGCCAGATCCTCGTCGATCAGCCGCGCCAGGCCGATAACGCCATCGGAAGTGACGTGGCCGTTGTGGGGGATGTTGTCGCAGGACATGATGGTGAAGGGCACGATGCCATCGGCGCGGCGGCGCAGCAGCCCAGCGAGGATGAGGCCGAAGACGGTCTTCGGCGTCGCCCCCGGCTCAGCGTCGGCAACGATGTCGGGATGCGTCGGATTGAACACGCCAGAAGCCGGATCGATAAAATAGCCGCCCTCGGTGATGGTCAGGGAAACGATCTTGATCGCCGGATCGGCAAGCCGCTCGACGATTGCGGTCGCTTCGCCCGGCATCAGGAAATCGATCATAACGCCGGTGACGCGCGCGCTCATATGGCCGCTGTCCTGCTCGACCACGGTGGTCAGCCAGTCCTGTTCCTGCAGCTTGCCGCGGCCGACCTTCTCGCCCTCGAAGACGCCGGCGCCAACGATGGCCCAGTCGTGGCCGACGCCCGAATTGAAGAGGTCGTCGAGATAGACGGCCTGATGCGAGCGATGGAAATTGCCGACGCCGAAATGCACGATGCCGGCCTTGAGCGCGGCGCGATCGTATTTCGGGCCGGCGATCTTGGGCGGAAGCTTGGCGAGTATGGAAGAAGAGAGTTTCACGGACATCTGCTTTTACCCTTTAGCGGGACGGCTCTTCCCCCCGTTGGAGGAGACGGGGAGAAGAGCGCCTTCGCCCCCTCAACTCATCCACTGGCCGCCATCGACATTGTAGGTCTGGGCAACGATGTATTCGGCCTCATCGCTGGCCAGGAACACCGCCATGCCGGTGAGGTCTTGCGCCGTGCCCATGCGGCCATAAGGCACGGCTTCGCCGACCAGTCTCTTCTTCTCGCCCCTCGGCCGGTTCTCGAACTTGGCGAACAAGGCATCGACATGGTCCCAGTGCTCGCCGTCGACGACACCCGGGGCGATGGCATTGACGTTGATGCGGTGCTTGATCAGGTCGAGCCCTGCCGACTGGGTGAGCGAGATGACCGCCGCCTTGGTGGCGCAGTAGACGGCGACCAGTGCCTCGCCGCGGCGCCCGGCCTGGCTTGCCATATTGATGATCTTGCCGCCCTTGCCGCGCGCGATCATCGAACGGGCCGCAGCCTGAAGCGTAAACAGTGTGCCGGCGACGTTGACCGAGAACAATTTGTCGTAGCTTGCCTTGCTGATCTCGACGATCGGCGCCAGGTCGAACAGCGCAGCGTTGTTGATCAAAATATCGAGGCCGCCGGTTCTGGTTTCGACCGCCTTGACAGCCGCATCTATCGACGCGAGATCGGTGACGTCCAACTTCACCGCGTAGGCGTTGCCGCCGATTTCCGAAGCCGTCTTCTCGGCAGCCTCGAGATTGATGTCGCCGATGGCGACGGTCGCGCCCTCCCGCATGTAGGCTTCGGCAAACGCCCTGCCGATGCCGCGCGCCGATCCGGTGATCAGCGCCGATTTACCTCCGAGCCTCATTGCAGCATCGCCTTCCCATCGGCGCCAAAACGATGCAGCTTGGTCTTGTCCGGTGTCAGATAGATCGTGTCGCCGTGATGGGCGGCAAGCTCGCCGTCGGCGCGCACCGTCAGTTGCCCGACACCATCCGCCTGGACGTGCAAAAACGTGTCGGAGCCGAGATGTTCGGCAACGCCGACCGTCGCCTTCCAGTCGCCTGACGTCTTCGAAATGTTCATATGCTCCGGGCGGATGCCGACTGTCCTGGCGCCATATTTGGCGGCCGGCTCGCCTTCGATCAGGTTCATCTTCGGCGAGCCGATGAAACCGGCGACGAACAGGTTCTTCGGTGTCTTGTAGAGCTCCATCGGCGAGCCGACCTGCTCGATATTGCCGGCGTTGAGCACGACGATTTTGTCGGCCATGGTCATGGCCTCGATCTGGTCGTGGGTGACGTAGACCATGGTGGTCTTGAGCTGGTGATGCAGCTCGCTGATCTCCAGCCGCATGGTGCCGCGCAGCGCCGCGTCGAGATTGGACAAAGGCTCGTCGAACAGGAAGGCGGAAGGCTGGCGCACGATGGCGCGGCCGATGGCGACGCGCTGCCGCTGGCCGCCGGAGAGCTGGCCGGGGCGGCGATCTAGGTAGTTGGTGAGGTTCAAGATGCGGGCGGCGTCCTTCACCTTCTTGTCGATGGTCGCCTGGTCCTCGCCCGCCATCTTCAGGGGGAAAGCGATGTTCTTGGCCACCGTCATATGCGGGTAAAGCGCATAGGACTGGAACACCATGGCCAGCTTGCGCTTGGCCGGCGCCTCGCCGGTGACGTCGCGGCCATCGATGATGATGGTGCCGCCGCTGGTGTCCTCCAGGCCGGCAATCAGACGCAACAGCGTGGACTTGCCGCAGCCCGACGGGCCGACGAAGACGACGAACTCGCCGTTCTCGATGACCAGGTCGAGGCCGGGGATGATGGACGTCGCCCCGAAGGATTTGGAGACGTTCTTGAGCGTGATGTTTCCCATGATTTCCTCCCCCGAAGGGCTGTTTTTCGTTTTGCGTCAGGCGATGCCCGTTACTTTACCGCCCCAAACGTCAGGCCGCGGACCAGCTGCTTCTGGCTGAACCAGCCCATGATCAGGATCGGCGCGATCGCCAGTGTCGAGGCGGCCGAAAGCTTGGCCCAGAACAGCCCCTGCGGACTGGAGAAGGAGCTGATGAAAGCGGTGAGCGGCGCTGCCTCGGTGGTGGTCAGCCGGATCGTCCAGAACGCCTCGTTCCAGGCGAGGATGATGTTGAGCAGCATGGTCGAGGCGATGCCCGGCACCGCCATCGGCGTCAGCACGTAGATGATCTCGTTCCAGAGTGATGCGCCGTCCATGCGCGCCGCTTCCAGGATCTCGCCCGGGATCTCGCGGAAATAGGTGTAGAGCATCCAGACCACGATCGGCAGGTTGATCAACATCAGCATGACCATCAGGCCGATGCGGCTGTCGAGCAGTCCTGTATCGCGGAAGATCAGATAGATCGGGAACAGCACGGCGACGGCCGGCATCATCTTGGTGGAAAGCATCCACATCAGGATGTCCTTGGTGCGTTTGCTTGGCGAAAACGCCATCGACCATGCCGCCGGTACGGCGACAAGCAGAGCCAGGACGGTCGAGCCGACCGACAGGAACACCGAGTTCAGGAAGAATTTGAAATAACCGTTCTGCGCCTGGACCTCGGAATAGCTCTCCGTGGTTCCCGACGGGAACAGGTTGAAGCCCTGGATGGCCTCCTGCTCCGATTTGAACGAAGTGATGATCGTATAGAGGATCGGGAAGAAGATCAGCAGCGCGACGATCCAGGCGGCCGCGGTCGCAATCGTCTTGTGCTGGGTGGTGACTGCACGTGCCATCGTTTCCTCCCTTATTTATCCAAATTCTTGCCGACGGCGCGCATGGCGAAGAAGGCGACGATGTTGGCGAGAATGACTGCGATGATACCGCCGGCGGACGCCTGGCCGATTTTGAACTCCAGCAATGCCTTCTGGTAGACGAGGAAGGGCAGGTTGGTGGAGGCATAACCCGGGCCGCCATTGGTGGTGACGAGGATCTCGGCATAGACCGACAGAAGGAAGATCGTCTGGATCAGGATGACCACGGTTATGGCGCGCGACATATGCGGCAGCGTCAAATAGATGAAGCGGCTGATGAAGCCGGCGCCGTCCATTTCGGCGGCTTCCTTCTGCTCGCCGTCGAGCGACTGAAGCGCGGTCAACAGGATCAGCGTTGCAAACGGCAGCCACTGCCAGGCGACGATGATGATGATGGCCAAAAGCGGGTGCTGCCCGAACCAGTCGATCGGCTGCCCGCCGAAGAAGCGCGCAATATCGGCGAAGACGCCGTATTGCGGATGCATGATCATGTTCTTCCAGACCAGTGCCGCCACCGGCGGCATGACGAAGAACGGCGAGATGACGAGGATGCGGACGATGCCCTGTCCCCACATCGGCTGATCGAGCAGAAGGGCCAGCAAGATACCGCCGATCACCGTGATCAAAAGCACGCTGACGACGATGGTGAGCGTGTTGAGGATCGACTGCAGGAATGCCGGGTTGGAATAGAACAGCGCGTAGTTCGAAAACCCGACGAAGCCGTCGCGCATCGGATTGAGCGGATTGTACTGCTGGAAGGAGAACCACAGCGTGAATGCCAGCGGTACAATCATCCAAACCAGCAGCAGCACCACGGATGGCGCCATCATGAAGCGGGCAAGCGAACGGGTCTGCTGAGTAGCCATGACGGTCACCCTTCGAGGTCAGCCAAGTTTTCAGCGGTGTGAAAGCCGGCCGCCCGAACTGGGATTCGGGCGGCCGTTGCCGGTCGCCATAGGCAACCGGCACCGGGAGGAGCCTACTTGATGTAACCGCCCTCGGTCATCGTCGCGGTAGCGGCGTCCTGCGCCTGCTTCAGGGCATCGTCGACGCCTGACTGGCCGGCAAGTGCCGCCGAGAAGAGCTGGCCGACAGTGGTGCCGAGGCCCTGGAACTCAGGAATGGCGACGAACTGGACGCCGACATAAGGCACCGGCTTGACGGTCGGATGCGTCGGATCGGCGGAGTTGATCGAGTCCAGCGTCATCTTGGCGAAAGGTGCCGCCTTCTGGTACTCGGGATTGGCGTAGAGCGAGGAGCGCGTTCCCGGCGGAACGTTGGCCCAGCCTTCCTTCGAGGCGACGAGCTCGGCATAGTGCTTGCTGGTTGCCCAGGATACGAACTTTTGAGCGGCGTCGGCCTTCTGGGTGCCGGCGGGGATGGCCAGCGACCAGGCCCAGAGCCAGTTGCCGCGCTTGCCGAGGCCATTGTCCGGGGCCAGCGCATAGCCAACCTTGTCGGCGACGGTGGAGTTCTTCGGATCAGAGACGAAGGAAGCGGCGACGGTGGCGTCGATCCACATGCCGCATTTGCCCTGCTGGAATAGCGCCAGGTTTTCGTTGAAGCCATTGGATGATGCGCCCTCGGGGCCATCGGCCTTCATCAGGTCGACATAGAACTGCAGTGTGTTCTTCCACTCGGGCTGGTCGAATTGCGGCTTCCAGTTCTCGTCGAACCAGCGCGCGCCGAACGAGTTCGACATGGCGGTCAGGAAGGCCATGTTCTCGCCCCAGCCGGCCTTGCCGCGCAGGCAGACGCCGTTCACGCCGTTGGCGCGGTCGGTCATTTTGTCGGCAGCCTGCTTGATGAAGTCCCAGGTCGGCGCGTCGGGCATCTTGAGCCCGGCCTTCTCCATCAGGTCCTTGCGGTACATGACGAAGGAGCTTTCGCCGTAGAAAGGCGCGGCGTAGAGCTTGCCGTCGACCGACAGGCCGCCGGCAATAGCCGGGATGATGTCCTTGACGTCATAGTCGTCGCCGAGCTTGTCGAGCGGCAGGAGCCAACTCTGCTTGGCCCAGATCGGCACCTCATAGGTGCCGATGGTCATCACGTCGTACTGGCCGCCCTTGGTGGCGATGTCGGTGGTGACGCGCTCGCGCAGGACGTTTTCCTCGAGCGTGACCCACTGCAGCTGGACGTCGGGATTCTTGGCGGTGAAGTCGTCGGTCAGCTTCTGCATGCGGACCATGTCGCCATTGTTGACCGTGGCGATGGTGATGGATTCGGCATGCGCGGCGAAAGCAAGCGCGCTGGCCGACAACAGGCCTAGGGTGAACGTGCGAAGTTTCATCAAAATTCCTCCCATGAACCAAGATGAGCATTTGCCTTGGCTGTGAGCAATTACTCACTTACCGTGAATTATGTCAAGCCGGATTCGTTGCTGCAGCGCAGCACGCTGGTCTCGTGCAGCGGCAAGCCTGGGACACTCGCGGTATATGTGGAGAAGGGTTGGGTCGGGCTCATCGCGCCGCCAAAAGCCGGAGCTTTGCTGTCCGGGTGGCCTGGTTTCGGCCTATTGGCAAGCGATCTCGTTCAGGATCCAATCACGAAAGGCGCGGATCTTCGGCACGTTGCGCCGCGCCGTCGGATAGACCAGCCAATAGGCATGGCCGTCGTCACCAACAAGATCGAAGGGCTGAATCAGGCGGCCGTCGGCAAGTTCGGTCTTGAACAGCGCCTTGGTGACGATCGCCACGCCATGGCCGGCAATCGCGGCATTGGCCTCGTAGGCCTGCGCGCCCATGCTGGTGCCGGTGCGTTTGGCCAATTCCGCGACCGGCAGGCCGGCGGCGGCAAACCAATCCCGCCACCAGATGTCGCCCGGGTCGAGGATCGGCAGCCGCAGCAGGTCGGCCGGTTCGTTGACGCCGCCGATGCTGGCCGCGAGTTTTGGGCTGAGAACCGGCGTGAAATCGGCCCTGAAAAGCATATGGGTCTCGACGCCCGGCCAGTTGCCGCCGCCGGAGCGGATGGCGATGTCGATATCCTCTCTGGCAAAGTCGACAACCCTGTTCGAAGTATCGACGCGCACCGCCAGCGACGGATGCGCGACCTGGAACGAACCGAGATGCTGCGCCAGCCAATTGGAGGCAAAGGTCAGCAGCGTCGAAACGCAAAGCACGCCATCGGCGCCGGTGCGCGCGGCGGCATAGGCGCCGCTCAACAGCGCGAACGCTTCGCTGACCGCAGGTGCCAGGCGCTGGCCGGGTTCGGTCAGCACGATCTGTTTTGGTTGGCGCAGGAACAAGGGCGCGCCGATGCGCTCCTCCAGAAGCTTGATCTGATAGCTTGCCGCCGCCTGCGTCATGCCAAGCTCCTGGGCGGCCTTGGTGAAGGAGAGATGCCGCGCCACCGCCTCGAATACCCGGATCGCCTGAAGCGGAGGAAGCTGCGAAACCAGCTGTCGTGAATTGAGCTCCGGCATAAGCCCTCCTTATGGGCAGTGATCGACGTTTGATTGGCGGCACCGGCCGGTCCTACCGATATTCCGTGTTGAAGATCAATTACGCCTAGAGATAGCGAAGGCTGACGATCATGACCACAATACAGGAAAAGCCGCTTCTTGCTCCAGCCCACGGCTGGTTTTCACGGCTGGCGCGGGGATTGGCAAGGCACGCGGCGCGGAGACGCGCCTATCTCGACGTCCGGGAACTGCCGCCGCATCTGCAGCGCGACATGGGCTTCCTCGATGGCAACGATCCTTGTGGCCGGCACCAATAATGTCGCTCGTTTTATCGGGAGTTCAGATGCGTTTCGATTTCACCTGATCGTTTCCGACCGCCAGCGGCTCTGAGATCATGCGCCGGCCAGCAAGGCGGCGGCGGTCCGCTCATCGGTGATGAGGCCGTTGACCAGCCGCCGGTTGACGGCGGCGAAGATGCCCGGCAGCTTGCGGTCGCCCATGGCAAGCGCGATCACCAGCGACTTTTCGCGCGACGGCAGCGGCGCTGACGAGACCCGGTCGTTGGTGATGCCTTCGATCATGCGGCCGTCGCGATCGAACACCCAGCCGACGATCTCGGCAACGCCGCCGGCCTTCTGCAGCGCCTTCAATTCACCCTCCGAAATGAAGCCGTCCTCGTAAAGCGGCGCCTTCGGGCCGAGATCGCCGATGCCGACAAAGGTGACGTCGGCCTCGGCCGCAAGCGCCAGGGTCGGCTGGATCATCGGCTGGCTGAGCAGCATCTCGCGCTCTTCGGGCGAGGAAGCGATGACCGGCAAAGGCATCGGAAACGAGCGCGCCTTGACCCTGTCGGCCATGGTGAAGATGACGTTGTAGAAGGCCGCCGAACCGTCTGGCGAGATATTGCCGGTCAGCGACACCACCTTGTGCTGCGGGCATTCCATCGGCGGCAGCTGCTCGATCGCGGCCTTCAGCGTGCGGCCGGTGCCGATCGCCATGACGATCGGTGTGGGCGACCGCAGCCGCCGTTCGATCTCCGCCGCCGCCGCCTCCGCGACCCCGATGACGGTGGAGGACGAAGAAGGGTCGCTCGGCACCACCTCGACCAGATCAAGCGCAAAGCGCGATTTCAGCCGTGCCGCAAGGTCGAGGCAATTGGCGATCGGATGGTCGACGCGCACCTTGATCAACCCTTCGGAGACTGCAAGCGACACCAGCCGCTGCGCCGTCTGCCGGGAGATGCCAAGCGTGGCGGCGATCTGGTCCTGGGTGTTGCCGGCAACGTAATAGAGCCAGCCGGCGCGCGCCGCGTCGTCCAGCCTGTTGCCGCCGCTATCCTGCCGCGAATTCAAGGTCCTGCCTCCCAGCCCGCCGAGCATAAGAGGCGGAGCACCATAGTTTCGCAGGGAATGAGGTCGTGCGCAATTGCCTATTGTACGAGCAATTGCTTAAGGTCCGGACTTGGTGGCTCGAACGAAGTGACGGGGTCGACCTAGTCTCGTCGCAACAGCAAGGCTGTCGAGGTCGCACCAATCTCGGTTCCAAAGCGCGACGTGTTCGATCGGCCTCATGCGACGCGCTTTAGATTCTTTTTTATGCATGTCGTTATCACAAAACCGCTGCACACTTTTGCGCGACATGCATTAGCGGGGACGCGGCGGTTTATCTCCCGAGCTAAACGCTTTAAGGGATTCTGGAGAATGGAGCCTCGCATGACGCCGAAAGCGGTTTTCTGGGATATGGACGGCACGCTGGTCGACAGCGAGCCGCTGCACGAGGCGGCGCTGGTTGCGGCGCTGCACAGCGTTGGCATCGCCCCGCCAACCGACCTGCATGAGCGCGTGCTCGGCATCGCCGCATGGCCGGTCTACGAGATGCTGCGCGACGAGTTCGGCCTCGACCTGCCTTTCGACGACTGGATCGTACGCAAATACGATCACTATCTGCCGATGGCGCAAACGCTGACGCCACGCAGCGGCGCGATCGAGATTTTCAACGAGCTGCGCGCGCTTGGCGTGGAGCAGGCGGTGGTGTCCAATTCCGACCGGCTGATCGTCGACGCCAATCTGCGCGCGGTCGGCCTTTTCTACCCCGGAATGAAGACCATCAGCCGCAACGACGTGCGCGAAGGCAAGCCGCATCCCGAGCCATTCCTGCGCGCCGCCTGGCTGGCCGGCGTCGATCCCGCCGAGGCCGTAGCGGTCGACGACAGCATGACCGGCGCCACGGCGGGGCTGGCGGCGGGAATGAAGACGGTCTTCTGGCCGGAGGCGCCGATGGAAGGGCCGCCGGGCGCGATTGTCATCAACAGCGCCGACGAATTGCGAGCCCATCTGGGACTTTAAAGCTTTAACGGGCGCTCAGTTCCGGTAGGCAGGCTCCTGCTCGTCGAGGATCGCCTTCAGTTCGGAGAGGTGGCGTTCGGCCTGGCCCGGATAATCTTCCTGTTCCCTTGCCGCTTTCTCGGCGATCTCGTCCGACAATACCCGCAGCGGCCGGCCGGTCCACAGCGCCTTGATGTAGGTTTCGGCGGCGCGCTCGAAATAGAACATGCGGTTGAAGGTGTCGGCAACGCTGTCGCCGATGACCAGCACGCCATGGTTGCCCATCACCATGACCTTGACCTTCGGGTCGACAAGAAGCTGCGAGCAGCGCTCGCCTTCTTCCTCGAAGGCCAGCCCGCCGTAATGCCCGTCGACGACATGGCGGTTGAAGAAGATCGCTGAGTTCTGGTCGACCGGCGGCAACGTCGAGTCGGCGAGCGAGGCAAGCACCGTGGCGTGGATCGAGTGGACATGCATGACGCAGCGTGCATGACGCACATTGCGATGGATGGCGCCATGCAGGCCCCATGCCGTCGGGTCAGGTGCATTCGGGCCGGAGAGCGTGTCGGGATCGTTGGCGTCGATCAGCAGCAGGTCGCTCGCTTTGATGCGCGAGAAATGCACCTGATTGGGATTCATCAGGAATTGCGAGCCATCGTCGTTGACCGCCAGCGAGAAATGATTGGCCACCGCCTCGTGCATGTTGAGCCGCGCCGTCCAGCGGAAGGCGCAAGCGAGATCGACACGTTCTTCATAGAACGGCAGGTTGGTCAGCACTTCCTTCTGCAGGCGCGTGATGCTCATCGTAGACCTCCGTGAAAGAGGCGAGGATGCCGCGCGGCGGGAAGACGCGCAACCGGTTTCGTTTGGTGCAGGCGAACGCGATTGCTATGCTGCCGTACTGGCGGCGGCGCCGACCCTTAGGCCGCCATGCTCGACGATAAAATCGATGACCTCCTGCAGCCCCTTGCCGCGCGACAGGTCGGTGAAGCCGAACGGCCGTTTGCCGCGCATGCGGGCAGCGTCGCGTTCCATGACATCGAGATTGACGTTCACATAGGGCGCAAGGTCGCTCTTGTTGATGACCAGGAAATCGGACCGGGTGATCGCCGGTCCGCCCTTGCGCGGAATCTCCTCGCCCTGGCAAACCGAGATGACATAGAGCGTCAGGTCGGCAAGGTCCGGCGAGAAGGTGGCGGCGAGGTTGTCGCCGCCCGATTCGATGAAGATGATGTCGAGATCCGGGAATTTTTTGGTCATTTCGGCAATCGCCTGCAGATTGATCGAGGCGTCCTCGCGGATGGCGGTGTGCGGGCAGCCGCCGGTCTCGACGCCGATGATGCGATCTTCGGGCAGCGCCTGGAGGCGCGCCAGCATCATGGCGTCCTCCTTGGTGTAGATGTCGTTGGTGACGACGGCGATCGAGAACTCGTCGCGCAGCGCCTTGCAGAGCTTTTCGGTGAGCGTCGTCTTGCCGGAGCCGACCGGACCGCCGATGCCGATGCGAAGAGGGCCGTTCGGGGATATCATGCGGGGAACTCCGTGAAGGCAAGGATGGCGAAGCCGAGGCCGATCAGCAGGCACAGCGGCGAATAATAACGCAGATCGAGCCGCGCGAAAGGTTGCTCGGGCGTCAGCCGGCGCCACCACGGCGTGAAGCCGGCAATGCCGCGCGCCAGGAAAACCAGCGCGATGAGCAGCGACGTGGCGGCAAGCCCGGCCTTGGGAAAGGGCGTGGCAAAGATGCCCTCGAGCGCCATCGGCCACAGTGTCGCCAGGCCGAGGCAGGCGGCAACGGCGAAGCTGGCGAAGGGTGCCGGCATTTCATCGACGCCATGAAAGCCGATGACGGCGCGGGCGCAGGAGGCAGCATCCATGCCCGGCCAGATGCCGCCAATAGCCCAATAGACATGCAGCGCGGTGATCAGCAGCAGGACCAGCGAGAGGGCGAAAGCGAGGACGATCATGAGCGGAACAGCCGCGAATACTGGGTCTCGTGCTTCATCGCCGTGATGTCTGAGATAAAAGCGCAGCCGCCGAGATCGTCGAGGGTCGAGTCGGCAGCGCGGGCTGCAGTCGCCAAGGCCAGCGGCTCGAAGCCGGCGAGCAGCGCGGTCGCTCCGGTCTGGCCAACGACACCAAGCCGGATCGCGGCCTGGACGAGGTTGGAAAAGAAGGCCTGCAGGAAGCCGGCCAGCGCATCCCGCAGCATAAATCCGTGGCCGCCGGCGACGGCACCGACGGCGACGCAATAGGCACATTCGGCCGGCAGGCGGTCCAGCACCTGGCACGGCCAGGCCGAGGCCGCCTTCAGGAAGGCGGCGCCCTGCAGCATGGTTTCGGCATGACGCTCGCGCGAGCCGGCTAGGGCCTCGGCGAGCGCAGCGACCTCGACCAGATCGCCGGCTTCGCGCGCCCGGCGCCAGCTTTCGGCAAACAGCACCGCATCGTTCCAGCCGGAACCCATCTCGACCAGCGTTTCCAGCCACGCTGCAAGGTCTTTGCTGTCGGCAACCAGCCCGGCATGCACGGCTTGTTCCAAGCCATGGCTGTAGGAAAAGCCGCCGACCGGGAAGGAAGGCGACAGCCACGCCATCAGCCGCAACAATGCAATGTTGGAAGGCTGGTCAGTCATGGTCATGGTCGTGCGAATGGCTGTGGGAATGCGATTCGCTATGGCTATGAGAATGCGCTTCGGCGTGGCTGTGCGTATGCGCCTCGGCATGAGCATGGCCGTGCCCGCCATGGCCGGAATAAGCGCCGCGCACCGGCTTGAACGGCTCGGAGACGTCGCTCACAATGGCGCCCAATCCCTCCAGCATCGCCTTGATGACATGGTCGCGCAGGATGAGGATGCGCCCAGCTTCGATTGCGGCGGCGAGATGGCGGTTGCCGATGTGCCAGGCAAGCTCGGCCAGATGGACAGGATCGCTGGCCCTGATGTCGTAGAGCGGCTCCGCGGCCGCGATGATCTCGATTTGGCGGCCATCCTCCAGCACCAGCCGGTCACCATGGTTCAACGTCACCGGTTCGGGCAGGTCGACCAGCACCTTGTCGCTACGGGCCGTTTCGATGGCGCGACGGCGCAGATGCCGCTCGTCATGAGCAAGCACTGCGCTGTCATATGGCGTAGTGGTTCCGGCTTCGCCTGCGGCCAGGACGGAGACGGCGCGCGGGAATTTGGTGAAGTCGGTGCGAATATCGAGCTTCATGTAAGACTGCCTTTCGCAAAAAGCCTAGACTATCCGGTCCGCCGCCCCAATGGGGCTCAGACGATCGTGTCGAAGAGCCGCAGGATGAACGATATCTGATAGACGAGCGCGCCGGCGACAAAGGCGATGTGAAAGCGGCGGTCGCGCAGCAGGATCGCAATGACGCAAAGCGCGACGAAAACCGGCGTGCGGATCAGATATTCGATGCCGAAATGGGCGAAATGCTCCGGCCCTTTCAGCAGCGTGTCGATCACGTCGAGCAGATAGGTCGCCGCCAGCAGGCCGAAGAACCAGGCCCGGCGCGAATAAAAGAAATCCTCATAGCTGGTGTAGTCCAGCATCGAATCCGGGAACAGCAGCGCGCAGAGCAGGAACAGCGTGACGGCGTAGAAGATGATGAACAGGTATTTGCCGAAGGTCCAATTCTCGATCTGGAACAGGCCGAACTCCCACCACCAGAAATGCACCAGCATCAGAAGCACCGACGCAACCCAGGCGAGGTGCACGGGATAGAGCCGGTACTGGCCGGGATGCTGGACGATGCGGGCGAGCCCCGACAGCAGCCGTGTGACGCCAAGGCCGATCACCATGCCCAGGACAATGCGGATATGCGGGAAAATGTCGTGGGCGTAAGGGAGTTGCTGGTCCATAGGCCTGGCGCGGCATGTTCTACATCGGTCGTTCTAACGCCTATGGTTCAGAACAGGAAGTAGCGTTGCGCCATCGGCAGCACGGTGGCCGGCTCGCAGGTGAGCAACTCGCCGTCGGCGCGGACCTCGTAGGTTTCGGGGTCGACCTCGACATGCGGCGTGGCGTCGTTGAGCACCATCGAATGCTTGCCGATGCCGCCGCGGGTATTCTCGACCGCCACCATCTGCTTGTCGACGCCGAGCCTGCCGCGCAGGCCGGCGTCGAGCGCGGCTTTCGAAACGAATGTCACCGACGAATTGGTCATCGCCTTGCCATAGGCGCCGAACATCGGCCGATAGTGCATCGGCTGCGGCGTCGGGATCGAGGCGTTGGGATCGCCCATCGGGGCGGCGGCGATCATGCCGCCGATCAGCACCATGTCCGGCTTGACGCCGAAGAACGCCGGATTCCACAGCACGAGATCGGCGCGTTTTCCCACCGCCACCGAGCCAATGTCCTTCGACAGGCCATGCGCGATGGCCGGATTGATGGTGTATTTGGCGATGTAGCGGCGGACGCGGAAATTGTCGTTGTCGCCGGTCTCCTGCGGCAGCGAACCGCGCTGGCGCTTCATCTTGTCGGCGGTCTGCCAGGTGCGGATCGCGACTTCGCCGACGCGGCCCATGGCCTGGCTGTCCGACGAGATGATCGAGAAGGCGCCGATGTCGTGCAGAATGTCTTCGGCGGCGATGGTTTCCTTGCGGATGCGGCTTTCGGCAAAGGCGATATCTTCGGGGATCGACGGCGACAGATGGTGACAGACCATCAGCATGTCGAGGTGTTCGGCCAGCGTGTTGACCGTGTAGGGGCGGGTCGGATTGGTCGAGGACGGAATGACGTTGGGCAGGCCGCAGACCTTGATGATATCAGGTGCGTGGCCGCCGCCGGCGCCTTCGGTGTGGAAGGCATGGATGGTGCGGCCCTTGATCGCCGCCACCGTGTTTTCGACGAAGCCGGACTCGTTCAGCGTGTCGGTGTGGATCATGACCTGCACGTCGTAATCGTCGGCGACCGACAGGCAGCAGTCGATTGCAGCCGGTGTCGTGCCCCAGTCCTCATGCAGCTTCAGCGAGCAGGCGCCGGCGAGCACCATCTCCTCGAGCGCGGCAGGCAGCGACGCGTTGCCCTTGCCCGACAGGCCGATATTCATCGGGAACGCATCGAAAGACTGGATCATGCGTGCCAGATGCCACGGGCCAGGCGTGCAGGTGGTGGCCAGCGTACCGTGCGCCGGGCCGGTGCCGCCGCCGAGCATGGTGGTGATGCCCGACATCAGCGCTTCCTCGATCTGCTGCGGGCAGATGAAGTGGATATGCGCGTCGAAGCCGCCGGCGGTCAGGATCTTGCCCTCGCCGGCGATGATCTCGGTGCCGGGGCCGATGATGATGGTGACGCCGCCTTGAGTATCCGGATTGCCGGCCTTGCCGATCGCGGCGATACGGCCGTCCCTGAGGCCGATATCTGCCTTGACGATACCGGCGGTGGCATCGACGACCAGCGCATTGGTGATGACGGTGTCGACCGCGCCTTGCGCGCGCGAAACCTGGCTCTGGCCCATGCCATCGCGGATGACCTTGCCGCCGCCGAATTTCACCTCCTCACCGTAAAGGGTGAGATCCTTTTCGACCTCGATGAACAGTTCGGTGTCGGCGAGCCGGACCTTGTCGCCAACGGTCGGGCCGTACATCTGCGCATAGGCGGCGCGGGTGATTTTAGCCATCAGCAATTGCTCCCGAAATACAGCCCGAAAATACCGCTTGTCGAAGCCGGGACCCACATTGCCGCCATCCTATGGTCACGCAATGACCCGCTGAGCGACACTTTCCGATCCCATTTGGCGGTTGAGGTGGGCGGGCCACCCCAAAACGACCATTTGCCAATCGATGGAAAGGAACATCCATGCGCAAAACGACCCTTTTGGCAGCCGCCGCCACGCTGGTGCTCGCAACCGCCGCCAGCGCCCAGCAACAGCCTGCGCAGCAGCCCAGTCCGGCGCCGGCCGCTCCTGCTCCTGCCGCGCCCGGGGCGCAGCCGCAGGCGCCCACCATTCAGGCGATCAATGTCGTCGATATCAAGGATCTGCCGGCGGATACTCAAGCCAAGGTCAACGAGGTGATCGCTAAGCGCAGCGATGCCGATTTGCAGAAGCTGCGCGGCTCGATCGACGCGACACCGGAGGTCAAGTCCGCGCTCGAAGCGAAAGGACTCACCTCGGCGCAGGTGATCGCCGCCAGCATGAGCACCAATGGCGCGCTGACGCTGATCACCAAGAAAGCCAGCTGACGAGGCGAGGCGGCGGGCCGGCGCCCGGTCAGCCCGCCGCATCGCAAAGGGAACCTTCACAGGGGAAGTTACGTTTCGGTCCTGTCGCCCTGACACAAGCCTCGAAAAGGAGCCTGAGAACGAGCGATGGCGATCACCACCTTCTCCGACACCAGATGGCTGCATGGGATTGCTGCGACCGCGTTTCTGGCAGCCAGCATTCCGCACGCCGCGCTGAACGCGCAGAGCCTCGATAGTGCCGAGACCGTCAACCGGATCGTCGGCTCGGAGGTCGGCCAGGAAGAGACCAAGACAAATGCGGAAGCCGGCAAGGTCAGCTCGGCGATCGACCGCACGCGTGAAAACATCGCTGTCGTGCGCAAGACGTCCAAGCTCGACAAGGTCGATATCGTGTTTCTTACCGACGCCGCGCGCACCGAAGGCGGCCCGCCGCCGGCGATCGAAAACAAGGTCAGGCAACATCGGGACGACATTGCCGAGCTGCGCAAGGAGATCGAGGCGAACGCATTGCTGTTCAACGCCATCGACTCGCGGAGAGTGCAAACCGAGGACGTTCTGGCGGTGGAATTCGACGATCCGGGAAAGGTCGTCATCTATGCGGCGGCCAAGCCGCCCGGCTGAGCCGAAACTGCTCGACGCCTTCGATCTCACAGCTTGCCCATGATCTTCTGCTGAAATCCGTAGACCTCGCGCTTGCCGCCGAACGGCACCAGGGTAACGTCACGCTCCTGCCCCGGCTCGAAGCGCATGGCGGTGCCGGCAGCGATGTCGAGGCGCATGCCGCGGGCCTGGTCGCGATCGAATCTCAGCCCTTCATTGGTCTCGAAGAAATGATAATGGCTGCCGACCTGGATCGGCCGATCGCCGCTGTTGGCTACCTTCAAGGTGACGGTCGCCAGACCCTTGTTCAGCTCTATCTCGCCGCTTGCCGTGATGATTTCACCTGGGATCATTGCGGCCCTCACAGGACGCCGAAAGCAAGGCCGGCGCCAATCGTGGCACAGGCGGCCCCGGCGACGCGGGCAAGTCCGCGGAAGCGCCAGCCGAGGTTGAAACCGGCAGTGATGCCGACGGCGTGGAGCAGCGCGGTGGCGGCGGCAAAGCCCGCCATGTAGCCGAGCCCACCCGCATTTTCGGGCACCTCGGTGCCGTGGGCATAGCCGTGGAACAACGCGAACAGGCCGATGACGGCGACGCCGGCCGAGACCGGAAGGTCGACGGCGAGCGCAACCAGCAGCCCGAGCACCACGACGGACGCCAATATGGCCGGCTCGACGAAAGCCATCGGCACATGCAGGATGCCGAGCGCGCCGCCGGCCAGCATGATGCCGACGAAAGCCAGCGGCCATGCCCAGATCGCTTTGTCGCCCTTGAGTGCTGCCCACAGGCCGACGGCAATCATCACCGTCATGTGATCGAGGCCGGAGAGCGGGTGGGTGAAGCCGGCGGTGAAGGACGAAACCGTGCCGTCGCCGACATGGGCATAGGCTGGCCCAGCTGCCGCCAGCAGCAGGACCGCCGACAGCGTTGTGCGTTTCATCGTAGCGGGGATCATCGGCGTACCTTCCATCTTCGAGATCATCATGCCTCTCACGCGGCCTTGCGGGCCGGGCCGCAGCCCTCTGCCTTGAGAATGCGCTGGGTCGAGGCCGGATATTTCTTCAGCATCGCTGCCGGACGGATCGGGCGGGCCGAGAAGTTGCCGCCACAATTCGGACAGGCGCCGCCGAGCACGTTTTGGGCGCAGTCCGCGCAGAAGGTGCATTCGAAGGTGCAGATCACCGCATCTGTCGCATCGGGCGGCAGATCCTTGTCGCAGCATTCGCAGTTGGGACGCAGCTCAAGCATTTTCCTCTCCTCGCCTTTGGTGATTATCTGATCGGTTCGTGCACGGTCACCAGCTTGGTGCCGTCGGGAAACGTCGCCTCGACCTGCACATCGTGGATCATTTCGGCAATGCCTTCCATCACCTGCGCCCGGGTCACGACATGGGCGCCGGCCT
This sequence comes from Mesorhizobium sp. M0815, assembly GCF_040319995.1. Lineage (NCBI taxonomy): Bacteria > Pseudomonadati > Pseudomonadota > Alphaproteobacteria > Hyphomicrobiales > Phyllobacteriaceae > Mesorhizobium > Mesorhizobium sp. M0815. The sequence continues at coordinate 107,822 of NZ_JAMYOU010000008.1, read as the reverse complement.
CCATCAGCTCGGCGACCGCGCGCCCGTCGCGGGCACCCTCGACGACGAAATCGGTGATCAGCGCGATCGCTTCCGGGTGGTTGAGCTTGACGCCGCGTTCGAGCCGCTTGCGGGCCACGATCGCCGCCATGGCGATCAGCAGCTTGTCTTTCTCCCTCGGCGTCAGATTCATGCTTTTTCCTGCAGTGGCATAATCGAAATCAGAGTGACCATAATTTGGGCAGGCCCGCCCGCCCGTTGAGCAATTCGACAAGCGGCACCAGCCGCTTGCGGAGCTGGTAGCCGTCCTCGGCGAACAGCCTCGCAAGAAGCTTGCCAGATTTCCGCACACTCCAGAAACTGACGCCGCCCTGGCCGCCGACCATGCCCCGGGCCGGCTCGAGCAAAGCCTCTGCCCGCGGCGACACCATCAGCAGCGTCGCCACGGCGATGCCGCCACCGGCCACAGCCGTACGGTTCAAGGTGGCCGCAATGTCGGGCCCGATGCGGAACTCCTCGGCATGGACCAGCGCTCCGTCCTGGCGAACGCGCCAGCGGTCGTGGAAATAGCCTTGCGCTGCCCGTTCGCCCATGGCCAGGCGGCCGAAGACAGTAGCCTCCAGGATCAGCGCCTCGGCTCCGGCGGCAAGCTCCACGTCAAGCGTGCGGGCAAAGACCGAGCGGTCGAAGACGATGGTTTCCTGCGGCAGCCAGGCAATGTGGCCGCCTTCGCCGACGGTCAGTTGCACCCGCACTTCGGCGCGATCGGATGCGGCGCGGTAGATTTTCTCGCAGGCCTGCGTTGTTATGGTTGCTGAGGCGCCGGCACCGACATCGACCTGCCAGGCGAGACGGTCGCCACCGGTCAGCCCACCGGCAGTGTTGATCAGGACAGCTTCGAGCGGATCGGCCGAGACTGCCGGCATGCGGATCTTGGCCGAGCCGTCCTGGTACAGGCGCCGAAGACGCGTGCGGCCTCCGTTCCAGTCGCAGCCAAGCCGCGCGACGCCGGCAACGCGCTGGGCCGGCGGCACCGAGCTCAAGCTATATGCGATCGTATCCACGACACCAACGTTAAGCACTGCGGCGGCTTTGTCGATATATAGCTTGTTGCTTGACAGCGTTTCGGTTTCTATAGAGGGAGCCACCTTGGTACGGTCATCGGCGCCTGGCGGGGGTAAAAGGCGACGATGACGACGTAATCGAGGACAAAAGGGGCGCTGATCAGTTGGCGTCGGGAAACGACAGAGTTGGGGAAGAAACCGAATGGCTGACCAGCTGGCAAACGATATCATCGCCAAGATCAAGGCTCATGCCGAGCCGGGCGGCGAGGAAATCACCACCAGTACCGAACTGACCGCCCTTGGCATCCATTCGCTGGAACTGACGGAAATCATCTTCGATCTCGAGGAAGAGTATGGCATCGAAATCGAGATGAACACGGTCGATGCCTGGAGCAATCTGAAGAATGTCGGCGACATGGTCGAGGCGGTTCGCGCGCTGATCGCGAAAAAAGCCTGACTGAATGCACAAGCGCATCGTCATCACGGGCATCGGCGGATTATGCGGCCTCGGCACCAACGCACCAGCAATCTGGAACGAGATGCGCACCGGCCGTTCGGCAATCGGTGCGATCGTCAATTCCGAGCTGTATGACCTCAAGGTCAGGGTCGGCTGCGAAATCAAAACGCTTCCCGATCACGGCATCGACCGCAAGCAGGTCGTGTCGATGGACCGCTTCAGCCTTCTGGCGACGATCGCCGCGCGGGAGGCGGCACAGCAGGCGGGATTGAACCTGCACGCGGCCAACACCTATCGGATGGGCACCATCGTCGGCGTCGGCGTCTGCGGCTGGGAGGCAATCGAAGAGAGCTATCGCGCCATCCTGCTCGAAGGCAAGAACCGCGCCGGCATCTTCACCGTGCCGAAAGTAATGCCGGGCGCGGCCGCCGGCCACGTCAGCATGAATCTTGGTCTGCGCGGGCCGGTATTCGGCATCACCTCTGCCTGTTCGTCATCCAACCACGCCATTGCCTCGGCGGTCGACCAGATCAGGCTCGGCCGTGCCGACGTCATGGTCGCCGGCGGCACCGATGCGCCGCTGGTCTGGGGCATCCTCAAGGGCTGGGAGGCCCTGCGGGTATTGTCGCCGGACACCTGCCGGCCGTTTTCGGCCGATCGCCAAGGCCTTGTGCTCGGCGAGGGTGCGGGCATGGTGGTGCTGGAAACCTATGAGCATGCCATGACGCGCGGCGCCGCCATCCTTGCCGAAATCGCCGGCGTCGGCCTTTCCGCCGACGCCTCCGACATCGTTGCGCCGACCATCGAAGGGCCGGAGGCGGCGATGCGCTTCTGCCTCGTCGATGCCGGGCTCAATCCGGAAGACGTCGACTATCTCAACGCGCATGGCACCGGCACCAAGGCCAACGACCAGATCGAGACGGCGGCGATCAAGCGTGTCTTCGGCGGCCATGCCTACAAGCTTTCTATCTCCTCGACCAAATCGATGCACGCCCACTGTCTCGGCGCGTCCGGCGCGCTGGAAATGATCGCCTGCGTGATGGCGATCCGCGACGGCATCGTGCCGCCGACCGCCAACTATCGGGAAGCCGACGCCGACTGCGATCTCGACATCACGCCGAACGTGGCGCGCGAGCGCGCGGTGCGCACCGCGATCAGCAACAGCTTCGCCTTCGGCGGCACCAATGCGGTGCTGGCGGTCAAGGCCGTCTGACCGCGCCCCTTTCGGGGCCGGTGAAACTTTCCATGCGCATATTGATCGCGCCAAGCGTCGCGCCTAACTCTCTGCGACCCGCCATGACCGCGCCGTTCGGGGCGCCCCCCGACCAGGAGTTTCGATGACCGATCTGTCCGCGTTTCCGATCGCCAGGCGCTGGCCGGCGAGCCACCCCGACCGCATTCAGCTTTATTCGTTTCCGACGCCCAACGGGGTGAAGATATCGATCGCGCTGGAGGAACTTGGCCTGCCGTACGAGCCGCATGCCGTCGACATCGGCAAGAACGAGAGCTGGACCTCGGAATTCCTGTCTTTGAACCCGAACGGCAAGATACCGGCGATGATCGATCCGGACGGCCCGGGCGGCAAACCGATCGGCCTGTTCGAATCCGGCGCCATCCTGCTCTACCTCAGCGACAAGACCGGCAAGCTGGTCCCGGCAGACGCAACGCTGCGTTACGAGACGATCCAGTGGGTGTTCTTCCAGATGGCTTCGATCGGGCCGATGTTCGGCCAAGTCGGTTTCTTCCACAAATTCGCCGGGCGCGAAATCGCCGACAAGCGCCCGCTGGAGCGCTACCGCGATGAATCGCGACGGCTGGTCGGCGTCCTCGAAACGAGGCTCAAGGGCCGCAGCTGGATCATGGGCGACGATTACACCATCGCCGACATTTCGATGCTTGGATGGGTGCGCAATCTGATCGGCTTTTATGAGGCACGGGAACTCGTCGGTTTCGACGATTTCCCCAGCGTCGGCGCATGGCTGGAGCGCGGCCTTGCCCGGCCGGCGGTGCAGAGGGGCCTCACCATTCCGGCCAGAGCCTGATCGAAAGCCAGACTGGCCCGGCTATTTTGCCTTGGTCCGGGGTTTCGAGCCCTTGCCGACTACGGAAGCGGCAAGCGAGGCCGCACCTTTGGCGGTCGCAAGCACGGCACCGGCGGCGACGTTGGCCGTCGTTTTGACGGTGCGCATTGCGCTGCCTGCGATCGATCCTCTGCTGCTTGCCGGCTTTTTGGGCTTGGGTGCAGCGGCTTTGGCCGCGGCAGGCACCACCTTCTTCGGCGCCGCCTTGCCAAAGCTGGGCTTTGCCGCGTCCTTGGAGCGGGCCGCTGCCGGGCCGGCGCTGGTTTTCGCTCGCGTTGCTTTTGATCGTGTTGCCCTGCCCTTGGCGGGCGCAGGCTTTCTTGCCATGGTTTCCATCGAACTGTTCCCTCATGCGGCACGATTGCCGTGTCCGGGATAACGGCCTGAAAGTGTTAAGGTTCCGGCCGAACAGTCCTTACAGATCAGGCCTGTTCACCAACCACCAGGTCGGCGGGCCGCCGACGGGCAAGCACGCGATCGATGTTCGGCATGTCGTTGGAAGCAATCCAGGCGCGCGCGTCCTCGTCGGACCGGCCGTGCTCGTGCCATCGCTCCAGCAGTCGGCGCTCGAGGTCGGCGCGCGGCACATCGACAAAGATCGAGAAGTCGAACAGCGGCGCCAGCCGCGTCCATGGCTCTTCGTCGAGCAGCAGATAATTGCCTTCGACCAGGATGAATTTGGTGTCGGCGGCGATGATCGCAGCGGCGGCGCGCGACAGCTCCATGCTGCGGTCGAAGACCGGGATCGCGATATCCGGCTCGCCGGCGCGGATGCGCTTGAGCAGCGTTTCGAAGCCGGCAAAATCAAAGGTTTCCGGGGCACCTTTTCGTTGGCGAAGGCCGCGTCGCTCGAGCACGACATCATCGTAATGGAAGCCATCCATCGGCACGACTTCTGCCGTGCCTTCCGGCAGCAGGTCGTGCAAGCCTGCCGACAATGTCGATTTGCCGGCGCCGGGCGGACCGGCAATGGCAACGATGAAGCGCGGTGCCTTGCCGGCGCGCTTGAAGATGGCAGCAGCAATATGGGCGATCTCGGACATTGGAGCCTTTCTGGCTGAGTGTTTTCGATCTTGGCGACAATTCGCGGGAATTTCAAACCCGAGATTAGTTTCCTCGCTCAGGGATTTTGACCGTCCGTCGGCAAATCGCAAAGCTTTGAGATTGCCCGAAACGATCGTCCCTTTCGTCATCCTGGGGCGGAGCAAGGAGCGAAGCGACGCAGCGCAGACCCCGGGATCCATGCCGTGACATCAGGGCGCCTCAGCGGCGCAGAATTCTGTTCCGCCGCATTCCTCGACGACGGTCGCGGCATGGATCCCAGGGTCTCCGCGACGTCGCTTCGCTCCTGCTCCGCCCTGGGATGACGAAGGTGGGGAGGCGAGCTCTCAAGCTGGGGCCGACCTGCCGATCCGCAGGAAGTCGCTGTCGAAGCCAATGTCGCGCACGGCGCCGTCGGCGGCCAGGATGCGCATGCGGCCCGGTAAGCTCGCGACGTCGCGCGGCGGCTCGCCGGACGGCCACGGCAGTGCGCCGATGACATGGCGGAACGAAAAGCTGCGCCCTTCAGAAAGCGCAAAGGCGGTCGCCACGCCTTCGCGCTTCAGCCAGTTGTCGCCGAGCGATGCGGCGTGGCCGACAGCGGTGCGGCCATCCTCGATGCCGAGCACGCCGCGATGGCGGCCGCTCCATGGCGCATAATCGCGCCCGCCATTGCTGACCCACAGCATGGTCACCGGCAGTTCGGCTGGGTTCTTCAGCACCAGCACCAGATCGGCTTCCGCCTGGCGCGCCAGCGCGGTCCAGCCCGGCCCGCCATGATCGGCCTCGACCAGCGTCACGAAGTCCTCACGCTGCTGGTCCATGCGATAGCCGGTCAGGTCGATCGTGCCGCCGCCGGCGGCGGGAAAGCGCGTCAGGTCGGCTGTCCGCGCCGGGTAGGCGAGCAAAGAGCGGCCGCGGGCGGGATCGGGCTCCGGCGCCTCGTTCGGCGTTGCGGCAAAGCGCTTCGCCGAGAAAGCCAGCCTGCCGCCGGCCGTCATTACCGTCATCGGGTGGTGGGCGACGGGAATGGCGCCGGCGCCGCCGGAAAAGACGTGCTCCTGATAGAGAAACGGATGATCGTCGCGCAAGGTCAGGATCTTGTCGACGGTCGAGCCCATGACCGGACGCTGCAGACGGAAGACGGCGCGCCAGCCATCGGCCATTGCTGCGCTGTCGACGACGTCCCAGCGACTATTGGCCGGCCAGCCATGCAAAGGTGCCGCTTCGACGTCGCTGGTCGAGAACGGCGCGCAGAGGAAATCGCCGGACAGGTGGACCGTCCCTTCAGGCAGATCTTTCGGCAGCGTCTCGCGCGGCTCTTCGACCCAGGGTGCGCGATGCAGCGGCTTCAGCCGACGGCCGTCGATCTCGATCGCCATGTCGGCGAGATGGCCGACGGCAAGATCAACCGATACCGAAATCCCCTTTGCCGTAATCGTGACCGTATCCATATGCACCTACCGATTCTGCCAGCCCGATTCTGGCGGCCCGATTCTGCCGGCGCCAGCAAAGCCCACTCGCCGCCCGTTGCGCAAGCGCGGTGGCCGGCAATTCGCATCGGACGGCTTGGCACAGCCGCCACGTCGGCCTGTGGACAGGGCACCATTCCAGGGTTCCGACGATATTAACCAAATGGACTGTGCCTTTGCGTTAAGATAGCTTCGCCTCGTCTCAGAAACAGCCTGCCTTCGGAACTGACTTGTCCGCCTTCCGGTTCTTTTCGCTCATCCACAACTACGTCGCCATGCTGGCGCTGCTGCTGCTTGCTGCCGGCTGTACGACGGTGACGCCGCCCGACAGCGTGCTGGCGGTGCCGGCGCCGCCGCAGAAATATGCCGCGATGGTCATCGATGCCGGCACCGGCAAGACGCTGTTCGAGGTCAATTCGACGGCGCCGCGTTATCCGGCGTCGCTGACCAAGATGATGACGCTGTACCTTCTGTTCGAGGCGCTGGACCAGGGCCGTATCAGCAAGGAGACGCAAATTCCGGTGTCGGACAACGCCGCCCGGCAGCCGCCGACCAAGCTGCGGTTCAGGCGCGGCGAGACCATCGACGTCGATTCGGCGATCCGCGCCATCGTCGTCAAATCGGCCAATGACGTGGCGGTCGCCGTTGCCGAATATCTCGGCGGCAGCGAAGAGGCGTTCGCCGGCATGATGACCGCCAAGGCGCGCCAGATCGGCATGAGCAGCACGGTATTCCGCAACGCCTCGGGCCTGCCGGACGGCGACCAGCACACGAGCGCGCGCGACATGGCGGTGCTCGGCATGGCGCTGCACGCCCGCTTCCCGCAGCATTTCCACTATTTCTCCGAAAGCGACTTCATGTTTCGCGGCAGGCTGGTGCGCGGCCACAACGACATGCTCGGCCGGGTGCGCGGCGTCGACGGCATCAAGACCGGCTACATCCGGGCTTCCGGCTTCAACATCGTTACCTCCTATGATGCGGACGGGCGCAGGCTGATCATCGTGGTGATGGGCGCCGACAGCGCGCGCCAGCGCAACGACCACGTCGAAGCGCTGATCCAGCGCAGCCTGTCGACGGCATCGGCGGCAAAGACGCGGCTGCTGTACGCCGAGGAGCAGTGACGGCTGACGTCCGGCGGGCGGCGGATCAGGGCGCTCATCAAGCGACAAACGCAGAGCCGCCGTTTTGCGCGACACTGCTGAGATACTTTGCTGGCGGCTTGCCAAGCGCTTTCTTGAACATGGTGATGAAGGCGGTGACCGATTCATAGCCGAGATCGGCCGAAACCTGCTGCACGCTGGCGCCGGAGGCCAGCTCCCGCATTGCGACGATCAGGTGCAATTGCTGGCGCCAACGCCCGAAGGTCAGCCCTGTTTCCATGACCACGAGACGTGCGAGACTGCTCTCGCTGAGCGCGACGCGATTGGCCCATTCCGCCAGGGTGCTGCGATCGGCAGGATCGTCCGCCAGCGCCGCGGCAATGCGCCTCAAGCGCGGCTCGGACGAGATCGGCAAATGCAGCTGCTGGACAGGCATGCGCGGCAGTTCGGCGAGCAGTACCCTGGTCAAGAGTTCGCTCCTGGCGTCACCATCCTCACCGCGATCCGCCAGCTCGATGATCAGCTCGCGCAGCAACGGCGAGATCGACAGCGTGCAGCACCGGGCCGGCAGTTCGGCAGCTCCCGGCTCGATATAGACGAAGAAAATCCGGGCATTGGCGGTCGCGATATTGCTGTGCTCCATGCGGCCCGGAATCCACACCGCGCAATGGGGCGGCACCATCCACAGCCCGCTGGGGACGCGACATGTGACGCCACCGCCGAGCGCGAAGACGAGTTGCCCTTTGCGGTGGTGGTGGTCCGGCACCTCTGCCCTGGTTTCGGTAACGTCAACGCGCACGGCGATTGCCGAGGCGAGGACATCATCCGGATCGAAAGGCCAGGGGTAGCGGAGAGGCTGTCTCATATTGACTGATTTTAGCGATCAACTGCCAAGATATCTAAACTACTCAAACAGGAAAGTCGATAGTTTAGGGCCTTGAGTAACTCAGAAGACGACAGGGCGGGCTTCCAGATAGTCATACCCTGCTTGCGTTCTGAACGTCGGACCAACAAGCCCGGCGCACGAAAACGGGCTGGGCGTCCGCCACGCAGCAAGAAAGGACGATACCAATGCTCGGCTTAATCACATCTTCCGATAGCGCCACCGGGTTGAAGCTCGCCGAGCTTGGCGAGCCCGAGCCCGCCCCGGACGAGGCGCTGGTCTCGGTCCGGGCAGTCTCGCTGAACCGCGGCGAACTGCGCCTGCTCAACATCCGTCCGAACGGCTGGGTGCCTGGCCAGGACGTTGCCGGAATTGTCGAGCGTGCTGCGGCCGATGGCTCCGGGCCGCCCATCGGCGCCCGGGTTGCGGCTTTGGTCGACGAGGCCGGGTGGGCCGAAAATGTCGCCGTTCCAACAGACCATCTCGCCGTCCTGCCGGACGATGTCAGCTTCGTCTCCGCCGCCACCGTTCCGGTTGCAGGCACGACCGCGCTGCGGACCCTGCGCCACGGCGGCGACCTGGCCGGCCGGCGGGTCCTGATTACCGGCGCAAGCGGCGCGGTCGGCCGTTTCCAGATCCAGATCGCCCGCCAGCAGGGCGCGTCGGTGACAGCGGTCGCCGCCGCCCGGCATGCCGAAGATCTCCGCGGCCTGGGAGCCGAGCGGGTCGTCGAAACGATCGGGTTGACGGACGGGCTGTTCTCGCTGATTACCGAATCGGTCGGCGGCGATAGCCTCGCCCGCGCGATCGAACGGGTCGCGCCCGGCGGGACCGTCGTCATGTTCGGCTCGAGCAGCGGCGAACTCACGCCTATCGGGTTCCGCCAGTTCGTTCCGGGTCACGAAGGCGCGCGGCTGCAGACCTTCGCCTACTACGCTTCCGGTCCGGAGGTTGGCGCCGACATCGGCTCGCTGCTCGCGCTGATCGCAGCCGGCCGGCTAGAAACGCGTGTGGTCCTGACCGTGCCGTGGCGGGACGTCGGCCAGGCCCTGGACGCGCTGCGACAGCGCAGCATCAGCGGCAAGGCCGTGCTTACCATGATGCAATGAGCAGGCGGCGACCGCCGGACGGGACAGTGTCTGCCTCCCCGGGGCTGCTACGGCAACTTGAGCTCGCCCGCGATTGCCCGTTGAAGCCGGCGCCTGCTTCCGCTAAGAAGCCGTGGCTGGCCGGTTTACCGGCTGGTTCGTTTTTGGGATCACCGATCCTGAAGGCACCCGTAGCTCAGCTGGATAGAGCGCTGCCCTCCGAAGGCAGAGGTCACAGGTTCGAATCCTGTCGGGTGCGCCACACAAATGCAATCGCGCCTGCGTCACTCCGCTGTTTGCCTATCACGGACGCGCCGGAAGATTTCCAGTGCAAGGTGCTCGTGGGCAGCCGAGCGGAACTCTTTGTCCGTCATTACGCGTGAAAAGATTTCCTCGTTGCCTTCCATGCGGTCGATGAAGAGTTCATCCAGCATCCGTTCCAGATAGGATGAGAAGTTGGCGAGGTTGTTGGCCTTCGCGGCTTCAACGATCTTGTCGTCCTCTTCGGCGCTGGCGCGTATCTGATCAAAAAAGAACTGATCAGCCTCAGTGAAGTTCGTGCCGAAGCGCTCGTTCAGTTTCGAAACCAGTGTAGACAGGGCAACTGCTTCCTCGCCAAATCCGCCCGTTCCAACGTCCGTCGGCCCCTTGAGCGGGGCAGCTTCGCCATAACCCAGGTCGATTGAACCTTCCGTCATCTGTTGGAGTCGGAAGAAGCGAAGCGCCACCTCGTCGTCCAGCGCAAAGGCATGGCCATCGCCGGGTGGTGGGAGCTTGGCGATCAGGTTGCGAACAAAGGCGTAGGGCTTTTCAAGCTCGCTGTCCTGATAAGGGATGATCTGGGAGAGGAAGGCATAAAGGTTACGGTACGCGGTCAACTGACCACGAAACTCGTCCTGCTCCGGCGCTTCTTTCTCAAGGAACCGCTGCACCACCGCATCGAGCACTGCATTCATCAGCCGATGGTCGGTTGCGGAATGATCGCGCTTGCCCTGATACCACACCTCAGCAAAGGCATTGACGTCATCCGGCGCAAAGACCGCCCATTCCAATAGCTTGTGCTGCAATTCGGACAAGCGGTGCGGATCGGCGTTCTCGCCGATGGGCGTCGCCTCGTAGTAGGGCTTGAACGCCTTGTAGATGTCGTCTTCCTCGTTGGCGAAATCGAGGACGAAGGTGCGCGCCTTTCCCGGAGCCATTCGGTTGAGACGGGACAGCGTCTGCACCGCCTGCACACCGGCGAGCCGCTTGACGACATACATCGTTTGCAAGAGCGGCTGGTCGAAGCCCGTCTGGTATTTTTCGGCGACCAGAAGCACGCGGTAGTCGTCGCGCTCGAAGGTTTCTGGCAGTTCGCTTTCGGCCAGCCCGTCGTTCATCGAAACTTCGGTGTACGAAGAGCCAGGGTCTTCCGGGTCCTCCACGCTGCCCGAAAAGGCGACCAGCGAGCGGATGCCGGTATACCCCTGATCCTTGATGTAGCGGTCGAAGGCCAGCTTGTATTTTACAGCGGCAAGACGCGAGCCGGTGACGACCATCGCCTTGGCCCGCCCGCCAAGCTCGTGCATGACGTAGAGACGGAAGTGCTCCACGATAACCGAAACCACTTGCTCGATATTGACCGGATGCAGTTCCAGATACCGGGTCAGCGCCTTCGCCGCCTTCTTGCGCGGCACCTCCGGGTCATCCTCCACCTGCTTGATGAGGCCGAAGAAACGCTTGTACGTCGCGTAGTTCAAGAGCACGTCCATGATGAAGCCCTCTTCGATGGCTTGCCGCATGGTGTACTCGTGGAACGGTGATGTGCCGGATGGCCCCGGCTCGTCAAACAGCGTCTTGGTCTTGAATTTCGGTGTGGCGGTGAAGGCAAAGAAGCTGAGGTTCGGCTGCCGCGCGCGTTTCAGCGCATCGCGCAGCATCGCCGCCTTGGCCTCTTCGGAAAGATCGTCGTCCTCTTCGTCCGATATCTGCGCCGCAATCGCGGCTTCAATGCCATCCTTGTTGAGCATCCCTTTGAGCGCGGTCGCGGTCTCGCCGCTTTGCGAGGAATGCGCCTCGTCCACGATCACTGCGAAGCGTTTGCCCGCCGTGTCGATCTTCACCCCCGCACCCTTGCCCTCCAGCGTGGAGAGTGCCTGCGCGATGTAAGGGAACTTCTGGATCGTGGTGATGACGATCGGCGTGCCCTCTGACAAGGCGCGAACAAGCTGTTGAGTGTCCTCGTCGATCTTCTCGACCACGCCGGTCTTATGCTCGAACTGGTAGATGGTGTTCTGCAATTGCTGATCGAGCACGCGCCTGTCGGTGACGACCACCACCGAATGAAACACCTTCTGGTCATTGGTGTCGTGCAGGCTCGCCAGCCGGTGGGCCAGCCATGCGATGGAGTTGGACTTTCCCGATCCCGCCGAGTGCTGGACGAGATAGTTGCGCCCGGAGCCATTCTCGCGCGCATGGGCCACGAGTTTACGCACCGCATCAAGCTGGTGGTAGCGCGGGAAGACCATCGTTTCCTTGCGGATGGTGCGCACGCCTTTGTCGGTCTTGACCTGCCGTTCCTTCACTTCCAGGTGCATGAAGCGTTGCAGGATGTCGATCAGGCTGTCGGTCTGTAGCACCTCGTCCCAGAGGTAGTGGGTTTTCCAGTTTCCTTCGACAGGCGGGTTGCCCGCGCCGTGATTATCGCCCCGGTTGAAGGGCAGGAAGACGGATTCTTTACCCTTGAGGCGTGTGGTCATCCACACCTCATCAGGATCCACCGCGAAATGTACAAGCGCGCGTTTCTTGAAGGCGAACAGCAAATCGCGCTCGTCGCGCTCGTCGCAATATTGGCGCACCGCATCCGCCGCGCGCTGGCCCGTCAGTTGGTTTTTAAGTTCCGCCGTGGCCACGGGGAGGCCGTTCACACTGAGTGTTACGTCGATGATGCAGCGCCGGTTCTTGCCATCAGCCTTTTTCATCGCAGAGGTGAAGGCCACTTGCCGCGTGATGGTCAGCCGGTTGCTGGCATAACTCTCCGCTGCCTCCGGGTTCATCCCTGAGTTCGGGCGAAAATAGGCCAGCCGGAAGGTCTTGCCGTAGCATTTGAAGCCGTGGCGCAGGACATGCAGCGTGCCCTTGATGTCGAGTTCCTTGGCGAGGCTGTCGAGCACGGTCGCTTCTGTCTTGGGCCCCAGCAGGGCTTCAAGCTGCCCCCACTTCGCCGGCTGACTGTCTTGCAGGAAGCCGGTCACGTCCTCCGGGAACAGAGCCAGCGACTCGTGGTAGGTGGTCGGAGCGCGCTTGGCGTAGCCGCCCGCGCCGATCAGTCCGGCCTCAATGGCTGTCTCGAAATCGTGTTCGGTGTGGCCGGGCATGACTCAAATCTCCTGAACCGAGGCATTGTGCAGCGCCACCACGGACTGCCCGTTCACCTCGTCAAAATGGTAATAGCGAATTGAGGGATCAGCGTTGAGTTGTCGGTTGGCATCCAGATACGCGCCAGGATTGTCGTTCTCGCCAAAGACAAATTTGCGAAGTCTGATGTTCCGACTGTCGCCGGTGTAATGGTCGATTGTCTGTTTTAAGCTGCGCACCCAGCACATACCGGCCCGCAATTGTGGAACGATCTTTTCGGCTGTCAGGCTCTTGGATTTGAACTCGATGCAGTCGGCGTGGAACGCTCTACCCCTCGTGTAGAAGATCACGAAGTCGCAGCGCTTTGACCAAGGCTTGGCGTTGTCATCGAGGAAGTGGAATAGCGGCGGCTTGGACTTCTTGCGCTGTAGCTCGACTTGATCATGGTCCAGTTTGAAGGCCAAGCCCTGACCCGGCAGGAGTAAGCGGATGCGGCGCGTCTTGGCGCGCGTTCCTGTGGGGGGGAAGTATTTCTCTGAAAGGGCAACTTCCCCACCCGCGCCATCATCCACCACATAGCGGTCGTTCACATAGGCACGCAGATGCCCGAAATATGTCGGTGAATCCAGCGTCATTGCAACTCCGGAACCTGTCCAGTTACAGCGGCCGTGACGAGCGCCGCTCTGTGCTCTTGTAGCCTTGAGATCGACGTATCGATCAATGCGACGACGTTTTGTATGGGGCCTATCTCATTATCTATCTGTTGAATTATTTGGGACTGTTCCGCCGTCGGGGGTACTGTGAAAAGCAGAGATCCCACAACAGTTGTATTTAAACCTGATAAGATCGCTCCGCGCCGTTCGGCAGTTATTTGCTCCGACACAAATCGGGCTTCGTGGAGAAGCAGAAGAGCCCATTCAGGCCGCAACCGAGATGTGTTGGGGCGAATTCTGATCGTGTCACTATCAGCGATGCCAGGTAGAATATCCCCTGGGACCCGGCGACAATTGCCGAGAGAGCCCTTCCGGGTGATGACAAGGTCACCTGGCTGAAGTTCGTAGCGCTTCAATTCTTGATAGCGTTCTTCTTCAATCCATCGGCGACCGAGAGAGAAGTCACCGGAGATGGTATTTTCCTGCCCGTACAGTTTGTAGCCGGTCTCATAGTCAGGTAGATTGGTAAGCATTCCTCCGAACGGACCCATCTGGAGTCCAACTGCGTCTTCGAGCAATCGCTTTACCGGCAGCACCTCCCAATGCGCGGGGATGTCGCCGAGCCAATCGATGCCGGAGGGTCTCAGGGGGGTGGCGGGGTTCAGGCCCTTGGTGACGGCGCGCGTGATAAGGGCCTGACGCTTTTCGGCGAGCTGATCCACCAGCGCGCGCTTCTTCTCGATCAGCCCGTCGATCCGCGCCGTCTGCTCATCCAGAAACCGCGCAATCGATCGCTGGGTTTCGAGGGGTGGAACAGGGCAGATAATGCTACCGATCATTTCGAGGTTCAAACCGTCCCGCCCGGTTCCTGAGTGTCCGATACTGACTGGCTAACCACCAGTACAGGTACTTTCCTTCGATCTGTTCGGGGACGATCGCCGCAAGTGATTGGTTTCCTGTTGTTGGAATTTCTAAGTAACCGACAGTCGCTTTCGTCTTACCTTGTCCCGCTAGTGCCATGACAAGGGCTCCGGTCGGAATCCATTTTGCGCTCGATTCTTTGACTGCAAGCTCGGTGATGAAATCAGAAGGCACTGTGATCGTGCCCTGGTTGACTGCTCCTGAGTTTAGCCACGGAACGGTTCCCCCCACCCAATAGTCTGGGTTCTTTGTGTCAGGGGTGCCGCCTGCGTAGCGTTTCGAAAGCCATCGAAGGCGTATTTGCTTCCAGGCCGACGGTAGGTTGTATGCGGCCAGTAGTTCCGCAGTCGTCATGCAACCAGCCCCTTTAACAAACCGGCAATTTCGCCTTCCAACGCGGCGATGTCAGCCTTGATGTCCTCCAGCGGACGCGGCGCCTTGTAGACGTAGAAATACCGGTTGATCGGGATTTCGTAGCCAACCCTGGTCTTGTCGTAGTCTACCCAGGCATCGGGCACATGCGGCAGCACTTCGCGCGCCATATAGATGTCGATCACATCGCGAAACGCCTCGATCAACTTGTCATTGGGCTTGCCCGGTCCGAACTGCATAGGCAGCGGCAGGGCGGTTCCCTTGGGCAATGGGATGTTTTCGGTATCGCGCAACTCGCTGTCCGGTTCCGGCCTGCCTTTGCTGTCTCGGCAAATCTCGGCGTTGGGATCGCGTTCGCCCAGCGCGGCGAAGATCGCCTTGCTAATGGGCGTGGCAAGTTTCAACCCGGCTTGCTCGGCGGCGAGGGTCACGTCGACATCAAACGCCTTACGGTCCCTGTAGCGCCCGTTGCCTGCCAGCGTGGCCAGCGTTGCGCGGATGGCGTTTTGCAGCTTGCGGCCTTCCTCAATTTCGCGCGCTGCCGCCTTGTCGTCCTTGCGCTTCTTGGTCGTGGCCAGATTGGCGAAGGCGGACTGGTCGTCCAGTTTGGCGATGCGCTCCGCCGTCGCCTCGAAGTTCATGCGCAAGGGGCGTTCCACCGTCACCTTGAGGAAGCCGAACTCGCGATTCTCGAAGATACGCGAAACCACGCGCGTTTCGGTACCGCCATTGATCCGTACATCCGCCGTCTCACCGTCGCGGTACTCGCCATATATGCGGGTGAGATGCCGTATCTGGTACTCGGTGATCTCATTGCGCTTGTTGTTGAGACTTTTCTTCATGCGCTGGAAAAAGCGCGTGCCGTCGATCAACTGCACCCTGCCGCGCCGTTCGGGCAGCTTGCGGTTAGTGACGAGCCAGACATAGGTGAAGATGCCGGTGTTGTAGAAAAGCTGGTCGGGCAGCGCGACAATGGCGTCGAGCCAGTCGTTTTCGATGATCCAACGGCGGATATTCGATGGGCCCGACCCGGCATCACCTGAGAAGAGCGGCGAGCCATTGAAGACAATGGCGATCTTGGATCCGGTCGCGTTTTCGTCGCCTTCCTCATAGGGGTGCATCTTTTCGATCATGTGCTGAAGAAACAGCAGCGATCCATCATTGATCGCAGGCAAACCAGCGCCGAAGCGGCCGGAAAAACCCATTTCGTTATGCTCCTTCTCGATAACCGTTTTCTGATCCTTCCACTCCACACCAAACGGCGGATTGGCGAGCATGTAATGGAAGCTACGCCCCTGAAAGCCGTCGCGAGTCTTGCCGTCGCCCAGCGTGTCGCCAAGGATAATGTTCTTTGTGTCTTCATCCTTAATGAGCATATCCGAGCAGCATATCGCCCAGGACTCGTCGTTGTACTCCTGCCCATGGAGCGCGAGGTTGGCTTGGCGGTTCTGGTCGAGAATGAACTTTTCAGATTCCGACAACATCCCGCCCGTTCCGCAGGTTGGGTCGAAGATCGTACGAAAAATGCCCGGGATGTAGACGTCCTGTTCACCCGTGTAGACGAGGTTCGCCATTAGGCGGATGACCTCGCGTGGCGTGAAGTGGTCGCCGGCTTCTTCGTTTGCCTGCTCATTGAACCGCATCACCAGATGCTCGAACAGGTAGCCCATCTGCAAATTGTCAATGCGGTCGGGATGCAGGTCCACATCGGCCATCGCCTTGACGATGGTGAAGAGCCGATTGCTGGCGTCGAGCTTTTCAATCTGGTCGGTGAACTTGAAACGCTCGAAGATCGTCCGCGCAGTGGGCGAAAAGCCGTTGATATAGGAGACGAGGTTTGGTGCGATGTTTTCGGAATCGCCGAGAAGCCGCTCGAAGGTGAATGGGCTGGTATTGTAAAGTGGATGCTTGCGCTTCGGGTCCGCCGCGCGCCCGAGCCGCCTTTCCATCGCGCTTTCCGGCATATTCTGCGCGGTGAGCTTGGCGTATTCCCTAAGCACAGCGTCCTTGGTTGGCTCAAGTACACAATCAAGTCGCCGCAGCACGACAATCGGCAACATGACCAAACGGTATTGCGGCGGGCGATAGGGGCCGCGCAGTCGATTCGCGATTTCCCAGATCGTGGACTTCAAATTCTCGTGGGCTTGCAGATTCATGTCAGCAGTCCGCCTTGGTAATTTCTTCAACTTGGAATGCGAACACTCCCCCGAGGAGGTAGAATCGACCGACCGCGCACAGTCAAGGAGCGACTGGTACGCCACACCGACGATCAATTGAGCTTTGGTGGACGGTTAGGACGGCTTGGGCTGTTAGACGACGACCGGCGCGGACAGAATACTCGAGCTTGGCCGACCTGTAACTTCCCGCCACTGAACCGTGGCCGCCACAGCACCGACTGCCGTTCCTTCTATTTCAGCCGTACTCGTAAAAGCCGGACGTCGAATCCACTCCCGCCCGCCCATGTCGCCTTCCACCTCAGCCCTTGCATGGAACCCAATCCACCTCGAACGACTTCTTCGTGGGTACTCGAAGGGAGCCCCCGTGCCCGCACCGCCCGAAATGGATGTCGTCCTCGAAAAGCTGCCGTTGAGGATCGGCGCCTACATCCCTGACGACCTGCTGGAGGACTGGTTTGCGCCGGGAACCGGCATGAACCCGGTCAGCAAGGAGGCGCTTGCCGCCGCCAAGAATTACGGCTGGCGCTTCGAATGCGACTTCAAGCACTACCCCGACCGCAAGGAGGGCGTGTTCTGGAAGTGGGTGCCGGCGATCTGACCGGCGCTGGACGGTTCATCGTTCCGCGGAAACGCAGAACCGGTCTATCTTATTGTTTGACGCAAATACCGGACGGAAAACCGCTTTACACTTTTCCTGGAATTGCTCAGCCTCCGCCTATCGGCGTCGTCACCTTGCCGGTTCCGCCGCATTCGGGGCAGGTCCGGCCGTCGATCATGCCTGACCCTGCACAGCGGCGGCAAATGTTCTCGCCAGCGCCGGGAACGCCTGCCGGAATCTCGTCCATGTTGGTTTGAGCGGCTTGCCGGGGCTTGCCCTGCAGCTTGTTTCTCAACCGGGCGACCCAGCCTTCGTCGACCTCGAGCGGCCTGCTGCTATCGTCCGGCAGGCCTTCGCCGGATTGGCCGATGGTTTCATTGCGCGGCCGGTCATTCATGCCTGTCGTGATCTTCTGAGCCATTGCCGTTGCCTTTACGCCTTGCAATTTTTCGAACGCCTCAGCTCCGCGGAGGTTCCGGTTGCGGCCAGCCGCCTTCAGCCGGGTTTTGTCCGCGCCGGCCGGCGGCCGCGGCTGGCGAGGATGGCGGGAAGCGTGACCGGACGAAAATCCCAGCTGTCGACACCGACGTCATACTGGCGCGTGACCGGGGTGAGCCGGCCGTGCGAATGGCCATGCAGGTCGATCGACCTCCGGCCGATCTGGTTCCAGGTGCGAAAAGGATAGTGGCAAAGGATCAGCAGACTGCCGTCGAGGCTCAGCTCCTTGTAATGTTGCGTGCTCGCCCAACCCGTCGCGTCAATGGTGGTCGCAGCATCGTTGTTGCCGATGATCAAGTGCTTGCTGCCATGAAGAGACGACAGCAGCGACGACACGAAGGACGCCGAGCCCTTGGCAAAATCGCCGAGGTGCCAGACCTCGTCGTCCGGGCCGACAGTCTCGTTCCAGAACGCAATGAGCGCCCGATCATGCTCCGCCAGCGAGCCGAACGGGCGGCGGTCGATGCGCAGAATGCGCGGGTCGCTGAAATGCGTGTCGGCGGTGAAGTAGATCATGCGCGCTCGTTGGGGCCTGTTGTCGAACTGCCGCGCATGTAGGCGCGTGGCGCACCAAGTCCATCTTGCTCTCCCCAATGCTTGCTCAACCCGCTCGATCGTCGGTTGTTCCTGTAAACAGGCCTGGGCGGCTTCCGCTCGTTGGAACATTAAGAAGGGGGAACTTTAAGAAGGGGGAACTTTGAAACGTGGGAACTTTGAAATGAGACGCAGGTTAGAATGCTTGAGGCCGATGCTCTGAAAGGACCTCGACGATGACCGACGCAGCACCTGTTGGGCGAAGCCCGGCTCAAGCGCGGGGCGATATCGACGCCGGGCGCGGAGGGGATAAGACACCGGGGATCGACCCAGCCGCGGCTCCCATGGAGACGGACGCGGAATCGGCCGGCAGCGTTCCGGCAAAGGATCGGTCTGCGCCTCATGAAAAGCCGGAGTTCACCAACCAGGCGAGCTATGCCAATGCGATGCGTCCGCTGAAGGATGAGCCCGACGTCCAACCGAGTAGATATGGGCCAGTCATGGTGATTGCCGCCATCGTCGTGCTGGCCGCGGCGGTTTTCATCGGCGCAGCCCTGCTGCGCTGAATATCGCATATCCGAGAGCAGTGGCTGGACATTTCGTGTCCGGTCCAGGAACTTGCTGCCGCGCCAGGTTGAGGCGCGATCCGTCCGGTGCACTTTGACCACGAACCATCAATTCTTTGCCCGAGACGCTACCATCGTCGCGCGCGACATGATTGGCGCCACGCTGCTCTTGCATGGCGTTGGCGGCATCATCGTCGAGACCGAGGCCTATCGCCCGGATGACCCGGCTTCGCACGTTTTCGGTGGCAGGACGGCGCGCAACGGCGCAATGTTCGGCGCCCCCGGCAGCGCCTATGTCTATCGCTCCTATGGCCTGCATTGGTGCCTCAATGCCGTCTGCCTGCCCGGCAGTGCCGTTCTTGTCCGCGCAATCGAACCGCAATCCGGGCTGGACGTGATGCGGGCCAATCGCGGCCTTGACGATCCCCGGCTGCTTTGTTCGGGACCAGGTCGCCTTTGCCAGGCGCTGGCAATCGACAAATCCCATGACGGGCTGCCGCTGGACGTGCCGCCATTCGAATTCAGGCAGCCGGGCGACGCCAGCGCCGTTCTAACAGGCCGCCGGATCGGCATTTCCAAGGCTGTCGATGCGGAGTGGCGGTTCGGCCTTCGCGGTTCGGATTATTTGAGCCGCAAGTTCTGACGCCGCGGCAGCGGCAGAGTAGCTGCCACGCATCACTCCTTGTCGAGATGCATGGGCGTTGTCTGTTGGCGGGCTTCCCTGGTCACCTCGTCGGCTCCGGCAGGTGAAATCCCTCGCAACGCCTTCGCGGCTTCGGTCAGGCGCCCGCGATCATTGCCGAAGCTCTTGATCAGCCGGCGGACCTGGTCGGCGGTAATGCCGTTCTGTTGGGCAAAATACTCGACTTCACGTTCATCTTCCGCGGAAACGCGATCGCGGTCGCGGAAATCTCGCTTGCTCTTATCGTCAGCCATTTTTTCCTCCTGGTGGAGCTTCGCATCAATGGCAACGTGGGCAAGCCGCTTTCGTTGCCGCGATCGGGCGGACTTTTGTGCGGCCGTGCCGACTGCCCAGGAACCATGAGGCGAGCAGCCGGTTTGGCTTGGATGCAGACCACGTTCGGCCACCAATTCATACCGATGGAGGTTACGATGACGCTCGCAAGCAAAACCACTGTAATTGCAGCCGCGCTGGCCATATTGACCGCGCCGGCATTCGGCCAGACGAGCCCGCCCGCGGCGCCGGCGCCGGATCGTGGCGCCGAACCGTCGCCCGCAGTGAACGGGCAGGATGCCATGCGCGATATGATGCGCCAGATGATGACTGAGATGCTGGAGGAGAGAATGCAAGAGGATCGCGCGCCCCGGACAGAACGGCGAGGTCGCGACCACTGGCATCGTGACTACAGGATGGGCCCGCCTGACCGAGGTTGGGAGATGGGAGGCCGCGGTGGTATTGCACGCGGGATGCATGGCGCGAGGATGCGCATGATGTTCGCCATAGTGGATGCGGATGGCGATGGCGCGCTTTCTCAGAGCGAAGTCCAGGATTTCGTCGGGCGGATATTCAACGCCGTCGATGAGGACGGTGACGGCAGCGTCGACATGCAGGAAATCCGGTCCTTCTTCCACGGAGCAGGCGCCGAGGATCAGGAGTAAGTCTCCTACCGGTCGGCAAGGAGGCCCTGGCTGAGGCGGCGCCCCCTATGACGACCGGGGAGGGCGAAAACCGTCGCTGGCAGATGCATCGCTTGGCTGGCCTTGCCAAGCCGAATGCCGAGTCGCAACGATTCGAGACAGCAGGATTCAATGGCCATGACAGAGAAAACTCCAACCATCGCTCGTATCTGGCGCGGCAGAACCTTGCCTGAGAAGGCAGACGCCTATGAAAGCTACAATTATGAA
Organism: Mesorhizobium sp. M0815; assembly: GCF_040319995.1. Classification (NCBI taxonomy): domain Bacteria; kingdom Pseudomonadati; phylum Pseudomonadota; class Alphaproteobacteria; order Hyphomicrobiales; family Phyllobacteriaceae; genus Mesorhizobium; species Mesorhizobium sp. M0815. The sequence goes on along the minus strand of NZ_JAMYOU010000008.1, from coordinate 87,136 downwards.
GCCGGCATCAAGCCGCTGATCGAGAAGGCGCTGGGCGTGCAGACCTTTCGCGAGGACACGCCGACCCATGCAGAGTTCGTGACGATTTCCTATTGGGAAAATGTCGAGGCGATGGCGGCGTTCACCGGCGGCGATCCGACAAAAATCCACCATCTCGAGCGGGACGAAGAGTTCCTGATCGAGTTGCCGTCGCGGGTGCAGGTGTTGCGCATCCGCTCCAGTCACGGCCGCCTGCAATAGCTCTGAGGAGAGCCGCCCGGTTCGGCTCGACCTAATAAATCGCCGTCAAGTCGATCTCGGTAATGTGCCAGCGGCCGAGATTTGAGGTGTAGAGCCTGTCGCCCTTGAAGGCGATGTTGGTGGGATGGGCGAGCGTCGTTGCCGCCGGATCCTCGATCAGCACTTCGAGCCCGCTATCTTTTCGCCAACGATAAATGCGGCTCGGCTCGTAGCATGAGATGAACAGCGAACCGTCCGGCGCGAAGGCAACGCCATCGGGGACGTTGTTCACGCCGTCCACGACGAGCTGGCGAGGTCCTGCCGTGCCGTCGGCACGGATCGGCACATAGCTGACGCAGGCCGCATGGCTTTCCACGACGTAAAGCCCATTCCCACCCGGCGCCATCGCCATGCCGTTGGCGAAGGCCATGGTCTCGCTACACCACAGGCGGCCTTCGCCGGTCTTCAACTCGTAGCGAAAAATGCCGGAGCGGCTGTCTTCGCCGAGGCTGTCGGAAACGTAGAGCCAGCCTCGTGCCTCGTCGACGATCGGATAGTTCGGCACGCGGATGCCAGCCGAGGCGAAGCGCTCCATATGACCCGTTCCGGCATTCCAGCGAAAGATCGCCGAATGCCTGAGATCGCAAGCGAAGCAGTTGTCCGCGCTATCGAAGGCGATGCCGAGCAGAAAGCCCTCCGTGCCGCCCATGTGCTCGACCGAGCTGCCATCGGCGGCGAGGCGCAGCAGGTCGCCGGTTTCGGTGCCGCACCAGATCGAGCCGTCGCGATGGATGGCCACGCCTTCCGGATGGGCGACGCGCGGGCTGGTGAAGATGCCGTCGAAGAAGACCTTCGCGGCCGACATTTCGAGCAACGGCTTTGCCATGCGCCACCCCTCTTCAGCCTGTTGCGGTATGCGACCGCTGCACGGCAATACAGCGCTCGACCATCAGCCGGTCGGCCGCCAGGATCTCGGCGATAAGCGCGCCACGCTCCTTGGCGCTGACGAATTCGAGACGCCGCAGGCCAAGCGGGTCGATGCGGTTTCGCAGGATGTCGAGCGTCTCGTTCGAGGGCAGCGGAACCTCGCGGCAATCGGCATCGAATGTCAGGGCGAAGCCGGTGGCATCCTGGACCTGCTGGCGCGTCACGCCCGGCATGGTCTCGACGATGACCAATTGCCGGCTCTCCCGGTCGAGCCGAAAGATGCAAAGATCGGTGAACACCAGCGCCGCGCCGGTCCGATAGCCCATCGGCTCGCGTTCGGCCTCTGTCAGCAAGCCGCGCGCCGAGCTGGCGATCTCGACAGTGTCGACCAGCGACTGCGGGGAGTGGCGCGGGACGTAGAGCAGATAATCGCGATGCATGTTGGCGACATCAGCCATGCCGCCCTGCCCGGGCAGCCGGATGAGGCTGCCGTCGCGCTTGCGCAGCGCAATGGTGTTGACGCGCCCGCGTCGGTCGACCTGGGCGGCACCGACGATCTCATGCGTCACGGCGCCGGCCTGGTAATAGGTCGAATAGGTGTCGTCGCCGCCGGCATGGGCCACCGCTGTCTCGCAATCGAGGCTCTCGATCAACGACAGGATCATCGGGCTCGGCGCTATGTCGAGATGACCGCAACTCATCGTCGCGATGATCATGTCCGGCGCGTGCGTCGCCTTGGCCAGCCGGTAGGCGACATTGGCGAGCGGCGACACCGCGCCGGCGCTGGCAAAGCTCTCATTGTCGAGCTCGGCGGCGATGCGGGCAGCGATGATCTCGTCGATGGATGCCTTCTTTTCGCCGTGCACGAGCCCGGGCATTGCGAGGACTGTTTCAGCGCGGACTTTCGCAGCGTCTTGAACCCGCTCCGGCACACCTTCCGAAGGCACGCTCAGGCTGTCCGCCAAAGGTATCTCCTTGGCCGCCAACGCTCCCGCCAACGCTTGATAATCCGTCACATAGAATGGCAGGCAGGAGGCGGGATAGGCGCCGCCTGGCGCCAGCGCTATGGCCGACACCTGGTTGCGGGTCAAAATGTTTTGGCGACCAGCATGGCGCAGCGCTCCGACCGGGACGATTTCCTCGACCGTGACCAGCACCTGGCGCGCCGCGCCGGCCATGGCGAAGTCCAGCGCCCGTGGTCCGATGATCTGGACATTGCCGCTCTCGTCGGCACGCTGGGCATGGACGACGAACGTATCGAGCCGCAAGGCCGGGATGACCCCGGTCGTGATTCCGTCGACCGGATCGGGCGCGGCGATCGCGCCGGGCACGCGCGCCGGCATGTCCGAACCCTGCGGAAGCTGAAACGGCATCGACGGCAGGTTCTGCTGTGCCGCCCGCAACGCCTGGATCATGGCCAGCGCGGTCCAGTCGCGGACCGGCACGGCACTGGTCTCGGCAGTCGCGCGGAAACGGGGCGGCAAGCCAAAAATATCGAGGCTGGAAAAGCAGAGGTCGATTTCCGCCACGGCATTCGCTTCGAGAAGCAGCTCGAGCGGCAGGCCGCCGGCCCAGCAGACGTAGCGCAAATCCCGTACGCCCAACCGCGCGATGGCGCGCAGCAGGGCGATCGGCAGCCGGGCAAAATGATGGCCGCCGACGCCGAAGACGTCGCCGCCGCCGACCATCGCGGCCAGGCCCTCGACATCGGTGAAGCGCGGCCGGTTTTGCTTGACCAGGGACGTCATTTCGCAGCCTTGGCCCGTGCCGCGCTCTTTTCAGCAAATTCCCTGACGCGCCGCTGGCCGATCTCGCTGCGGCAGAGGCTGCCCAGTATGTCGCGCTCCATGGCAAGGCCGCCGGCCAGATTGCCCGACACGGCATGCGCTGTCAGCGCTTTCAGCCCCTCGATCGCTGCGGCCGGTTCGGCGGCGATCATCTCGGCGAGTTCCAGCGCCCGCGGCATCAGCCTTTCGGCATCGACGATCTCGTTGACCAGACCGGCGCCGACGAACTCGGAAGCCGGCACGATGGCGCCGGTCATCAGCAGCAGATTGGCGCGGTTGCGGCCGAGCTTCTGGACGCTGCGCTGGGTGCCGCCGCCGCCGGGCACCAGCCCGAGCTTGATCTCGGGCAGGCCGAGCTTCGCGAACTGGTTGGCGATGACGATGTCGCAGCACAGCACCAGCTCCATGCCGCCGCCGAGCGCAAAGCCGTTGACCGCCGCGATGACCGGCTGGCGGTTGTTCTCGACCGCCGCATACATGCGTGTGCCCGCCATCTGGAAGGCGTCGAACTCGGCAGCTGTCTGGGCGGCGTATTCCTTGATGTCGGCGCCGGCCATAAAGCCGCGCCCCTCGCCGGTCACCACGATCGCGCCGATACCGTCATCCTGCGACAGCGCCTCGAAAACCTCGGTGATCTCGCTTTGCATCAGCCGGTTCATGGCGTTGAGCTGATCGGCGCGCCGGAAGGTGACGACCGCGACGCGCCCGGATATTTCCAAGGTGAGTGTCTGGTAACCGCTCATCGTCAGGCAGCATCCACGGTCATGTCGCCGGACGCCTCAAGCGCTGCAATCTCATCGCTGGAGAGGCCGAACTCGGCCAGTATCTCGCGGCCATGCTGGCCGACCAGCGGCGCCGGCCGTTCTATGGTAGCCGGCGTCTCGCTCATCTTGACCGCCGGCGCGACCACCCTGACCTTGCCGCCGCGCGGATGATCGTAGCTGGTGATCATGCCCAGGTGCTTCACCTGCGGGTCTTCGGCTGCGCGGCGGATGTCTTTCACCTCGGCACACCAGATGTCGGCCGCCAGCAGCCGCGCCAGCAGATCCTGCGTGGCAAACTTCCTGGTTTCGGCGTTGACCTTGTCGAACACCTCGTCGCGCTTGTCGAACAGCGTCTTCAGATCGTCGTAAACAGCAAGCTGCGGCGCCTCTAGCACCTCGTACAGCGCCTTGAACGGGCTCATGGCGATCGACACATAGCCGCCGTCGTTCGCTTCGTAGATACCGAACGGCGCCTGCATGCCGGGGTGGCCGATGCCTGAATTCGGGCGCACGAAATCCTCGCCGAGATTGAGCACGGCGACATATTCCTGGTTGAGATGCGCCAGCATGCCGGCCAGCAGATTGACCTCGATCTTCTGGCCCTTGCCGGTCTTCTCGCGATAGTAGAGCGCCGACAGGATGCCGTAGACCATGTTCATGGCACCGATCTGGTCGGCGAGGCCGGCGCCGGCCGGAACAGGAGCCTGATCGCCGCGGCCGGTGTTGGAAATCAGCCCGGACAGTCCCTGGATCAGCATGTCCTGGCCGGGGCGCTCGACATAGGGGCCTTCCTCACCATAGCCGGAGCCCGAGCAATAGATGATGCCGGGATTGACTGCCTTGAAGTCCTCGTAGCCATAGCCGAGCCTGGCGAGCACGCCGGGGCGGAAATTCTGCACCACCACATCGGCCTTCTTCGCCATCTCCATGATGATGGCATGCACCTTGCGGCTTTTCAGATTGAGCGCGATGGAGCGCTTGTTGCGGTTCCAGGCGAGAAAGTTCGGGCTTTCGGAGCCGCCGACCCATTTGGCGAAGAAGGTCATGCCGCGGAACATGTCGCCGGCGCCGGCACGCTCGATCTTGATGACGTCGGCGCCCATGTCGCCGAGCAGCTGCGTGGCGAACGGCCCTTGCAGCAGATGGCTGAAATCGAGAATGCGGACGCCTTCGAGGGCCTTGTTCATTTTTTTCTCGTTTGTTGTCAAAGCAGGTCGGGTACGTAGCGGGGTGCTGCGGTGAGGCCGCCGTCGACGCGCAGGTCGGTGCCGGTGGTGAAGCCGGCGGCGTCGGAGGCCAGATAGACAGCGGCTTCGGCCACTTCGGACGGTTTGCCGATGCGGCCGAGCGGATGCATCTTGACCCAGGCCTTGGCGAGGTTGCCGCCGATCTCTTTGACCAGTTTATCGTTCATTGGCGTGTTGATGGTGCCGGGCGAGATCGAGTTGACGCGAATGTTGAGCGGGCCGAACTCGACCGCCATCTGGCGCGTCATCGCCATCACCGCACCCTTGGCGCCGGCATAGGCGGTCCAGCCGTCGAGCCCGATATGACCTTGCGCCGAGGCCATGTTGATGATCGAGCCGGATTTCTGCGCGATCATGTGCGGCAGCGCATATTTGCAGCCGCGGAACACGCTGGTCAGGTTGACCGCGATCAGCCGGTGCCATTGCTCGTCGCTCATTTCGTGAACCGGCATGCCGCCGATGGCGATGGCGGCATTGTTGACCAGAATGTCGAGATGGCCGGTCTTGGCGACGGCTGCGTCGATGAGGGCGGCGATATCGGCCTCCTCCGCCACGTCGCAATGGACGTAGTCGGCGCGGTGGCCGGCGGCGCGCAGTTCCGCCGCGAATTTTTCACCCTTCTCGTCGGCGATGTCGCCGAGGACGACGTGCGCGCCCTCACGCGCCATCGCCTCGCTGATCGCATGGCCGATGCCGTCGGCGGCGCCGGTGACGATTGCGGTTTTCCCTTTGAGACGATCCATATCAGCCTCCAATGGCACGCCGGCGCTTCGCTTCGTCGAAGGCGACGGCGGCAATGATGATCACGCCGGTGATGACCAGCTGCCACTCGGTCGGCAGGCCGAGACCGCGCAGGCCGTTGGACAGGAATTGCAGGATCAGCACGCCAAGCGCCATGCCGGTCAGGCTGCCGATGCCGCCGGCAAGGCTCACGCCGCCAAGCACGGTGGCGGCAACGACCTGGAACTCGAAATTCAGCCCGGCCGTATGTTGCGCAGAGCCGACGCGGGCGGCCAGGATGATGCCGGCAACCGTTGCTAGCAGTGCGCTGATGATGAAGCAGATGAACTTGACGCGGCGCACGTCGTAACCCGCCAGCCGTGCCACTTCCGGATTGCCGCCGACGGCATAGATCTGCCGTCCGAACGGCCGGTGCTGCATGATGTAGGCGAAGACCGCGAGCAGGACGATGGCGATGACCGCCGAATAGGGAATGACATTGAACAGGCGGCCGTCCGACAGCGCAATGAAGCTGTCGAGCGCGGCATCGTCGGGGATGGCGCGCTGGCCGGTGTAGAGATAGACGCCGCCGCGCATGATGAACATCGTGCCCAGCGTCACGATCAGCGAGTTGATGCCGGCATAGGCCGTCAGATAGCCGTTCACGACGCCGATGATCAGCCCGAACAGCAGCGCACCACTGATGCCGAGCAGCAGCGAGTTGGTTTCGTTCATGATGATGATCAGCGGCAGGGCGATGGTCGCCAGCAGCGACCCTATCGAGATGTCGACCTCGCCGGACATGAAGACGATGGCGCAGCCGATGCCGGCGGTGAGCGCCAGCGACGCCTGACCGAGCACATTGGTGATGTTGCGTACCGAGAAGAAGTTCTCTGCCGTCAGGGAAAAGAACGCAATCACCAGGATCAGGCAAAGCAGCAGGGCGAGCTCCTGCCGCGCCAGGAATCGTGCCAGCATGGATGGCCCGGCTTTGATGGACTGGGTGCCTGCAAGACTCATCGCTTGCTCCCTTTGCGAAGCGTCATCATCTTATCCGATCGCCGCATTGAGGATTTTCTCCTGCGTGGCCTCGTCGCGAGGCATGATCGCGGTGAGGCGGCCTTCGCACATCACCGCGATGCGGTCGGCAAGGCCCAGCAGCTCAGGCATTTCGGACGTCATCATGACGACCGCCAAGCCTTCGCCGGCGAGCCGGTCGATGAGCGCGAAAATCTCCGACTTGGCGCCGACGTCGATGCCGCGGGTCGGTTCGTCGACGACGATCACCTTAAGACCGCGCATCAGCCAGCGCGAGATCAGCACTTTCTGCTGATTGCCGCCGGACAGGTTCTTGACCTGCTGGAACAGGCTGGGCGTCCTGATGCGAAAACGGTCGACATAGTCCTGCACCGCCTTGCGTTCCCTGGCCTTGTCGACGAAGCCCATTCTGGCGAAGGCACCGAGCGAGGCGAGGCTGGCATTCTGGTAGACCGGCAGCTCGCCCATCAGCCCTTCGCTCTTGCGATCCTCGGTGAGCAGTCCGATGCCGAGCCGGACGCCGGTGTGGGTGTCGTGCGGCAGCAGCCGGCTGCCATCGACCGAAATGGCGCCGGAAGTGATCGGGTCGTAACCGACGATGGCCTTGGCGAGCTCCGTCCGGCCGGCCCCCATGAGGCCGAAGAAGCCGAGGACCTCGCCGGCATGCGCCTCGAACGATACGTCCTTCAGTTTCTTGGCGGTGCTGAGCCCTTCAACCGAAAGCGCTACCTTGCTGCCCGGCGCACTGCGCTTGCGCGGGAACAGGTTTTCGATGCGCCGGCCGATCATGTCCTGGATCAGCGTGTCGTTGGTGTGCTCGCCGATCGGCCTGGTCGAGACGTGACGGCCATCGCGCAGCACGGTCACGGTGTCGGCGATCTCGAAGACCTCGTCGAGCTTGTGGCTGACATAGAGCACCGCGATGCCGAGAGCGGCCAGCCGGCGGATGACGGTGAACAGCAGCGAGACCTCGTTCGGCGTCAGCGAGGAGGTCGGCTCGTCCATCACCACGACGCGGGCCTCATGGGCGAGCGCGCGGGCGATCTCGACCATCTGCTGCTGGCTGACCGGCAGCGATCCCGTGCGCGCTGCCGGGTCGACGTTGAAGCCGATGCGCTTGAACAGAGCGGCCGCGTCGGCGCGGATCTTCTTCCAGTCGATCGAGCCGCCTTTGCCGGTCGGATAGCCCTCGAGGAAGATGTTTTCGGCGACGCTGAATTCGGCGATCAGCGCGATCTCCTGGAACACCACCTTGATGCCCTCTTTCAGGCTGTCGCGCGGCGACTTGATGTCGGCCTCGCGGCCGCGCAGGCAGATGGTGCCGGCATCCTTGCCGTAGACCCCGGCCATGATCTTGATCAGCGTTGACTTGCCGGCCCCGTTCTCGCCCATCAGGGCGTGGATTTTGCCGGGTTCCAGGGTCAGATCGACATTGTCCAGCGCCATCACGCCGGGAAAGCGCTTGCCGATGCCGCGCATCTCCAGCGCCGGCACGCTTTTATCGACGGCCGCGGTTTTGCCGGGATGGAGGAAGTCAACCGACATTGGCTCTGTTCCGGACGATGTCGAGATAGGTCGCCAGGATGATGACGATGCCCGGCACCACCATCTGCAGGTCCTGGTTCCAGCCGAGGATGATGATGCCGTTGTCGATAACCTTCAGCACCAGCACTCCAAGCAGCGTGCCGAGCAGCGAGCCGCGCCCGCCAAGCAGGCTGGTGCCGCCGAGGATGACGGCGGCAATCACGGTCAGCTCGAAGCCGCGGCCGGCGGTCGGCTGGCCGGCATTCATCAGCGACGACAGGATCATGCCGGCAATGCCGACGCAAAGGCCGGTGACGACGAAGGCGAACAGCTTCAGGCGTTGCGAGCGCACGCCGGAGAGGCGGACCGCCCGCTCATTGGCGCCGACCGCGTAAAGATAACGGCCGAGCGTGGTGAAGCGCAGCGTTGCCGCGGCCAGCGCGAAAATCAGCGCGGCAATCACCACCGGCAGCGGGATCGCGCCGATATAGCCGGCGCCGAGATCGGTAAAGCTTGCAAGCCGGTGGTGGTTCTGCACCGCTTCGCGGGTGAACAGATAGACGCCGCCCTGCAGCATCATCATGGTGCCGATGGTGGCGATCAGCGAGTTCACCTTGAGCCTGGTGACAACCAGCCCGTTGAACAGGCCGACCGCACCGGAAAAGGCGAGCGCCGCCAGCAGGCCGAGCGTCAGGCTGTGCGTTGAATTGAGTACGGCCATGCCGATGCAGCCGACAAAGGCCAGCGACGCACCGACCGACAGGTCGACTTCAGCGGTGATGATCAGCATCGTCATGCCGGAGGCGACGATCAGCACCAGCGCGCATTGGCGCAGGATGGCGATGATGTTGGCCTCGGAATAGAATTGCGGCGCCGCAATCGAGATGGCGATGCAGAGCACGGCCAGGATCACGCCGAGCACCAGCTGGCTGCTGCCCAGCAGCTGGCCGCCAATGAAACGCCTTGGCGCGGAGGATTGCGTAAGCTCGCTCATGTCCATTTCATTTCCGGGCCGCATCGGGTGCCGTCGCCGTTTGGAAACTGCCGGCCAAAACAGGGCGGTTGACCTGTTTTGCCGCCTGCATCCGATCCGATGCCCTTCCCGCGGCGCGGGAAGGGCTACCCGGAATCCTTACTTCTTCAGGTCGGCGGAAGTTTTCATGCATTTTTCCGGTGGCTGAAGCGCATTGACGGCATCCCATTTGATCGTTCGTGTGGTGCCGTCGTAGTCGTAGAACTTCTTCCAGTCGTCGCCGTTCATCGGCGCGGTCGGGCTGACGATGTGTTCCGGCACCTCTTCGCCGTTGAAGAGCTTAACCGCTGCATCGATGGCGGTGTAGCCTTCCTTTTCCGGGAACATCGCGGCTTCGATGCGATAGGACGGCTCGTTCTGCATGGCATTGATGAAGGCAAGGCCTTCGCCGCCGGTGCCGACCGTCAACAGGCCATCCTGCGACTTGCCGGCCGCTTTCCAGGCCTGAAGGCCGCCGAGCGACGAGGAATCGTTGATGCCGTAGATGATGTTGATGTCGGCGTTCTTGGCAAGTGCCGCCGAAGAGACTTCGAGCGCGCGGTCCGGATTGCCGCCGCCGTCGAGGTCGTGGACCATGACCGCGTCGGGGACGATGGTCTTCAGGCCGTCCATGAAACCCTGCGAACGCAGCACCGTGGCGGACAGCAGCGGCAGGCCGACATTCATCACCTTGGCTTTGCCTTCGAGCTTTTCCTTGGCGTATTTGCCGGCTTCAACGCCGGCGGTGTAGCCGGTGTCGTAGTCGCAGATCGCGACCATGGTGGTCATGCCCTTGACCGGATTGCCTTCGAGCACGACCGGAACGTTGTTGGATTTCGCCTGGCGCAGTAGCGGCACGACGCCTTCCTCGTTGACGGGCGTGACAATCAGCACGTCGACGCCTTTGGCCATGAAGTCTTCGGCGGCGGAAACCTCCTTGGCGATGTCGAGATTGGCGTCCTGCACCTCGAGTTCGATGCCGAGTTCCTTGGCGCGGGCCTGCATGCCCTTGATGACGTTCTGATACCACTCATGCGTGGCGTAATTGGTGACGTAGCCGATGCGCTTCGGCATGTTTTCGGCGTGTGCCGCGGCGGCGCTCAGAGCCAGCGCGGCCGCCGAGACAAACAGCATTGATTTGGACCAGTTCATGTTTCTTCTCCCTGTATTTCTTGTCAGTTGCTGAACGGATAGTCCCGCCGTTCCGGGTCGGCACGTGGAGAGTTGGCAGCTTCGCCCGCGCCCAGCGCCGCCGATATCGTCTCGGCCGCCGCCTTCGTCCGTTCGAAGACGGTCTTGCGATCGAAGCGGGCGGCCTTTTGCGGCAGGAACGGGACTGTGAGCGCGGCAATGACCGCGCCGGTATGGTCGCGCACCGGCATCGAGATGTTGGTGCAGCCCTCAACAGCCAGCGAAGCGCGCATTTCATAGCCGAGCCTTGCGACGTCGTTCAGCCGCGCTTCGATTTCCGCCCGGCTGCCTTGGCCTTCGCCCGCAGCGACGATCCGTTCGACGATGCGGTCGCGCTCGGCGCGGCTCGAATGCGCCAGCAGCACCGCGCCGGAGCTCGTTTCGAGGATCGGGAAATGTGAGCCGAGGGCAACCGAATAACGCATCGGCAAAGGCGAATCGATCTGCAGCACGACCAGCGCGCTCTCGCCTTCGCGCACGACCAGATGGCAGCTCTGATCGGCATTGGCGGCGAGGCCGCGCATTACCGGCAGCGCGCATTCAACCAGGCGGTTTACCGGCGGATGCATATGCGCCAGCTCGAATAGCTTCAGCGACAGGCGGAAGCGGTCCGAGCGCGTCCGGAAAATGTAGCCGCGCTTCTCCAGCAGCAGCAGGATGCGGTAGATCTCGTGAATGGAGCGCCCCATTCCGGTGGCGATCTCTGTCTGGGTCAGCGGCTCGCCGCTGGCAGCCATGAATTCCAGGATATCGAGCGCCTTCTCCACCGCCGGCACGCGGTAGCCGTTGCGGCCGCTTTCGCCCTCGTCGACGATCTGGGCAATATCGGTGGCCATTACGCGACGCTCCGTTGCGGCTGGCCATGCCTGGTCTCGCGATAGAGCCGGTTCAGCCGATCCGCGAGCTCGGCCGCCGGCAATTCGCCGGCGATGGCCGCGGCAGCATGAGGGGCGCATTGGCGGAAGAAGCTGATGAAGCCCGTATGGGTCGGGCGCAGATAGGAGGCTTCGATCGTCGCCAGCGTCGAGGCGAAGAAGCCGCCCGAGAGCGCGTTGACCTCGGCATCCTGCCACGCCGCCAGCGATCCCGGCTGTCCGCCGGATTTCACATAGTCGCCGCGCTGATAGCCGGGCGAGCACAGAAACAGCGCGTAATCGATGGCTGCCTGCTTGTGTTTCGATTGGGCGCTGACGCCGACGCCGGCGCCGCCGAGCAAGGCGCCGGCGGATCGCGGCGTCGGCACATCGGCGAAGCGCAGATACGGCCTGTCTGCCTTGAAGGCATAGTTCACATAGCCGAAGGCGAACGGCACGTAGACCACATCGTCATGCGCGATCATATGATCGTAGCAGCGGATCGGGTTCCATTTCGGCGAGTCCGGATGCGACAGCGCCGCAAGCTGGCGCAATTGCCCAACGGCCTGCTCGATTTTTTCCCTGGCAATGAACTCGTCGCCGTCTTCCCGCGGTTCGCCCAGCGTCAAAAGCAGGCACATGGCGTCAGTCGGCACCAACGGCAGCCCAAGCCATTTGCCGTCCTTCAAGGCGCGCCGGCCGAGCTCCAGCACCTCGTCATGGCTGCGCGGCAGCGGCCCGTAGCGCTCCAAGAGATCGGGGCGATACGAGGCAACCTGGCAGGCAGCATCGATCGGCAACGCCCATTGGCGCCCGTCCCTTGCGTAGGATTGCCAGGATGCGCCGACCGAATCCCATTCGAAGCCGCGGCGCTGCTCAGCCGACAAATCGAACGGCACCATCAGCCCGCCTTCGGCAATATCGCCGATGAACGGATGGTCGAACACGACAAGATCATAGGCGCCGAGCACCGGACCAAGCGCGCCCTCGCCGAACTCGTAGAGGCTGCGGCGGTCCCATTCGATCTCAAGACCGGGATTGGCGGCACAATACGGCCCGATGCTGGCGTCGAGCGGACCCCAGCAGCGTCGGTGATCCCACGCGAGACCGCGCAGTCTTGTCATGCCCGAAATTCCTCCCTGAACCACCCAGCCGATTAGTAGCAACTATTTTCACCTAGACAAGTAATTTTTACATACGCAAAACCAGTCTCGACTTCGTTTGGCAGGGAAACCGCCCCAACCGCCGCTGGTGCGCATCGCATTGTCGCCGGCCTTCAACCAAAGGCTGCGACGGGTCTGGCTTTTTGGAACTTTCGCGACGAACATACGTTCGGTTGGCGCAACCATCTTGAGCAGCATCATTGGGCAGCGTCACTGGATTCAGCGCCGAGTCGTAGGGAGCGGACGAAATGGCCCAACTGTGGGCGCGGCCATGAACCGGTTTGCCGCCTTGGCATTCGCCACGTTTCTGGCGATAACTTCGATCTGGGTACTGTTTCTGGTTTCTTAAGATTTGGCTTTGGTTGCGTGGGATTTGCCGCTGGTTTGTTAGGATTTGGAGGGGTTCTCGACAGGTTGACCGCTTAACGACATCCACGGCATGTGGTTCTGCCAGCCGGAGCCGCGTGCGTGAAGAAACTGTCGCCAGGAGCACACCGGCGCGCACATTCGGGGTTGGCAGCCACGCTGCCTGCAACGTTCCAATCGGTTTTCAGGAAACGGCGAGATCTCATGTTGCTGAGGGCGATCGTTCGAAACTGTGCCGTTCTTGGCCGCGTCGGCGCGACGACGCTACTTGCCGGGCTGCTTGCCGGCTGCCAGGGCGGCGTGCTCGACCCTCACGGGCCAGTCGGCGCGGCGCAGCGCACGATCCTGCTCAATTCGGTTGCCATCATGCTGGCCATCGTCATCCCGACGATCGTGGCGACGCTCGGCTTTGCCTGGTGGTTCCGGGAAACCAACACAAGAGCGCGGTATCTGCCGGAATGGGCCTATTCCGGACGCATCGAACTGGTGGTCTGGTCGATCCCCATCCTCGTCATCCTGTTTCTGAGCGGCATCATCTGGATCGGGTCGCATGACCTCGATCCAATGAAGCCGCTGGATTCCCAGCAACAGCCGCTTGAGGTGCAGGTCGTCTCGCTCGACTGGAAATGGCTGTTCATCTACCCCGAGCAGAACGTCGCGAGCATCAACCAGCTCGTGGTGCCGGCGGGCAGGCCGGTGCATTTCTCGCTTACCTCGGCAAGTGTCATGAACGCGTTCTTCGTGCCTCAGCTCGGCGGCATGATCTACACGATGAACGGCATGACGACGCAGCTTCACCTGCAGGCGGACCAGCAGGGCGAATTCTATGGGCGGTCGGCCCATTTCAGCGGCGACGGCTTTCCAGGCATGCAATTCGTGCTGCATGCTGTCGCGGTGGACGACTTCGACGCGTTCGTCAATTCGGCGCGAAGCCAGGGACAGGCACTCGACAAGGCCAGCTACCAGGAACTGGCCCGACAGAGCCTGGACGTGCCGCCTTCGACCTATCGCTCGGTCGAGCCGGATCTTTTCCATGAAATCGCGACGCAGGGCGTTCCGCCCGCGCCCGGCCCCCAGGCCGGTCGCCCCGAGCCGAGCGTATCGCCCAAGACAGGAGGCTGACAATGCTCGGAAAATTGAGCTGGGACGTCATTCCGTTCGATCAGCCTCTGCCGATGATCGCCTCGGCGGTCGTCGCCCTGGCAATCCTCGGCGTGCTGGCCTGGGTCTTCCTGGCCGGCCATTTCCCCTATCTGTGGCGCGAATGGATCACCAGCGTCGATCACAAGCGGATCGGCGTGATGTACACGCTGCTGGCGCTGCTGATGCTGCTGCGCGGCTTCAGCGACGCCATCATGATGCGGTCCCAGCAGGCCCTCGCCTTCCAGGCGCCCGGCTATCTGCCGCCCGACCACTTCAACCAGGTCTTTTCCGCCCACGGCACCATCATGATCTTTTTCGGGGCGATGCCGTTCGTCATCGGCCTGATGAACCTGGTCGTGCCGCTGCAGCTCGGCGTCCGCGACGTTGCCTTTCCAACGCTCAACTCGGTGAGTTTCTGGCTCACCGCCACCGGTGCGCTGCTGGTCAACATCTCGCTGGTGATCGGCGAATTCGCGCGCACCGGATGGCTGCCCTATCCGCCGCTCAGCGAGACCGCCTACTCGCCGGGCGTCGGCGTCGATTATTATCTGTGGGCAGTGCAGATAGCGGGCGTCGGAACGCTGCTCACCGGCATCAATTTCGTCACCACGATCCTGAAGATGCGGGCGCCCGGCATGAGTTACCTCAGGATGTCGATGTTCTGCTGGACCTCACTCGCCGCCAGCTTGCTCATCGTCGCCGCGTTCCCGGTCCTCACCGCGACGCTCGCGATGCTGACGCTCGACCGCTATTTCGGCTTTCATTTCTTCACCAATGAAGCCGGCGGCAACATGCTGATGTTCGTGAACCTGATCTGGGCCTGGGGCCATCCCGAGGTCTACATCCTCGTCCTGCCGGCGTTCGGCATCTTCTCGGAGGTTATCTCCACGTTCTCCAGCAAGCCGCTGTTCGGCTACCGCTCGATGGTGGCCGCGACGCTCTTCATCTGCATCGTCTCCTTCATGGTGTGGCTGCACCACTTCTTCACCATGGGAGCCGGCGCCGACGTCAACGCCGCGTTCGGCATCGCCACCAGCATTATCGCTGTCGGTACCGGCGTGAAGATCTACAACTGGATGTTCACCATGTATGGCGGCCGCATCCGCTTCGCGACGCCAATGCTGTGGTCGCTGGGCTTCATGGTGACGTTCGTCATCGGCGGCATGACGGGCGTGTTGCTGGCCGTGCCGCCGGCCGATTTCCTGCTCCACAACAGCCTGTTCCTGGTGGCGCATTTCCATAACGTCATCATCGGCGGTGTGCTGTTCGGCGCCTTCGCGGGATATACCTACTGGTTTCCCAAGGCATTCGGATTCCGGCTGCACGAGGGCTGGGGCAAGCTGGCCTTCTGGCTGACGCTGATCGGCTTCTACGCCACCTTCGTGCCGCTCTACACCGTCGGCCTGCTCGGCATGACCCGCCGCATGCAGCATTTCGACGTGCCGGCCTGGTATCCCTGGGTGCTGGTTGCCGGCGCCGGCATGTTAATCACCACCGCCGGCGTGGTCGCCCAGGTCATTCAGCTCGTCGTCAGCATCCGACAGCGCGCGGCGCTTCGCGATGTCACCGGGGATCCCTGGGACGGGCGTTCGTTGGAATGGGCCACACCCTCGCCGCCGCCGGTCTTCAACTTCGCCGCGCTTCCGCATGTCGAGGGCGAAGAGCCCTACTGGAGCATCAAGCAGCGGGCACGCGAGCAAAACCGGCTGCGCGACGAGCCTGAATACGAGCCGATCGAGATGCCGCGCAACAGTCCCACCGGGTTCATCTGCGCCTTCTTTGCGACCGTGATGGGTTTCGCCCTCATCTGGCACATCTGGTGGATGGTGGCGCTCGGCGCGCTCGGTGCTTTCGCCACCTTCGTCGTATTCGCGTGGCGCGACATACCCGAATACGTCATTCCTGCCGCCGAAGTCGCCCGGATCGACCGCGCCAACCGAAGTGCCCGCCGCGAGGCGCTGGCCACGTATACGGGGCCAAGGCCATGACCGCGATCGACGTTCGAGAGCGTGACCCCTACCACCTCGGCCATCGCGGGCACGGCCATGCCCCCGGCCATGGCGACGGCGGACCGGCACCGATCCGGATCGTCGTCGGCTACGGCTTCTGGATCTTCCTTCTGAGCGACATCGTGATGTTCTCGGCCTTCTTTGCGGCCTACGCCGTGCTGGCGGGCAAGACGGCGGGCGGACCAAGCGGAGCCGAGCTGTTCGACCTGCGCAACGTCGCGATCGAGACGGCGGCCCTGCTGTTGTCGAGCTTTACCTGCGGTCTCGCCAGCCTCGCCGTGACCGCGCGGCGAAGCTCCTGGTTCTATGTTGCGATGGCTGTCACTTTCGTGCTCGGCGCCAGCTTCATCCTGCTCGAGCTGCGCGAGTTCGCGCATATGATTGCCCGCGATGCCGGACCGACGCGCAGCGCCTTCCTGTCGGCGTTCTTCACGCTGGTGGGATGCCATGGCCTGCACGTGACGGCGGGGCTGCTGTGGCTGCTCACGATGATGGCGCAGATCTTCGCCAAGGGATTCCGCGACGATATTCTTCGGCGTTTCATGTGCTTCAGCCTGTTCTGGCACGCCCTCGACATCATCTGGGTCGCCCTGTTCACGGTGGTCTATCTCCTGGGAGCAAGTCGATGAGCAATGCTGACGACCGCCATGCGCAAAGGCGCGACACCGATGGCCTGGAGCGCTACGACATCGATACGGCGCCGGGTGACGAATACCTCGGCGACGCCGAGGTCGGATCCGGGTTACGCGGCTATGTGATCGGCCTCGGGCTGGCAACGCTGTTGACCATCGCCTCGTTCTGGTTGCTCGGAACCAACCTTATATGGGCACCGGGCATCCCGGTGGCGCTGATTGTGCTGGCGATCGCGCAGATGGGCGTGCATCTCGTCTTCTTCCTGCATATCACGACGGGGCCGGACAACACCAACAACGCCCTGGCGCTTGCCTTCGGCGTGCTGATCGTCGTCCTGGTGATCGGCGGCTCGATCTGGATCATGGCCAACCTCGACCACAATTTGATGCCGACGAATGCGATCATGAACATGAACCGCTAGTGACAGTTCCGGCCGTTGGCCGCAGTTCATGCGACAGCCAGCTCGGTCTCAAGCCCGTTCGAATGTGTCGACGACCTCGGCCGCTCCCAGGGCGCGGGGCGCGGCCTCCTTGAGCACATCCATCACCCTGTCTGAGGCTCCCGCATAAAAACCATGAGCCGCCGATGTTCCGATCGCCGCAACTCGGTCAAACCGGATAGCGCGCCGTTGCCCGGAACATTCGCCGAGGAAGCGGGTTTTTCGGTTCGGACGCATCGCCGCGGAATAACGGCAATGGGCCCGGCAATGGACGAAGGGCGGCGCGACATGACCGGGCTAAGCGGCACACAATCGGGCGGAGCAAAAGGTGTTGTGGTCGCGTTCTCCGCGCCGGGCGGCGAGACCATCTATGCCCACGAATGGGAGACCGTCGCTGCCGTCGCGCGCACGATTGCGGCGTTGAAGGGATTTTCCTTCCGCCAGGGCCTGCGTGACTGGGGCGGTGACAACGGCGGGCTGTATTTCGTGCCGGACGACAGCCTGCTTGCCGCCGATGCGGTCCAACTGGGCATCAACGGGC
Organism: Mesorhizobium sp. M0815; assembly: GCF_040319995.1. Taxonomy (NCBI): domain Bacteria; kingdom Pseudomonadati; phylum Pseudomonadota; class Alphaproteobacteria; order Hyphomicrobiales; family Phyllobacteriaceae; genus Mesorhizobium; species Mesorhizobium sp. M0815. The sequence continues at coordinate 69,559 of NZ_JAMYOU010000008.1, read as the reverse complement.
CCGACGACCTCTTCGGCGGTGTGGTGCCCTGGCGCCTCGCAACCACCAAGGCCATAACCCACGAGCTGGTGGACGGGTCGGCGGCACGGCCAAAAGATTGGCCAGCCGGCTTCGGCAGCGCCGTCGGCGCGGCCGTACTGCCCGGCTACACCGCATTTTCACGCGATGACGCGCTGCGCGCAGCGGAACGTCTGCTGCAGCTCGGGCTGGTCCGGTTCAAGCCACCGCGCGCTTCGCGGGGCCGCGACCAGCACACCGCCGCGACGGTCGCCGATATCGAAAGGCTGCTGGAACGATATCCATCCTCCGACCTAAGCGAATACGGGCTTGTTCTCGAAACGGAGCTTCGCGACATTGTCACGCTGAGCATTGGCAGAACCGCGATCGACGGAACATCGGTCAGCTATTACGGCGTGCAGCGGATGACCGCCGACAATGCCGGACAGCCCGTTTACGGCGGATCCGATCTGGTCGTCGTGCGCGGCGGATGGGAAGCGCTCGACAGGCTGCAGCTGTCTCCGGCGCTGACTTTGGCTGTGGCGCAGGCGAGGACCTACGACGCGGCGATGCTTGGCCATCCCGGATTCTTCGCCTCGAGGCGCAACTACGACATCGGCCAAGGTGTCGATTCCTCGGGCATCTGGCGATCGGGTGTGCTGGAAGCCAGCTGGCGGATCGGCGGCAGCAGCACGGCAGAGCTTGCGGCAATGGAGGCCATGACGCGTGACCCCGACGTACAGCTCGTGCATGCGTGCGCGGTCAAGCAATTCGGCAACACCGCGCAGATGCCGCTGGATGCAGAAATCCACTTCCACGGAGAGGACCCCGTGGAGGGCCAAATCACGCGTTATACCGTCGTCACGCAGGCGATCCGAGGACCGGTCAGGAAGCCAGCCGATCGTCATTTTAGGTCGAAGTGAAACACGCTTTTGGCAGGGAACATCCGCGAATGGCCCGAGTTTGTTTCAGGCAGCCAGCTCATCCCGGCCATCGAAGCGAAACTGAGCGACCACAAGGACATCGGCGTCCTGACTGACCTTACCGACTTCGAAGACATGACGGCTGGCGCCTTACGGCGCGACCTGCAGTATGGGCTGAGCAAACTCCGCGAGCTCCACCGCTTCAAACGTGCCGCCGTGATTTCCGACAAGCAGTGGATCAAGGCAGCCACGGAAATGACGGACGCGCTGTTTCCGCAAATCGAGGCGCGGGTGTTCCCGGAAGACGAAAAGGCTCAGGCCCTGAAATGGGTAGCGGCCGTACAATAGCGGCGTTGCCTGGAGGAGTGGCCATGCCCTACGACAAACGACAGGATCCGGAAGGCCTCTGGGAGGTCTATGACAGCGAGAGCGACGAAGCCGTCGTGGTCGGCGGGTTGCCGCTTTCCGGTCTCGACGAGAGCGAAGCCGGTGAAGCGATTGAAAAGCTCAATCGGGGCGAGCTGACGTCGGACAACATCCCCGAGACGGTTCGGTCAGGGTGGCCTCCGACCAAGGACGGATTGTGATGACAACCGGACGGACGTCACCGAGGACGACCGGTCGCGGATCTACGGCGAGGCCTTGACGCCTAACGCGCGGGCCTTGTCCTCGAAGTCGTCGCGAATGTCCTCGATCGTCGGCAGATGCAGGCGTCGCAGCTGGGCGTGCAACTTTTTGGCAGCGTCGGAATTCAGGTCGCGCTTGAAATTGGTCGCGACCTCCTCAGCCGAGCCGTAACGGCGATAGCGCTCGATCTCGGTCTTCGTGGCCTGCTGAACATGTTCGAGCATCTTGCGCTCGGCATCGGATTTTCCGTCGGGTTTGGCCCGCATGACCGGATTGAAGGCTTTGCTGATAACGAATTCGACGAGTTCTTGCTGGGCGTGAGCCATGCTTGTTCTCCCTCGAAGAAGGCCTGTGTGGGCTTGGAACGGTTTCGCGGAAACGCCGAACCGCTCAATCTTTTTGTTTTGACGCAATTCCGAACGGAAAATCGTTCCACGCTTTTCCTGGAATTGCTCTAACCGCGGCAGCAATTGAAGGTTCCGTAGCTTCGTTACCGCTACAGGTCACGGGCGAAGGTCACAGCCGCGCTTTGGTGGTGCGCGGCGTTGCCAGGAGCAGGCTTGTTTCGCTGCCGGTAATTCCGGGGATCAGGCGGATACGTCTCAGCACCGCATCGAACTCGCTCAGCGTCTGGGTTCCGAGTTCTATCACCAGATCCCAACGGCCATTGGTGGTGTGGATCGTCGAGACCTCGGAGAAGCCGCCCAGCGCCCGGATGACGCGATCTGCGGCATGGCCTTCGATTTCGATCATCATGATGCCACGCACCCGCTGATCGACCGCGTCGGCGCGTAGAATGACGGTGTAGCCGACGATGACGCCTCCTCTTTCAAGTCGCTCGATCCGGGACCTTACCGTTGCCCGGGAGACACCCAGGCTAACGGCAAGGTCGGAAATGCTGCGCCGGGCGTCATGCCGCAAAGAGGTGATGATCTGCTCGTCGAGCTGGTCCATGATTGCTCACAACGGAAGTAGATGCTGCCACTATGGTAAGGCACTTCGACAAATTTGCCAATTTGATATGTTCATTCTGCCAGCGATGCGGGGTTCACTAAAGGCATCGTAATTTGGTGGGGTACGAGAATGCACTGCGTGATCGTGGGAGCACCGATCCAGGCCGGCTCTGGCCGGATGGGCTGCGAGATGGGGCCGAGCGCGCTGCGCACGGCCGGTCTGGCCGGCGCGCTGACCGAGCTTGGCCATACGCTGACCGACCTCGGAACGATTGTCCCTGCCGACATGCGCCCTGTCGTACACGGCAACGCGGTGGTGAAGGCGCTGCCGGAAATCGCCGCCTGGACGGCAGCGATCAGCGAAACCGCCTATGCTGCGAGCGCCGACGCAATGCCGATCTTTCTCGGCGGCGACCACAGCATTTCGGCCGGCACGCTCGCCGGCATTGCCCGCCGGGCAGCGAATGCCGGCCGGCCGCTCTTCGTGCTGTGGCTCGACGCCCACCCCGATTTTCATACGCTCGACACGACGACCAGCGGCAATCTGCATGGCGTGCCGCTGGCCTATGCCAGCGGGCAGCCCGGCTTCGAGGGCTATTTCCCCCGCCTCGCGGCGCAGGTGGACTCGGCTCGCATATGCGCGCTGGGAATCCGCAGCGTGGACCTGGCGGAACGGGATGCGTTGCGCAGAGCCGGCGTGACGGTCCACGACATGCGTTCGATCGACGAGCACGGCATCGCGCAACTGCTTCGCGCCTTTCTCGAACGGGTGAGCGCCGCCAACGGCATGCTCCATGTCAGCCTCGATGTCGATTTTCTCGACCCGTCGATCGCGCCGGCGGTGGGCACCACCGTTCCCGGCGGCGCCACCTTCCGCGAGGCGCATCTGGCGATGGAAATGCTGCATGACAGCGGGCTCGTCACCAGTCTCGACCTGGTCGAACTCAACCCCTTTCTCGACGAGCGCGGCCGCACCGCCACGCTTTTGGTCGACCTGACCGCAAGCCTGATGGGCCGGCGGATCATGGATCGCCCGACGAGGGGGTTCTGAGCCATGACCGTCAATTTGAACATCGTTCCGTTCGTCAGCGTCGACCGCATGATGAAGCTGGTGCTTGCCATCGGCATCGAGCGCTTCCTGGTCGAGCTTGCCGCCTATATCGAAGAGGATTTCAGGCGTTGGGAGCTGTTCGACAAGACGCCGCGCGTCGCCTCGCACAGCATTGACGGCGTCATCGAGCTGATGCCGACCAGCGACGGGCAGCTTTACGGCTTCAAATACGTCAACGGGCATCCGAAGAACACGCGTGACGGCCGCCAGACCGTGACCGCTTTCGGCGTGCTTGCCGATGTCGGCAACGGCTATCCGATGCTGCTTTCGGAAATGACCATCCTGACTGCCCTGCGAACGGCGGCCAGCTCGGCGGTCGCGGCGAAATACCTCGCTCCCGGGGCCGCCAGATGCATGGCGATCATCGGCAACGGCGCGCAATCGGAATTTCAGGCTATTGCGTTCAAGGCGCTGCTTGGCGTCGACAGGCTGCGCCTCTACGATATCGACCCGGCGGCCTCGACCAAATGCATGAAGAACCTTGCCGGCATGGGTTTCGACATCAAGCTCTGCGCGTCGGCGCAGGAGGCCGTTGAAGGTGCACAGATCATCACCACGGTAACCGCCGACAAGCGATCGGCAACAATCCTGACCGACAACATGGTCGGGTCCGGCGTGCACATCAACGCGGTCGGCGGCGACTGCCCGGGCAAGACCGAGCTGCATCGCGACATTCTGCTGCGCTCGGATATTTTCGTCGAATATCCGCCGCAGACGCGCATCGAAGGCGAGAGCCAGCAGCTCGATGCGGACCATCCGATCACCGAATTGTGGCAGGTGATGACAGGAAAGGCAGCAGGCCGGACGGACGCCGGACAGATCACGCTGTTTGATTCCGTCGGCTTTGCGATCGAGGATTTTTCCGCGCTACGCTACGTCCGCGATCAGCTTCAGCGGACCGGCCTTTACGAGGAACTAGACCTTCTGGCCGATCCCGATGAGCCGCGTGACCTGTTCGGCATGCTGCTGCGCGCCGAAAAAGTGGCCGGGCTGGCGGTTGCCCGCAGCTGAGCTGCGATCCCGTCGGTCAGTCCTTCTTTTCCTGGTACAGGCGCTCGGTCGCGCGCTCGCTTTCCCTGCGCTCCGCCGGGCCGCGACGGCGCTGGGTGAGCAGGGCGTAGGCGATCAGGATTGCCAGCAGCAGTGGACCGCCTGCAACAACGAGCAACCACAAACTAGTCTCAAACATCGAACCGTCTCCTTTCCCTCACAACCGGGAAGGACCAGAACCGTTCCTCCGTCTTGTCGGAGGTCGCCCGCACCGCGTGGCGTGATTCAGGATTTTGTGCCTCGAGCAGGACGTTCCACGCCTTGTCGGCATGCAGGATGCTCTTATCTAGAGTCTTATCATTCGGTCACAGGCACTCTCTGCAAAGTGAAGGGAACCACAAGGGCTTTCCGACATTTGGTTGTTCAAGAGACAAACGTGCAGCCACACCGGCTCCGGGGCTAGGAATACCATGCGTGAGAATCAATCCGACGTCTTCGATCTGTTTTCCGAGGTTTACAAGAATGCGGCGCAGGAGGAGATAAGCCTCCAGCAATATCTGCTTGCCTGCCGCGAGGACAAGTCGATGTACGCCTCGGCGCCCGAGCGGATGGTCGAGGCGATCGGCGAGCCGACCTTTGTCGATACCAGCAAGGACGAGCGGCTCGGCCGTATTTTTTCGAACCGGACGATCAAGATCTATCCGACCTTCGCCGACTTTTACGGCATGGAGGATACGATCGAGCGTATCGCCGGTTATTTCCGCTATGCCTCGCAAGGGCTCGAGGAACGCAAGCAGATCCTGTATCTCCTCGGCCCGGTCGGCGGCGGCAAGTCCTCGCTTGCGGAGCAGTTGAAAAGGCTGATGGAGCAGCGTCCGATCTATACGCTGAAGGTCGGCGGCCAGGTCAGCCCTGTCTTCGAATCGCCGCTCGGGCTGTTCGACCCCGACCGCATGGGCGACCTTTTGGAGGACAAATACGGCATCGCCCGGCGGCGGCTGAACGGCCTGATCTCGCCCTGGGCGGCCAAGCGCCTCGACGAATTGTCCGGCGACATCTCCAAATTCAGCGTCGTCAAGCTGATGCCGTCCAGGCTTCGCCAGATCGGCATCGCCAAGACCGAGCCGGGCGACGAGAACAACCAGGACGTTTCGGCCCTGGTCGGCAAGGTCGACATCAGGCAGCTGGAAAACTTCAGCCAGTCCGATCCGGATGCCTATTCCTATAGCGGCGGCCTGAACCGGACGACGCAAGGACTGCTCGAATTCGTCGAGATGTTCAAGGCGCCGATCAAGGTGCTGCATCCGCTGCTGACCGCGACCCAGGAAGGCAGCTACAACGGCACCGAGAATTTCGGCGCTTTCCCCTATCAGGGCATCATCGTTGCCCATTCCAACGAATCGGAATGGCTGCAGTTCAAGAACAACAAGAACAACGAGGCGTTCCTCGACCGCATCCTGGTGGTCAAGGTGCCGTATTGCCTGCGGGTCACGGAAGAGCGGCAGATCTACGAGAAGCTGTTGCGCGAAAGCGAATTGGCCTCCAGCCCCTGCGCTCCGGAAGTGCTCGATATCCTCAGCCGGTTCACCGTTTCGACCCGCCTGGCCGAACACGACAATTCGCCGCTCTACACCAAGATGCGCGTCTATGACGGCGAGAACCTCAAGGAAACCGATCCCAAGGCGAAGTCGGTCCAGGAGTACCGAAACGCGGCCGGTGTCGATGAAGGCATGACCGGCGTCAGCACCCGCTTCGCCTTCAAAATCCTGTCGCAGACCTTCAACTACGACACCGAAGAGGTCGCCGCCGATCCGGTGCATCTGATGTACATCCTGGAAGAGGCGATCAAGCGCGAGCAGTTCCCGAAGGAAACCGAGGCGGACTATCTCGATTTCATAAAGTCGGAGCTCGCCACCCGTTATGCCGAGTTCATCGGCCACGAGATCCAGAAGGCCTATCTGGAATCCTACAGCGAATACGGCCAGAACCTGTTCGACCGCTACATCGCCTATGCCGATGCCTGGATCGAGGATCAGGACTTCAAGGATACCGATACCGGCCAGATCCTCAATCGCGAGGTTTTGGACAACGAACTGTCGCAGGTCGAAAAGCCGGCCGGCATCGCCAATCCCAAGGACTTCCGCAACGAAGTGGTGAAGTTCACGCTGCGCGCGCGGGCCAGAAACCACGGCCGTAACCCGTCATGGACAAGCTATGAAAAGCTGCGCGAAGTCATCGAGAAGCGGATGTTCGGGCAGGTCGAAGATCTGCTGCCGGTGATCAGCTTCGGCTCCAAGCAGGACAGCGTGACGGAGAAGCGGCATACCGAATTCGTGCAGCGGATGATCCAGCGCGGTTACACCGAGCGCCAGGTCCGCCGGCTGGTGGACTGGTACATGCGGGTGAACAAGGCGGGTTGAAGCCAGCCCGGGGTAACATATGCCGATCTTCATCGATCGCCGACTGAACCCGAAGGACAAAAGCCTCGGCAACCGGCAGCGTTTCCTGCGGCGGGCGCGCGAAGAGTTGAAGCGCACCATCCGCGATCAGATCCGCACCGGCAAGATCGCCGACGTGGACGCCGAGCATGCCGTTTCGATGCCGGCGCGAGGCACCGGCGAGCCGAGCTTCAACGATGCCCGGAACAGCGGCAGCCGCCAGCACGTCCTGCCCGGCAACAAGCATTTTGCCCCAGGCGACCGGCTGCCCAAGCCGGGCCAGGGCGGCGGCATGGGATCCGCCCCGGGGAGAACCGAATCGGAGGACGGTTTCCGTTTCGTGCTGTCGCGCGAAGAGGTGCTCGACCTCTTCTTCGAAGACCTCGAACTGCCTGATATGGTCAAGCTCAACCTCAAGGAGATCCTCGCCTTCAAGCCGCGCCGGGCCGGCTTCGCCGCGACCGGCTCGCCGACCAACATCAATGTCGGACGCACGATGCGCAACAGCCATGGCCGCCGCATAGCGCTCAGGCGTCCCAAGCAGGAGGCGGTCGACGCTGTCGCGCAGGAGATCGCGACGCTGGAGGCCAAGCCGCAAAACGCCGAGATGCGGCAGCGCATCGTGGCGCTGCAGGAAGAGCTTGAGCGGCTGGAGCGCCGCCGCAAGCGGATCGCCTTTGTCGATCCGGTCGATATCCGCTTCAACCGCTTCGACGCCCAGCCGGTGCCGAACGCCAATGCGGTGATGTTCTGCCTGATGGACGTGTCCGGTTCGATGGGCGAACGCGAGAAGGATCTGGCCAAGCGCTTCTTCGTGCTGCTGCACCTGTTCCTGAAGCGGCGCTATGACCGGACCGAGGTCGTCTTCATCCGCCACACGCACGAGGCGCAGGAGGTGGACGAGGAAACCTTCTTCTACAACACCCAGAGCGGCGGCACGGTGGTTTCCACGGCGCTCGAGGAGATGCACCGCATCGTCGAGCAACGCTATCCCAGCCGCGAATGGAACATCTATGTCGCCCAGGCCTCGGACGGCGACAATTTCGTCACCGATTCCGAGCGCTGCATCGCCCTTCTCGACGAACAGATCATGCGGCTTTGCCAGTATTTTGCCTATGTCGAGATCCTCGACGAGCGTGAGAGCCACATCTTCGGCGCTACCGACAACGGCACGTCGCTGTGGCGTGCCTACAGTGCGGTCAAGCTGAGATGGTCGAACTTCCAGATGAGCCGCATCGCCACGGCGGCCGACATCTACCCGGTTTTCCGCCAACTCTTCGCCAGACAGCCGGGTTATCAAAAGAGCGGTGAAAGAGGGGGCTGATGGCGAGCAAATCCGGGTTGCTGTTTTCCGGTTCCGACTGGGATTTCAGGACGCTGTCGCGCGCCTACGAGACCATCGAGGCGGTCGCCACCGAAGAGCTCCACCTCGACGTCTATCCGGTGCAGATGGAGATCATCTCGTCCGAACAGATGCTCGACGCCTATTCCTCTGTCGGCATGCCGCTGATGTACCGGCATTGGTCGTTCGGCAAGCACTACCTCTACCAGGAATTGCTCTACCGCAAAGGTGGGCGAGGGCTGGCCTACGAACTCGTCATCAATTCCAATCCCTGCATCGTCTATCTGATGGAGGAAAACACCATGGCCCTGCAGGCGCTGGTGACGGCGCACGCGGCGCTCGGCCATAACCATTTCTTCAAGAACAATTATCTTTTCCGGCAGTGGACGGACGCCGGCGCCATCCTCAGCTATCTCGACTTTGCCAAGGGCTATATTGCCCGCTGCGAAGAGCGGCACGGCGTCGATGCGGTGGAAGAGATCCTCGATGCCGCACATGCGCTGATGGAACAGGGCGTGTTCAGATATCACCGGCCGCCGAAGCTGTCGTCGGAAAAGCAGCGCGAGGGGATTCGCGAGCGCCTGGAATACGAGGAACGTTCCTACAACGATCTGTGGCGCACGCTGCCGCCTTCCAAGGACGGCACCAAGGTCCGCGAAACGGATACCATGACGGAGCGCAAGAAATCGCTCAAGCTGCCCGAGGAGAACCTGCTTTATTTCCTGGAGAAGAACAGCCTGATCCTGGAACCGTGGCAGCGTGAGGTCATCCGGATCGTCCGCGTGATCGCGCAGTATTTCTATCCCCAGCGGCAAACGCAGGTGATGAACGAGGGCTGCGCCACCTTCGTGCATTACACGCTGATGAACCTTTTGTTCGACCGCGGCCTGATCGGCGAAGGTGCCATGCTGGAAATCCTGCGCAACCATTCGAACGTGATCTTCCAGCCAGGGTTCGACGATACGCGCTTTTCCGGTATCAATCCTTACGCGCTGGGTCTCGACATGATGCAGGACATCCAGCGCATCTCGACCGCGCCGACGGCTGAGGACCGCGACTGGTTTCCCGATATCGCCGGCAATGGCGACTGGCGCCAGACCTTGCTGGACGCCTGGGCCAACCATCGCGACGAGTCCTTCATCCGCCAGTATCTGAGCCCTACCCTGATACGGAAATGGCGGTTCTTTGTCCTTGCCGATGCCGCCAACGACCCGCATTACGAAGTCGCCTCGATACACAATGAGCGCGGCTACGAGAGCGTCCGCGCCGCACTCGCCCACAGCTACGACATCGGCGCCAGCCGGCCGGACATCCAGGTGGTGGACGTGGACCTGCTCGGCGACCGGCATCTGCGCCTGCAGCACAAGGTCAAGGACGGCATCGTGCTGGAAGGCGGCAGCCGTGACGCCACGCTGCGCCATATCCGCAAGCTCTGGGGCTACGAGGTCAGCATGGTCGCGGTCGACGCGCAGACCGGCGCCACACTCCACGAACGGTCGACCAGCCAGATCGGGGAATGACCGAACCGGCCTGCAGGGAAGTCGGGTGGCGTCGCCTTTACCGGATCACCAACCACGCTGTGGTCAGGGAGCAGGAACATGCGCGTATTGATGATCGCCGCCTTCTTCTGGTCGCTGTCACGATGGCGCTGTCGCTTGCGCACGCTTTGGAGTTGCCGGGCAAGTTGCGCCTCAAGGAGGCTACCTACAAATCAGTGCAGGCGATCTACTATCCCGGCTTCACGATCGGCGGGTTTGCCGAGATCGGCGGCATCATTGCACTCGCCATCCTGCTCTACCTGACGCCTTATCCAAGCGCTCGCTTCTGGTGGACCTTGGCGGCGCTTGTCTTCCTGCTGGCGGAACATGCGACCTATTGGTTGGTCACGCATCCCGTCAATAATTTCTGGGTGCAAGACGTTGCCATGCCGCAATCAGCCGCGACGTTTTTTTCAATGTTTTCTCGAAAGCAGACCGGCGACTGGAGAGATTTGCGCAACGTCTGGGAGACTTCGCATGTCGCCAGGGCAGGCCTGGCGATGCTGAGCCTCGTCTCAATTGCTGTCGCCGCGACATTTTTTGCTGAATAGCGCCGAGGGGATCAAGACGGCGCCCTCGTCCGCCAATTTGCGGCCACGAACGCTGCATCCGTCAGATCGGGGAACGGGAACCGGCGCCATACTGTCTTAACGTTAAGCGATCCCGCCGTTTCAGCGGTCGGCGCGATGCTTGTTGTGGGCGCTTTCCTGGTGCTCGCCGCGGATGATGTTGCGGTCGTCGGGATCGGCAATGTCCTTGGGGTCCGATCTGAGCTCGGCACCGCGCCGGAACGCCTCGCGCTCTTGCCTGGTCTTTTTCAAATCCGCTTCCGCGTCGAAATCCTTGCCAGCGTTTTTCGTGTTCTCGCGCTCTTCGATGATGCGCAATTGCTGCTCATGAGTCTTCTTTCCGGCCATTGGTGACGTCCTTCTTTCGATTTTCCGCTTCCCCCAGGGTCCAAATTCGCTACAGCCCGAAAGGATAGGTCTCGGGAAGGCCTGTCCCCGCATGTTCCGGCCCAAGCGGCGTCACGGCACTGGTTTCATCGAACCAGACGAAAGCATCGAACTGGCGGGCGAGCGAGGCATCCGCATAGTGGCTGTGCAACTCGGTCTCCGGCCGGTAGATAACGCCGATAAAGCGTTCCAGCCGGCGCTCCAGAAGCCGTTGGCGCAGCGTGTCGTCGCGCTCGAAATCGAGCAGGAAAGGCGAGACGCCGCTGTCATGGCAAAGCCGCTCATAGCTGTCGTTGTGGGAAGGACGAACCGGTTTCACTTCCATGTCGCCGTCCCAGTCGGTGGCGGCGGCCACCGTCCCGGAATGCGTGCTGAGCCCAATCAAGGCAACCTCGTCGCCAAAACGCTGGCGGCAGAGCTGGCCGATGTTCACTTCGTCCCTGACGATCCCCATCTCGGTATAGCGGGCATCGCCGATATGGGAATTATGTGCCCACACCACCGCCTTGGCGGCCGGGCCGCGGGCCTGCAGCAGGTGCTCCAGTGTTTCGAACATGTGGGTGTCGCGCAGGTTCCAGGACTGCGCGCCGCCGTAATACATGGTGCGGTAATAGCGTTCGGCGGAGGCGACCAGGCGGGCGTTTTGGGTGGCGTCGAGGAAATCGATGCCGTCCTGCTGCGCATAGTCGAGCTCTCTGGAAAGCAGTTCCCGGCATTGCTCGAGCACGGCCTTCTCGCATTTCTGGTAGCCGGAGGTGAGTGCGACACGGCCATAGGTGGCCGGGTCGTTCTGCCACGGCGTCAGGCAGCCATAGCGCTCGCGTGCGATCCTTGCCGCCTGCGGATCGATCCGGTCGAGATATTGCAAGACCGCCGCGATCGACCCGCCCATATTGTAGATGTCGAGGCCATAGAACCCGGCCCGCCGGGAGGATATCCTGATCCGCTCATTATGCTCTCGCATCCAGTCGACGAACGCCGCGACGTCGGTGTTGCGCCACATCCAGGTGGGAAAGCGCTGGAACGGCGGATCGGCGCCCGGCCGCGGTGGCCGGTGACGGACGTAGCGGTCGATCGCCGCGGCATCGGGCCAGTCGGCCTCGACCGCGACGATGGTGAAGCCATGCTTCTCGATCAGCCTGCGAGTGATCGCGGCGCGCGCGCGGTAGAACTCCGACGTGCCGTGGCTGGCTTCGCCGAGCAAGACGACGCGGCGGTCGGCAAACCGGTCGAACAGCGCACCGAAGGCGGGATCGTCGAAATCCGGAAGCGGTTCGGCGGCGGTCGCTATCATCTGCGGCAGGCTGCTTCTGCGCTGATGCCGGTGCGGAAGATCGGCCGCTATTTGGCTGTCGCTGCCTGGCTCGCCCCAGCCTTGCTCGCCGATCAGTGGAACAAACCGCACGCCGCCGAAATCCTCCTCGGTGTAAGTTGCTGCGCCAGTCCGGGTGACTTTGAGCAGGCGCTGCGAGTCGAATTCGTCGCCGACCGGGATGATAAGCCGGCCGGCGACGTCGAGCTGTTCTTGCAGGGCGAGCGGTGCGCCGGGCCCGGCGGCCGCAACCAGGATCGCATCGAAGGGTGCCGCCTCGGGCCAGCCCTTGGTGCCGTCGCCGGTGCGGACTTCGATATTGTCGTAGCCAAGCTTTTTAAACCGCTGCCTTGCCGTTTCAGCCAACGCGGCGTGGCGCTCGATCGTGTAGACGCGTTCGACGATCCGGCTCATTACGGCAGCCGCATAGCCCGAGCCGGTGCCAACCTCGAGGACGTGGTCACCGGCTCCGATCTCCGCCATTTCGATCATCAACGCAACGATGTAGGGCTGCGATATCGTCTGACCTTCGGCGATCGGCAGCGGCCCGTCCTCATAGGCAAATTCTTCAAAACCAGGCTCGACGAAAGCCTCGCGCGGCACCTCGCGCATCGCCTGAAGGACATTGCGGTCGCGAATGCCACGGCGGCTTAAGTGAATGTCGACCATTTGGTTGCGGGCATGGGAGAGATCGAGCATTTTTCTGCTCCTCCTATGGGCCTCCGCCACAATCGCCCAAGCTGCTCAAACGGCACTTTGGCCGGTCCATGTCCCAGGGCCTCGGCAGTCCGCCTGGATTCATACAATGCGGTGCACCTTCCTAACCGTTGGCAAGCCCCGAGGTTCCCCAAAGACCGACCCGCTTTTGTCGGGCTCGCCAGGTTGCAGGATCGGCAAGCGGCGCTGGCGGCCGCCCTAACTTATTTCGAGGCAAATCCTTTCTCCGGCGCGACGCCACCCCAGATAACGACGGACGAGGGTATTCCGGAGGCATTTCTATGAACGACGAGGCCCGCACCACTGCGCAAACAACCGGCCTTGACCAGATCGATGTGATGGACCGCTACTGGCGCGCCGCGAACTACATTTCGGTTGGCCAGATCTATCTGCTCGACAATCCGCTCTTGCGCGAGCCTTTGCTGCCCGAGCACATCAAGCCGCGGCTGCTCGGCCATTGGGGCACGACACCCGGCCTCAATTTCATCTATGTGCATCTGAACCGGATCATCCGTGAACGTGGTCTCGATGTTCTGTTCATCTGCGGTCCGGGTCACGGCGGCCCGGCAATGGTCGCGAACACCTGGCTCGAGGGGACCTACAGCGAGATCTATCCCGAGGTCGGCAAGGACGAAGACGGCTTGCGAAAGCTGTTCCGGCAGTTCTCGTTTCCCGGCGGAGTGCCGAGCCACGCGGCTCCGGAGACGCCCGGCTCGATCCACGAAGGCGGAGAGCTCGGTTATGCACTGGTCCATGCCTTCGGCGCCGCCTTCGACAATCCGAACCTTGTGGTCGCCTGCGTCGTCGGCGACGGCGAAGCCGAGACCGGTCCGCTCGCCGCGGCCTGGCATTCCAACAAGTTCCTGAACCCGGCATCCGACGGCGCCGTCCTGCCGATCCTGCATCTCAATGGCTACAAGATCGCCAGCCCGACGATCCTCGGCCGCATGGAAGACGAGGCGTTGCGCAGCCTGTTCCTCGGCTATGGCTACGAAACCTTCTTCGTCGAAGGTCATGAACCTGCTGCGATGCATCGGGAGATGGCCCGCACGCTCGATACCGTGCTCGACCGGATCCACTCCATCCAGGAGCCTGCACGAGCCGCGGGCTGGAAGGGAGAGCGGCCGCTGTGGCCGATGATCGTGCTGCGCAGCCCAAAGGGCTGGACTGGGCCGAAAGAGGTCGACGGTAAGAAGGTCGAGGATTTCTGGCGTTCGCACCAGGTACCGGTATCGAACGCACGCGGCGATGCGGCGCACCGCCAGATCCTCGAAGACTGGATGCGCAGTTACGAGCCGGAAAAACTGTTCGATAAAGGCGGCCATCTCCTGGCGGAGCTCGCGGCGCTGGCACCTACGGGGTCACGACGCATGGGCGCAATCCCCTACGCCAATGGCGGCCTGCTGAAACAGGACCTCGTGCTTCCCGACTGGAAAGGCCTGGCGCTCGACGTACCGCGTCCGGGCGGCACTGTGGGAGAGGCGACGCGCACGGTCGGAAGCTATCTTCGCGACGTGGTCCGCTTGAACGCCGAGGCCAGGAATTTCCGGCTGATGGGACCGGACGAGACATCCTCCAACCGCCTCGACGACGTGTTCGAGGTTACGGACCGCGTCTGGATGGAGCGGATCGAGCCCTACGACGTCCATCTTTCCCGTGACGGCCGCGTCATGGAAGTGCTCAGTGAACATCTTTGCCAAGGCTGGCTGGAGGGCTATCTGCTGACCGGCCGCCATGGCCTGTTCTCGTGCTACGAGGCGTTCGTCCACATTGTCGATTCCATGGTCAACCAGCACGCCAAATGGCTGAAGACCTCCGGCGAACTTGCCTGGCGCAAGCCGGTCGCCTCGCTCAACTACCTGCTGACCTCGCATGTCTGGCGGCAGGATCACAATGGTTTCAGCCATCAGGACCCGGGCTTTGCCGATTTCGTCGCCAACAAGAAGGCCGACACGGTCAGGCTCTATTTCCCGCCCGACGCCAACACGCTGCTGTGGATCACCGACCATTGCCTGAAAACCTACAACCGCATCAACGTCATCGTCGCCGGCAAGCAGCCGGCGCCGCAATGGCTGTCCGCCGAAGACGCGGAAGCGCACTGCAAGGCCGGTGCCGGCATCTGGGAATGGGCCGGGACGGTTGCCAAGGGCGAAGATCCGGATGTGGTTCTCGCTTGCGCCGGCGACGTGCCGACGCTGGAGACGCTTGCCGCAGCCGACATCCTGCGCTCAGGCATTCCGGACCTGCAGATCCGCGTCGTCAATGTCGTCGACCTGATGATTTTGCAGTCGAATTCCGAGCATCCGCATGGCTTTGCCGACGACAGATTCGACGCGCTGTTCACCAAGGCCAAGCCGGTCATCTTCGCCTATCACGGCTACCCCTATCTCATTCACCGCCTGACCTACCGGCGCGCCAACCACGACAACATGCATGTGCATGGCTTTCGCGAGGAAGGCACGACGACGACGCCGTTCGATATGGTGGTGCTCAACCAGCTCGACCGCTATCATCTGGCGCTCGCCGCGATCGCGCGCGTGCCGGGGCTGGCCGAGCGGGCGAAGGATCTTGCCGCGGCGCTGCATGGGAAATTGGCTGAGCACACGGCCTATGTCCGCGAACATGGCGAGGACATGCCCGAGATCCAGAAATGGTCCTGGCCACAGGACAGCGCGACGAGGGCCGGCGATTGATGCGACGATCGATCCTTGCGTTGAATGCCGGCTCGTCGAGCATCAAGTTCCGACTTTACGATCTTGCAGCGTCCGCCGAGCTGGATCTTGCCTCGCGCGGTTCACTGGATCTGGGCGATGCGCCAAGGCTGACCGCGAAAGCCGCCGATGGGGAGCTGCAGTGCGATCGGCCACTTGCCGCAGACGCATCACGCGACATGGGCATCGGCCAGATGCTGCAATGGATCGAGAACGAACTTGGCGGAAGGAAACTGATCGCCGCCGGACATCGCATCGTCCATGGCGGACGCGAGTTCGTCGAACCTGTCCGCCTGATGCCGACAATTATCGAGGCTCTCGACAGGCTGACGCCGCTTGCGCCACTGCACCAGCCGCGCAGCCTCGCGCCGATCCGGGCGCTTGCCGCGTTGCGACCCGACCTGCCGCAGGTCGGATGCTTCGACACGGCCTTCCATCGGACCATCGAGCCTCTGGTCAGCCGTTTCGCGCTGCCGCGCCACTATGAGGCAGACGGCATCCACCGCTACGGCTTTCACGGGCTTTCCTACGAATATGTCGCCGGCCGGCTCAAGCAGATATCGCCCGATCTGGCGGCGAAAAGAACCATCGTCGCCCATCTCGGCAACGGGGCGAGCCTGTGCGCCATGCGCGACGGGCGAAGCGTCGATACGACGATGGGCTTTTCGGCGCTTGACGGCCTGGTCATGGGCACACGCTGCGGCGCCATCGATCCGGGCGTGCTTTTGTACCTGCTATTGGAAAGAGGGATTTCGGGAGAGGCGCTGCAAGACATGCTCTACGAGGAATCCGGCCTGCTCGGCGTGTCCGGCATTTCCGGCGACATGCGCACGCTGGAAGCCAGCGACGACCGCCGGGCGCGCGAAGCGGTGGAGCTTTTCGCCTTCCGCGCCGCCAGGGAGATTGCCGCCCTCGCCAACACGCTGGGCGGGTTCGAATGCCTGGTGTTCACCGGCGGCATCGGCGAGCACTCGGCTCCGGCCCGCAAAGCGATTTGCGACAGGCTTGGCTGGCTCGGCGTGGCGATCGACGAGGCAGCCAACAGCTCCCATGCCGCGCTGATGAGCCAGGCGGAGAGCAAGGTCGAAGTCCGCGTCGTGGCGACCGACGAAGAAGGTGTCATCGCCCGCCACACGCGCAAGGTAATGGAGGGGCCCGGCTGATGCGGATGGCCTCGAATGACCCCGCTTGCGGCAGCCCTGCTCGTGCGGCTACGAAGCGAGCGCGGCCGATCTGTTGAAGACGATGGTCACTCGCGTTCCTTTGCCGGGGGTCGAGTCCACCTCGAACCGGGCTTTGGCGTTCTCGGTCAGCGATTGCGCGATCAACGCTCCGAGCTTGCCGGGTTTCGGCCAGGTCTCGCCTTCGGGCAGGCCGATGCCGTCATCGGCGACAACGATGCGAAAGCCGTCGCCGTCGACAACACTGCGCAGCGTGATTGTCCCGCCTTCGCGACCCAGAAAGGCGTGTTTCAGCGCGTTCGTCAAAAGCTCGTTGACCACCAGGCCGGTTGGCATCGCCACGTTGATGGACACGGGATAGGTGTCGACCTTCATATCCAGCCGGATGCCTTGCACGGCGTGCGACGTCATCACTGCGGAAGCGATCTGGCTGAGATAGACGCCGAGGTCAACTTCGGCCTTCTGTTCGTCGGCCGACAGCGCCTGATAAAGAATTGCGAGTGCATCGACGCGGCCGGCGAGACGCTCGAAGCGTTTCTGATCGGGTGACGCCGCGCTGCGGGCCTCCAACCTGATGAGAGCCGTGATCATCTGGAGATTGTTTTTCATCCGATGCTGCAATTCGCGCAGCAGCATGTCCTTTTCACGGATGCGTTGTTCGAAGGCCTCGCTGTCGCTTGCCTTGTGCGCGGTGACATCGACAAGGGCGACCAGTCGAAAGGACCGTCGCCCGCGCTCGTCCTCGATCAGGTTCGAATAAACGTCGACCATGACCGGCTCTGTGCCGGCACGTTGCATCCTGAAAGTCCCCGCGCGATCGATATCCTCGACGATGGCCCGGGCCAGCGGCCGGTCCTTGTATTCGCCCAAGCCTTGTCCGCTCAGCGCAGCCCAGTTGCGGCGCTCCAGCTCTGCGACGGAAACGCCTGACAGTTTCTGGAACTCGGAATTGACGTAAACAACACGTTCATCGCCGCCCAAATCGGAAATTGCGATCGCAATCGGCAGCTGGTCGAGGAACCTTTTATAACTGTCACTGTCCAGGGCGCCCGCCAGGTCGAGGTTGTCGAGCAATTGCTGGAGCTGCTCGGTTTTTTCGGCTTCGGCGGACATTCCAGGCTTTCGATGTTTCGGGTAGGACCATGGTCAATATCAGGTCGCTCGCCAACTGCGAAGTCCGCTCATTGCCACCGCGCGGCTAGGCATGGCGGAGAACCGAGACCGTGGTTGAGAAGCGCCTGAAGGCTCAGTTCGAATGGCTCTGCTCGACCAGATGGTATCTGTACCGGTCACGAATATGCTCGTTGAAGAACCGGCCCTTTGACGAGGCTTTGCGGAATGCCGCGTGGACCTGCGGCGGCACGTCCTCGTAATCATAGCGGTTTCCGCTCGGGACGAACCATACGGAGAGTACCCTCGTCGCCGGCTGGTAATCGATGTTCCTGATTGCAGTTGAAGGCATCCTCGACAGGTCCAATGCTCGGCAGTGCTCCATTCCATGCCGTCGTGTGAATAACCCTGCACGGAGAGCGAGGTTCCTTGCTGCCGAAGCAGCCTTGCCGCTACGGGGCGGCTTCACCAAATACGGTTGATGCCATCGCCCAAGACATCGGCTGCAGCCCGCCAGGGCGATCTCTTTGCCGCCACCGACGACCGGCCGGAAGGATTCCGCTACCGGCCCGAACTGATCACGCCGGACGAAGAAGCAGCGTTGGCGAGCCAGCTCGCAAGCCAGCCATTTCAGGCTTTCGACTTTCATGGCCATCTGGCAAACCGGCGGATAGTCGGCTTCGGGCTGCGCTACGACTACGACCGGCGCGCAGTCGTCGAGGCACCGCCGATACCCGGCTTTCTGCTGCCGCTCAGGGAAAAGGTTGCAGCCTTTGCCCGCCTGCCCGCCGAGACCTTCGTGCAGGTTCTGATCAATGAGTACCGGCCGGGCGCCGGTATCGGTTGGCACCGCGACAAGCCTCACTTCGAGGCGGTCGCCGGCGTTTCCCTGCTGGCCGCGTGCAGCTTTCGCCTGCGCCGGAAAAACGGCACGCGATGGGACCGCAAGACGGTCACCGTCGAGCCAAGATCGGCCTATCTGATGACGGACGCCGCGCGCAGTGAATGGGAGCACAGCATCCCGCCGGTTGCCGAGCACCGCTATTCGATCACGTTGCGCACGCTGCGGCCGCAACGCGCTTAAAGCAGAGCGGTGAGGAAGCCCAAGCACTGCCCTTAAGAACTGGGCTGAAACAAATTCATCCGTCGCCATGCCGACTGGCAAAGTCCGCCAACATGGCGCGCTGGCCTTTCAGGATCTTATGGTTGGCTTCAGGCAGGGAGAACCAGCCCGCTCTGTCGACTTCGGCGAATTCCTTCATCGAGCCGGACCTTGGCGGCCATTCCATGACGAAGGTGTTGCTGCTGATGGCGTCGCTGTCGAAATCCGCCTCGACGCACCATGCGATGACGAGCTTGCCGCCCGGCTGCCGGTAGCTGCCAAGGTGTTCGAAACCTCCATCGATGGCGACGCCGAGTTCCTCTTCGGCCTCGCGTTTTGCCGCCGCTAGCTCGTCCTCGTTCTCGTCGATCAAGCCCTTCGGGATCGACCATGCGCCGTCGTCCTTCTTCGCCCAGAATGGGCCGCCCGGATGCACCAGCAAGACCTGGAAATGTCCTTCGCTTCGGCGAAAGATCAGCAACCCTGCGCTGCGTTTGGCCATTGCGCTATTCCCCTGACGAAAATGAAACGAACGTTCTCGTCCGGGCGGGCCTATGGAATAGCCTGCCACGGCGGAACGATTTCCGCTCGCAGCCGTTCCGTCCGTTCGGCAAATGAGTGATCGACATGGCGACGCCACGAGCTGCCTGGAAGGGCTTTATGAAAGTCGGATCTGTTTCCTGTGGCGTCAAGATCATCGGCGCCGTCAGCGAGGCCGAGAAAGTGCATTTCAGGATCCTGAACCGCAAGGACGGTCTTCCGGTCAAGAGCGCCTATATAGACGAGGAGACCGGCGACACGGTCGAGGCGGCCGAGCAGGTAAAGGGCTACGAGGTCGAAAAGGGCGAGTTCATCCGCATTGAGCCGGACGAAATCAAGAAACTGAAGATGGTATCGCAGCATACGCTCGAGATCGGCGAGTTCGTGCCTGCCGCCGAAATCGACGCACGCTACCTCGAAAAACCCTACTATCTCGTTCCGGCCGACGCGCCCTCCACGGAGGCTTTCGCGGTGATCCGGGACGCCATGGCCAGGAAAAAGGTAGCAGCCCGCTCCTGCGTCGTGCTCTACCAGCGAGGCCGAGAGGTGCTGATCCAACCGCTGGGCAAGGGCATGGTAATGACGGAATTACGCAACCACAATGAAGTGGTCGCGGCGGACGCGGTGTTCGAAGGGCTGAAGGATCGCAAGGTC
The DNA here is from genome assembly GCF_040319995.1 of Mesorhizobium sp. M0815. NCBI lineage: Bacteria > Pseudomonadati > Pseudomonadota > Alphaproteobacteria > Hyphomicrobiales > Phyllobacteriaceae > Mesorhizobium > Mesorhizobium sp. M0815. Next base: position 49,357 of record NZ_JAMYOU010000008.1, on the reverse strand, counting down.
GATCCGGAGATGCAGGAAATCGCGCAATTGCTGATCGACAAGAAGCCGGCCAAATTCGACCCGTCGAAGTTCGAAGATACTTATGAACAGGCGCTGGTTGCGATGATCGAAGCCAAGCGCAAGGGCAAGAAACCGCCCAAGCCGGCACCCGAGCCGAGGACGAACGTCGTCAATCTCGCCGATGTTCTGCGCAAGAGCCTGGCGCAAGAAGGCGGCAAGGCTCCGAGCAAAGGTCCGGGAACGGCCGCGAAACGCAAATCAGCCTGAATGTCCGAAAGCAGACCGAACGGAACCGAAAACGCTCGCGCGCATTTAGATGACGAAGCAATCCGTCGGCAAGCCAAGCGGAGCGGGGGACTGGTGGACGTCGTTGAACTAAAGACTGGCGGAATCCCGCAAGTTTCCTCCGCCGATCTGATGCAGGCGTTGCCTGTGGCCGTCTACACCACCGACAGACAAGGCTACATCACCTTCTTCAACGAAGCCGCTGCCGATCTTTGGGGATATCGTCCGGTTATCGGCCAGGACCGCTGGTGCGGGTCATGGAAGCTTCGCCACCTCGACGGGCGACCGATGGCGCACGACGAATGTCCGATGGCCGTTGCCTTGCTGGAAGAGCGGGACGTTCGTGGGGGCCGGGCGATCGTCGAGCGGCCGGACGGCCAGTTCATCCCGTTCAGCGCGCACCCGGCCCTGCTTCGCGATGCGACCGGCGAGGTCGTCGGCGCCATCAACACCTTGCTCGACCTCCGCACCCAGGCGCTGGCTGACGACGTCGGCATAAGGCTCGCTGCCATCGTCGAATCCTCGATGGACGCGATCGTGTCGAAAGACCTGAACGGCATTATCACCAGCTGGAACGACGCCGCACAACGCCTGTTCGGCTACACGCCCGCCGAGGCGATCGGCCGCCCGGTGACGATCCTCATCCCGCCCGACCACCTGGATGAGGAAGCCATGATTATCAGCCGCATTCGCGCCGGCGAACGGATTCCCTCATACGAGACTATCCGGCAGCGCAAGGATGGCACCCTGGTACCGGTTTCGCTCACCATCTCGCCGATACGCGACGGCATCGGGCGTATCATCGGCGCCTCCAAGATCGCGCGCGACATCAGCCCCCACAAGGAAAGCGAACGGCGCATCCGCACACTCATGCGCGAAGTCAACCATCGCGTTAAAAACCAGTATTCGGTGATCGTCTCGATGATCCGCGAGACCAGCAAGCTGGCGGGTACGCCAGAGGCCTTCCTTTCACGGGTCCGGGAACGCATCATGGCGCTTTCGGAATCGCACGACCTCCTGGTCGATGCGGAATGGCGCGGCGCGACCATCGGCGAATTGATCCATGCCCAGACCAAGGCCTTCGCGACACAGGCCCGGCTGTCGATGAGCGGGCCGATGATCATGCTGCAGCCGAACGCCGTGCAATATCTCGGCATTGCCTTTCACGAGCTGGCCACCAATTCGGTAAAGCACGGAGCGCTGTCGCGCCATGACGGACGGGTCGAGGTCGAATGGACCGTGATGCCAGCCGCCGATGGCAGCGACGGCTTCCGCCTTGTCTGGCGGGAACTGGACGGGCCATTGGTGGATGAAAACACGCGACGCGGTTTCGGAACGGTTGTGCTCAAACGCGTCACGCCGCAGGCGCTCAGCGGCACCGGACGCCTGGAATTCGACAGGAGCGGCATCACCTGGACGCTGGAGGCGCCGCTGCACTTCGTGCAGATGTCGATGACTGGCATCGCGGCTGATTGAAGGCCGCTAGACCGGCCGCGGCTTGGCGGCCGTGTGGCAACGCAATCCCTGTGGAGGCAATCAGGAGGAGCAACGATGAGTTGGCTGGGCACCTGGCGGAACCAGTACGGGTCGGTGGTCGAAATAACCGGCGAAGAAGGCGGACGGATCAGCGGAACCTTCAGGACGGCGCTGGAGGACAGCGCCTTCTTCGGCATGACGGTGCCGCTGTTCGGTGCCTGCCATGGAGACGTCATGGGCTTCACCTGCGCGGCCGAAGGGCGGGTCGGAGCCGCAGCGGTGAGCTATACCGGCATCCTCAGGAACGGGAAGCTGGAGATGCTGTGGCACACTGTTGCCGATGCCGCTTTGTCGGCGGAAAAGGAAGGGGCGCCGGCCCGAGCCAGGAAACTCCCCGCCTGGCGCGCCTTTGGAACCAGCCTCGACAGTTTTGAACGCGTCTCCTGACGTGTCGCGCCTGCTGCGGCGGCATTCAGCACGCAAGTGAGGGAGCAGGGCGTCCCGTTGTGCATCGGAACTCGCGCTGACTATGGCGCGTTGGTGCGCCAGGAATGCGCTGTTCGTTACGGGGTCGATCCGATGAGCGTGCTGTATCGCGCGGCAAAAATCGCCGAACAGGCCCATGCCGCACAGGCGGACAAGACTGGAAGGCCTTATATCGAACATTGCCGCCGGGTCGTCGATGCCGTCGAAACGCTCGACCAGAAAGCCATCGCCTATCTTCACGACGTCATCGAAAAAGGCGACGGCTGGAACCGCGACCGGCTTGAGGCGGCCGGGTTTGGACCGTCCATCGTATCTGCCGTCGATGCCATGACGCGGCGGCCGAACGAGGACGATGCCGCCTTCGTTCGCAGGGCCGCGGCTAACCCGCTGGCATTGCCGGTCAAGCGCGCCGATCTCGCCGACAATCTATGGCAGGCACGGCAGATCGGTGCCTCGACGGCGAAATACGAAGACGGCCTGCGCATCCTCAAGGAAGAGTTCCCGAGCTGACGGACAGCTGGCGGCTGTCGCCGATGTGGGTCTACTCGGTGACGTGCGGCGTGTGCCGCTTGTCTTCCGCGGGATCGGCGTCGATCCGCGCCCTGCCGGGATCGAACGCACCATGGCGGGCGATCGCCAATGCCGGGGTGTCGGGCGTCTCGTAGGCCCACATGAAGTCTTCTGCCGACGAACCGACCGCATGAACACGCCAATAGCTTGCCGTGCCCTTCAGCGGGCCGTGGCTCGTCGTGTTCGTCTTCTCCAAGAGGTCGAAATAGATGTCCTCGAAGGGTATGTAGAAAACAGGATCATGGCCGTCTTCATAGAGCACCTTTGCCCGCTCGCTCGACGCAATAATGGCATCGGAGAACCGGACGGTCACGGTTCCATCAAACGGGACAATCCTGAGCGGGCCTGGGCGGGGGGCGGAATCTGCGGCTAAGGACTGCATTCGACTTCTCCGTTGACTGCGCTGCCTTCCCGAAACGTGTTGTTGCCCGTCTGAGTTCCAGACCGCGGGCGCGCCGAGGCCGGTGGTGGAACGGTTTTGCAAGGTCGTCGTTGTTCCAGACCTCCGCACGCGCCATAATCGCAATGGCCGCCACTCACCGACTCAACCGCAAATGGATCACATGCTGGATCGATCGCCTACCCTTCCAAGGTCGCTTGGCGCTGCGCTGCGAAGGGAAGTGCCGCGGTTTACGGTACCCGGCAATGAAATTTCGTGCACCACGGTCGCATCCTACAATGTGCATAAATGCGTCGGCACCGACGGCAGGTTCGATCCGGAGCGGGTCGCAGCCGTGGTCAAGGAACTCGACGCCGATATCATTGCTTTGCAGGAGGCCGACGAAAGAACCGGAAGCAGGCAGGGACTGCTGGATCTCGCAGCGCTCGAGCGGGACAGCGACCTCGTCCCCACCCATGTCCCGGAAAACCGCCGCAGCCATGGCTGGCACGGAAATCTGATCCTGGCGCGACGCGGCGTGGTCGAAAGCGTGAACCAGATCCGGCTGCCCGGCCTCGAGCCGCGCGGCGCGGTTATCGCGGACCTGGAGCTGAAGGGCGTCTCGCTCAGGATCATAGCCGCGCATTTCGGCTTGCTGCGGCGCTCGCGCTCGCAGCAAGCCAACGCGCTTGTCGAAGCCACGCACCCGGTTCTGCGGCCGACAATCTTGCTCGGCGATCTCAACGAGTGGCGCGTCCGCAACAGGTCTTCGCTGCTGGCCCTGCTGCCGCATTTCGGTCCGATCGATGCGGTTCTGCCGAGCTTTCCGTCGCGCTTTCCGCTGTTTGCGCTCGACCGCATCCTGGCCAGGCCGCCGCACCTCATTTCCAGCATCGAGGTGCACAAGACGCCGCTGGCGCAGCGCGCCTCCGACCATCTGCCCATCAAGGCCCGCCTGAACCTGGACGCGATAAGGCAGCCGCGACTGCAACCAGAATGAACCTGAAGGGTTGTTAGTCAGATTTTCAGATCGTTTGCTTCGCTGACGTTCGCCGGTGCATTTCATGGATACAGCCATTTCGCGGTTTGCCCAGGACAAGATCGCGGCCGGTAATAGCGGACTGCTGCTGATCGCCGACAATTATGACGCGTTTGCCGCGCGAATCCTTGCCGCGCGCAGTGCTACCAGCAGCCTCGACCTGATGTACTATCTCTGGCACGACGACCATAGCGGCCGGCTGCTTATGCAGGAGGTCGTCAAGGCGGCGGAGCGCGGTGTCCGCGTCCGCCTGCTGCTGGACGATATCAATCCGCGCAACAGCGACGCCGCTTACCTGGCGCTCAACAGCTACAAGAACATCGAGCTGAGGCTATTCAACCCCAGCGGCATGAGGAACGGCAGCATCTTTCGCTCGCTGGAGATGGTCGCCCGGCTGTTTGCGATGACCCGCCGCATGCACAACAAGGCCTGGATCGCCGACGAGAGCCTGGCCATCGTCGGAGGAAGAAACATCGGCGATGCCTATTTCGACGCTGCGGAGACGAATTTTCGTGATCTCGACCTGTTGCTTCTCGGTCCTGCCGTAGGGCAGACGATGCAGATCTTCGAGGCGTTCTGGAATTGCGAGGCGGCAAAGCCGATCCAACTGCTCAATCCGGCTACGGCGGGCTCGCGCGCCGATTTCCTCGACAATCTCGATGCGACCGCGGACGGCCAGCTTTTGAACAGCCTGCGTGCCTGGCGCACGATCACGGAGTTCATTGTAGCGCACAGCGACGTCTGCTGGACGAAAGGCGTTCGCGTCATTTCCGATCCGCCGGAAAAGGTGCGCGGCAAGAGGCGCAGGAACTGGCTGACAAAGGAGCTGCTTCCCGCTATCGCGGCGACCAGGCAGCGCCTCGAAATTGTCTCGCCCTATTTCATCCCCAGCCGCACCGGGTTGGCCATCCTGTCGAAGCTGGTGGACCGTGGCGCCGAGGTTGCAATCCTGACCAACTCGCTCGCCGCGACGGACGTCGCCGCCGTGCACGGCGCCTATGCCAAATACCGCCGCAAGCTGCTTAAAAAGGGTATCCAGCTTTTCGAATTGCAGCCATTCGACCGCCAGGCCAACATCTCCGTTTTCGGCTCAAAGGGAGCCAGCCTCCACACCAAGGCCTTCACGGTCGACGACACGTTGGGGTTTGTCGGTTCCTTCAATTTCGATCCGCGTTCGGTGTCGTTGAATGCGGAAATGGGCGTGCTTTTCCATGATACCAATCTGGTGATGGAGTTGCGCCGGCGGTTCGAGCGCGAAAAGTCGGCGCAGACGAGCTACCAGCTGGTCTTGGACAAAGGCGCCTTGCGGTGGCTCGGCATGGCGGATGGCGAGATGCGGCAATACTCGCATGAACCCGAGGCCAGTCTCTATCGGCGCATCGTTGCAGCGTTGGTTGGATGCCTGCCTATCGAATCGCAATTGTAGAGGCGACGGATTTGCCGGAACGCAACTCTTTGCTGGAACGGAACTCCGGGATGACGAGTTGTAACCGTTGTCCGGAGCATGCCGATGAAGACCACGATATACAGTTTTCTTGCCGAGCTCTTGCCATTCTGGATGGCGCATAAACGCAAAATGCGCGCCGACCGTGTCGCTGAGCGGCCGACACGATCTGCCGCAGATGACGATGTTCGGCCGTCCGGCGACCCGAATCGCGCAACACCGGCGCGACGGCGCAACGCGTCTTAGGGCGGGATGCCTTCAAATTACATCCCGCTCCAACTGTCTGGTTAGCCGCATTTCTGCGACGCCAAATGATTTCCCTGGCTGCAAAGCTCTAGCTCCTTGGCGATCACGCTATTGTCAAGTATCGCTATTCGAAATCCGGCGTTGCCAAGCATCCATTTTGCAGCACGTACGTTAATGGCACTACAGTTTGCCGCTACAGGTGAGCCCCATGAGTGATAGTGCGATAGAATTCTTGCAGGACTGGATTCACGAAAACGTTCATGTGCCGCCGCCTCCGATCAGGCTTGAAAGAGAGGCGGAAATCCTCGCCAGGGAATGCGAGGAAGAGGCGGCCGACGCCGGCGTACCCATCGAAGACATCGAGGAAGAGGTTGGCGACCTCAAGGATCTGCTCGTCGCCAAGCTTGAAGACGCAGCCGAGGACGAGGCCCGGCATCTGAATGGCGATGGCCAAAGGGCTTCCATGCCCGCGGCCGAGCAAAAGCCGTCCGTGCAAAGCCGTTCCGGAGCCGCTGTAAGGGTATGAACGAGGTGCGCCGCTTCGGCCTATTGTCCGATCAGCGTCAGCCCGAACAGGATCATCAGCCAAAGCCCGGCAGCAGCGACCGCAAGACGCGGCAGGACGCCGGCGCTGGGCAGATGCATGAACAGGATGGCGATGACGGCAGCCTTGGCCGCGGCGATCGTCAGGTTGAGTGCCGAATTGAAGGCGCCAAGCGCCAGGAAGGACGAGCCGACAGTCAGGGCCAGCAAGGCCAGAAGCCCGACATAGGCAAGCGTGAGTTTGCGGAACTCGCTCATCTGTTGATCAGATAGAGGACGGGGAACAGGAAGACCCAGACGATATCGACGAAATGCCAATAGAGGCCGATTGCCTGCACGCGGCGGAACCGGCTGGCCTCGATCGTGCGCGGCCACAGAGCGAGGATGCCGCCGATGACGATTACGCCGCAAATCAGATGCAAGGCATGCAGTGAGGTCATCGCGAAATAGAGGCCGAAGAAGAATTCGGCATGGACAGGATCCGGGCCCTTATAGATGAAAGGCGCGCCGAGCACCGGCGCCAGCCCTTCGCCGAATTCCCTGGCGTACTCCGTCGCCTTGATCGCCAGGAAGACGACGCCGAGCAGCGCCGTCGCAGCCAATGCCCGGCCGGCGGCGCGCCATCGCCGCGCGGCCGTGTACATATGGGCGAGCGCCATGGCGAAACTGCTGGTGATCAGGACGACGGTATTGGCCGTGCCCAGTGGCAGCGACAGATGCTTCGCCGCGCCGGCGAAGGCGTCGCCATAACTCAACCGGGCAAACATGAAGACGAGCAGGATGGCGCCGAACAGCATCGCCTCGGAGCCGATGAACACCCACATGGCAAAGCTGGCGGCTGCCGTTTCGCGAGCCGGCCGGTCGAAGGCGATGCTTGTCATCGGTGACTTCAAACCAGATCCTCCACCGGGTCCGACCGTTTCTCGGTCAGGCCTTTCATCGGATAATCGTAGGCTGGCCTGGTGACGGTCGGCATGCGATCGAAATTATGCGCCGGAGGCGGCGAGCTTGTTTGCCATTCGAGCCCGGTGGCTCGCCATGGATTATCCGGCGCCCGCGCGCCTCGAAACAGCGACCACGCCAAATAGAGGAGCGGCATCAGATAGCCGATCGCCAGCACCACGGCGCCTGCCGACGACAGGATGTGCCAGAAAGCGAATTCCGGCGGATAGGTATGGTAGCGCCGCGGCATGCCCAAAAAGCCGAGCACATATTGCGGAAAAAAGGTCAGGTTGAAGCCGATGAAGGTCACAGCCGCGGCTATACGGCCCCAAATCTCCGAATACATGCGGCCGGTGAGCTTCGGCCACCAGAAATGCAGCCCGGCCATGTAGGCGGTCACCATGCCGCCGACCATGATGTAGTGGAAATGGGCGACGACGAAATAGGTGTCGTGAACGTGGACGTCGACGGCGAGGGCGGCAAGGAAAAGGCCGGCCAGCCCGCCAAAAGTGAATAGCGCCAGGAAGAACAGGGCATAAAGCATCGGCGTCTCGAAGCTGATTTCGCCCTTGCGCAGCGTCAGGCTCCAGTTGAACACCTTTATCGCCGATGGGATCGCGACGCAGAAGGACAGGAACGAAAACACCACGCCGGCATAGGCCGACTGCCCGCTGACGAACATGTGGTGGCCCCAGACGAGAAAGCCGAAGACGGCGATCGCCATTGAAGCCAGGGCGACGGCCTTGTAGCCAAACAGTGGCCGGCGGCTGAAGCACGGCAGCACTTCCGAGACCACCCCCATGCCCGGCAGGATCATGATGTAGACGGCGGGGTGCGAGTAGAACCAGAACAGATGCTGGAACAACAGCGGATCGCCGCCGAGGTCGGGATTGAAGATGCCGATGCCGAAGACGCGCTCCAGCACGATGAGGATCAGCGATGCTGCAAGCACCGGCGTTGCCAGCACCATCACCAGGCTGGTGGCGTACAGCGTCCAGACGAAGATCGGCAGCCGGAACCAGGTGAGGCCGGGCGCCCGCAAGGTGTGGACGGTAACGATGAAATTGATGCCGGTCATGATTGTCGAAAAGCCGACGATGAAAACGCCAAATGCCGCGGTCGAGACAAAGCCGTTGGCATAGAGCGTCGACAGCGGCGTGTAGAAGGTCCAGCCGGTGTCGACGCCGCCCAAAAGCACCGAGGCGAGCGCGAACAGGCTGCCGAACATGAAGACATACCAGCTGGCCAGGTTGAGGCGGGGAAAGGCAAGATCGCGCGCGCCGATCATCAGCGGCAACAGGAAATTGCCGAGCGTCGCCGGGATCGACGGCACCAGAAAGAACCATACCATGATGATGCCGTGCAGCGAAAACAGCCGGTTGTAGACATCGTCGGAGACCAGGTCGCCGGCCGGCGTCGCAAGCTCGATGCGCATCAGCACGGCAAACGCACCGCCGAGGAAGAAGAAGGCCGTCAGCGAGACGAGATAGAGCCACGCTACCCGTTTGTGGTCGGTTGTCAGCAGCCAGGCGCGCGGCCAGGCACCCTCACTGAGATAGTTTGCCGGCGCCAAATCGCGATTCATTGCGGCGCCTCGCTGTTTGCCGCCGGGAACGAGGGAAATTGGAACGAAAGCGACTTGAGATAGGCCATCAGCATCTGCAACTCGGCTTCATCGACCAGACCGTCGAAGCTCGGCATCACCGGCTGGTAGCCGGCGGCGATTTCCTTGTTCGGGACAAGGATCGAATCGCGCAGATAGCGTTCGTCGGCGATGACCGTCTGCCGGTTCGCCAGCGCCACCGGCCGGCCGAAAATCCCATCGAGGCCGGGCGCCCGCACCTTACTGGAATTGCCATGACAGCCGGAGCAGCCGAGCGCGCGGAACAGTTTCCCGCCGCTCGCGGCGAGGCTTTCGCCTTCATCTTGGCTGCCCAGCCACGACGCATATTGCTCCGGAGCCAGCACCGTTACCCAGCCGCCCATTTCGGAATGCTGGGTGCCGCAATATTCGGCGCAGAACAGATGGTAGCGGCCCGGTTCGGTGGCAATGAACCAGACGTTGGTGGTGCGTCCCGGCACCGCATCCTGCTTCACCCGAAAGGCCGGCACATAGAAGGAGTGGATGACGTCCTGCGATGCCAGCGACACCACCACCGCCTTGCCGACCGGCACGTGCAGCTCGTTGATCTCACGCTGGCCGCCGGAATGGCGGAACTCCCACATCCATTGCTTGCCGAGGCCGGCGATCTCGATAGCGTCCGGCGGCGGATGGTCGCGCCGCACAAACAGGACTGCGCCCCAGCCGAAGAAGATGAAGGCCATCACCAGGCTGGCAATGCTCCATGTCATCTCCAGCGGCAGGCTGCGGGCACGCGCCCCGGTACGGTCGGCGGCGGAGCCGACGCGATATTTGACGGCGTAGCCGACCACGAGAACGGTCAGGAACAGGCCGAGCGCGGCCGCGAAGGCCAGCAATGTATAGAACAACGCATCGAGGCTGCTTGCGATCGACGAGGCTTCCGGCGGGAAAAACCGGATACCGAAGCTCACGCCCGCCTCCTGCGCGCCAGCTGCAGTATGGCCGTCGCCAACCCCACCACCATCACGATGCTGGCGAGCTTCAAGGCAGCCCAAATCGCCGGCGTATATTGCCCCTTAGAGGTATCGAAGCCGGCGCAGAGCAGGAAGGCATGATCGGCGATCGAGCCGAGCTTGCCGGAAGATGCCTCGACAAGGGCAAGCTTAAGATCGCGCGGCGTGAAGCTCAGCGCCGGCAGCACCTGCGCTATCCGGCCTTTCGGCGTCAGCGCGATGACGGCGATCGGATGGGCGAACTGGTCGATCCTGGCGCGTGTGTCGAAGCTGATGCCAGCCTCCGCCGCAAGGGCGGCACCGGCGCCGTCGGCACTGGTCAGGAACCGCCATGCCGACAGGTTCCTCGCGTCGGCCACAGCGGCGACGGTGGTTTGCGCATCGCTCGCATCACCGGCCGTGTCGGCGGCATCGATCGAGACGAACAAAGCGCGATAGGTTTCGGGATCGAGCGACGTCTTTTTCAAATCCGAAGCGACCGCCTGTTGGGTCACACCACAAAGGTTCGGACATTTGTCATAGCCGAAAATCAGCAGCGCCGGCCGGCCCGCAAGCGTTTGGCCGATCGTGCGCTGCACGCCGGATGCATCACGAAACACCCGGTCGAGGCTGAGCTGTGCGCCGATCTCGGGATCGAATGCCGGGCGTGCGACGGCCGTGGCGGGCAGCGCCACGAGGAGGGAAAAAGCGGTTAGCCAAGCCTTCACGGCCTGCCTCCCTGGCCTGGCGCGGTCCGGCAGCGAGCGGCCTGTGGCGCGCGTGGTATCTCGGCCTCGACCAATCCGCAGTCGGCGCCGGCGGCCGCCGGCGGCTGCCCCCAGTTCGGCAAACCGTGGCTGACGATCGCCCACATGGCGTCCTCGATCGGAATGCGGGCAATGCCGGCGGTGCGGTCGACCCAGCCGACTTTGTTCAGTGCCTGCTCCTCCGCCTTGCGGAAGGCGGCTAGGTCGTCTTCCGGAAAGCGCTGCAAGGCGGGACTGGCTCGGTTGCCGGCCGACGATGGCCCCGGCAGCGGCCACAACGGTCTGGTGTCGAAGACGAGCCCGAGGACAATGGCTGATGCCGCCAGGAACAGCAGCAAGCCGGTCGCGAAGGCAAGCAGCGCGCCCGGCCAGATATCGCGCGTTTCGGGATGGCGGGCCGCCCTAGCCATGCGCCGGCCCCCGGCGCCAGAAGCCGATACCGTCCGGCCGGCCAAGCACGAAAAGCAGCAGCGCAAGCCAGAGGCCGCCGGCTCCCGCCAGCGCGGCAAGGTCGCACCAGAACGCTGTCACACCGCCACCGGCAAGCGGCGGTCTGATCCGCCACAGGACATCGACATAATGGCCGGCCAGCACGATGCCGCAGATCGACAGAAGGCCGGCATGGCTGCGCTTTAGATCCCGGCTGAGCAACCCGGCAAAGGGGATCGCGAATTGCAGCGCAATCAGCAGCCAGAGCAGATATTGCCAGCCATTGCTGCTGCGAATGAGGTACCAGCGGATCTCGTTCGGCAGGTCGCCGCCCCAGGTCACCAGCCATTGCATGAACGACAGGTAGGCCCATAGCAGCACGAAGCCGAACAGCATGTTGGCCAAATCCTCGCTCAGCGCGACATCCTCCTCGCCGCCCGGCATGATCTCGATCGAGCGGTTCGCACACAGCACCGTCATTGCCAGAGCGTAAGCGCCGACGACTTCGGCGGATGCTTCCAGCAGCGCATAGATCGTCGAGGAGAACTCCGGCTCGAGCGAGAGCATCCAGTCGATGGCAAAGATCGTCACCGTCAGCCCATGCGCAATCAATCCAGCGGCATAGGCCTTGCCGCGGCCGGCGCTGCCGCGGCCGCTATCGGTCGTTGTCCAGTCGAGCACGCGCCACGCCAGCACCAGCCAGATCGCAGCGCAGGCGGCAAAGCGCAACAAAAAGAACGGAACGTTCAGATAAGAGAGTTTCAGGCGCACCGTCTCGGGCAATGCAGCCGCGTCGGCACTCGCCCAGGGAAAGACCAGGTCGAGCCTGGGCAGAACCGGCAGCAGCAGAAGCAGCGCCAGCGGCAGCGTCGTGACCAAGCCGCGTAGCGGCTGGCGGATTGCCTCGCCCCAGCGGCCACCGGTCAGCCCATGCACCATCAGGATGGTCAGCGCACCGAGCGGCAGGCCGAGCAGGAACAGCGCCGCAGGCAGCCAGCCGGCCAACATGGCTCTGAGGTCGAAGGCCAATCCCGCGGCGCAAAGCACAAGTCCGGCGGCGGCCACGGCAAGCGCCGGCAAAATCAAACGTTCGGTGGCAAGCCGCATCATCGATCTGGCTCCGCATTGAGCTCGGCGCGGAGGCTTTCCGGCAGTTCGGCAATTGGCGCCTCGCGCGAATATTGCAGGGCGCGGATATAGGCGACGATCGCCCAGCGGTCGGCAGGCGGGACGCGCGCCGCGTAGGAAAACATGGCGCCATAGCCGTAGCTGATGACCTCATAGAAATGCCTGTCACTCGCCTTGCGCAGCGCGTCCTGATGATAGGTGGGCGGCGCTGGAAAGCCACGCTCGACGACCATGCCGTGGCCGTCGCCGGTGCGGCCGTGGCAAGGCGAACAGAAGATGTCGAAGCGCTGCCGGCCTCGCCGCAGCAGCGTCATGGTGACCGGATAGGGAAACGTGTCCGGCACCGGCGAAAGATCGGCATCGCGTGCGACCGTGTCCTCGGCCGGCGCCCGCGCCGACATGCCGTTGGCGAACTGGTTGCTCTTTTCGAGCGGATCGTAGCGCGGCTGGTCCTCCATGTCCTGCCGGCAGCCGGCGAGCAGCAAGGCTGCCGCCAGCAGACTCGTGCGCATGTTCACGCCTCCACCTCCTCGACGGTTTCGGCGCCAAGCCGGGTCAGCTGGCCCTTGGTCACGCCCTTGCGGAACTTCGGATCGGCGGCTTCGACGAGCAGGTAGAACTTGCCGCTGCGCGCGTAGGTGAAGCTCGTGGCATTGAAGACCGGGTGGTAATATTCGGGCAGGCGATTGGCGGCCAGCCCGCCGAAGAATGCGGCCAGCGCGGCGCCAAGTATCGCCGCCTCGAAGGCAATGACGAGAAAGGCCGGCCAGGAATGCAGCGGCCGGCCGCCGACATTGAGCGGATAGTCGATCTCGACCGAATAGAGGATCAGCCCGTAGACAAACACCGCGCCAGCGACGGCGCCGCCAAGGATGGCCCACGGCAAGCGCGTTTTGCGCATGCCGAGCATCTCGGCCAACCCACGCACATGGAATGGCGAGAACGCGTCCATGCGCCGGTAGCCACGCGCCCGCATGGTGCGGACCGCCGCGGTCAGCGCTTCCGGATCGGCGAAAGCCGCGATGACGCCGTAAAGGCTCATCCTGTGCTGCCCCTCTCCCCGGCCAGCTTCTCGACCTCGAAGATGGTGATGGCCGGCAGGATGCGGATGAACAGGAAGACCAATGCGAAGAAGGTGCCGATCGAGCCGAACAGGATGCCGAAGTCGAGCCACCTCAATGACTGCTCGCCCCAGGACGACGGCAGGTAGTCGCGGCTTGGCCCGGTGACGACGATGACGTAGCGCTCGATCCACATGCCGACATTGATGATCAGTGCTATGGCGAACAGCACCGGCATGTTGAGGCGCACCCGTCGGAACCAGAGCAATTGCAAAACTGCGCCGTTGCAGGCGAGCATGGCCCAGAACAGCGGCGCATAAGGTCCGAAGGCGCGCTGCCACATCATCGTGCGCTCGTAGATCTCGCCCGAATACCAGGCGAAGAAGGCCTCGGACGCGTAGCCATAGATGACGATCATGCCGGCGGCGATCATCAGCTTGGCGGCATTGTCCATGTGCCGCAGCGTGATCAGATCCTGGACCGAAAACGCCCAGCGCAGCGGGATGGCGATGGTGAGCACCATGGCGAAGCCGGACAGCAGCGCTCCGGCAACGAAATAGGGAGGAAAGATCGTCGAGTGGAAGCCCGGCGTGATGGCGAAGGTGAAGTCGAGCGAGACGATCGAATGCACCGAGACGACCAGCGGCGTGGCCAGTGCCGCCATCAGGAAATAGACCGTCTGATAGCGCGCCCAATGAAAGGCCGAACCGCGCCAGCCGATTGCCAGTATGCCGTAGAACAGCTGCGCCGGGCGCGATTTCGCTCGGTCGCGCAGGACGGCGAGATCGGGCAGCAGGCCCATATACCAGAACATCAGCGAAACGCTGGCATAAGTGGCGATCGCCGCGAAATCCCAGACCAGCGGGCTGCGCCATTGCGGCCAGTGCATATGGGTGTTGGGCAGCGGCAGCAACCAGTAGAAGAACCACGGGCGGCCGAGATGCAGGATCGGGAAAAGCCCGGCCATTGCAACGGCAAACAGCGTCATCGCCTCGGCAAAGCGATTGATCGAGGCGCGCCATGGCTGGCGCAGAAGCAGGAGCACGGCCGAGATCAGCGTGCCGGCATGGCCGATGCCGATCCACCAGACGAAATTGCCGATCATCGTGCCCCAGACGACGGGGACGTTGATGCCGTAGGCGCCAACGCCGACCGAGATCAGATAGGTGATCGAATAGAGGAAGATGAGGACGAAGACGAAGCAGGAAAAAAAAGCTGCCCAGAAATAGCGCGGCAGCCTGCCGTCGAGGACGATCGCACTGATACGGCCGCTGATCTCCGGAAGGTCGTGCCTGCCATGCAGAACGGGCAATGCGCCCGGTTTTGCAGCAAAAGCCTCAGCCATCGGCTTTCCCGCCTGACGAGAGACGGCCATTGATATTTATGATCTTGCCGAGATAGGTGGTGCGCGGTCGCGTATTCAGCTGCTCGAGCAAGGCGTAGTGATGCGGTGCCGCTTTTTCCTGCGCCACCCTGGCGCCCTTGCTGTTGAGATCGCCGAAGACGATCGCCTGCGTCGGGCAGGCCTGCTGGCAGGCGGTCACCACCTCGCCGTCGGCGATGGCGCGGTTTTCGATCTGAGCCTTGATGCGCTTTTCGGAAATGCGCTGGACGCAGTAGGTGCATTTCTCCATCACGCCGCGCGAACGGACGCTGACGTCTGGATTGTGCACGGCCTGTTCAGGTCCCGCGGCATCCTTGTCGAATTCCTGGAAGTCCAGGAAGTTGAAGCGCCGCACCTTGTAGGGGCAGTTCTGCGAGCAGTAGCGCGTGCCAATGCAACGGTTATAGACCTGCGCGTTGAGCCCGTCATGGGTGTGGGTGGTGGCGTTGACCGGACAGACGACCTCGCACGGCGCCTTCTCGCAATGCATGCAAGGCACCGGCTGGAAAAAGACGTCGAGATCGTCGAGCGGGCCTGAATAGTAGCGGTCGATCCGCAGCCAATGCATTTCATGGCCGAGTGCCGACTCGTCCGGCCCGACGGTGGCGATGTTGTTTTCCGCCTGGCAGGCAGAAACACAGGCCATGCAGCCGATGCATGCCGACTGATCGATCGACATGGCCCAGGCTTCCTGGCTGTATTGCCAGTCAGGATAGAGCGACTCGCTTGGCGTCGGCGGCACGCCGTCGCGCACGAAGTGCGGATCTTTGCGAAAGGCATCGAGCGAGGCATGGCGAACGATCGCCCTGCCCTCCATCGCCTGGTGGTGTTGTGTGGTGATGACCCGTGCGCTGCTGTCGCGCGGCGTGATCATGGCGCCATAGACGATCCAGGGAGCCTCAGGGCTTCGCAGCCTGTACGCGTCGTGGCCGTCAGCGAGTGCTGCCACCGAACCGAGCTTCCGGCCGAAACCCAGAGCAAGCGTCACGGTGTCGTCGGGATGGCCAGGCATGATCCAGACCGGCGCATCGATGTCCATGCCGTTCGAGGCGATGTTGACGACCCGGCCGTTTTCCACCTGAAGCCGTCCTGATGTCGCCGGCGACATCAGGGCTGCGTTGCCCCAGACGATCTTGCTCAGCGGCCGCGGCAGCTCCTGCAGCCAGGACGAATTGGCATTGCGTCCATCGCGCAGCCAGGGATCGGCAACGAAACGGATTTCGACGCCTTTTGCCGCTTCGATGCGCGGCTTCAGGCCGCGCAAATCCGGGGGCATCGCGACATCGGCTGGAATGCTGGCACTGCCGGACACAAAGCCGTCGCGAAGCGCCTTTCGCCACGCAGGATCGTCCAGTGTCTGCGCCCAGGTCCGGCGGACGAGCTGCAGCGCAGAAACAGCTAATTCACCGCCAAGCACGGCGAGGAGTTCATGCACGGTCCGCCCCCGGTAAAGCGGCCTGATCAGCGGCTGCACGATCGACGCGGTTCCGTCATGGGCGCGCAGGTCACTCCAGCTCTCGAGATCATGCGCAGCAGGGATATGCCAGTGTGCGACGAAGGCGGTTTCGTCGCGGTGGAGACCCCAGTGGACAAGAAGCTTCAGCTGCGAAAACACGTCGTGGACATCAAGTCCCGCAGGCGCAGTGTGGAGAGGATTGGCGCCAAGTATGACAACGGTGTCGATGTCCCGCGCGGCGATCGCCTGGCAAAGTGCCGCGAGGTCGCCCTCGATGGGCATCGCGTCGGGCGGCTCGATCAGTTCCACGGTGTTGCCAAGCGCACCAAGCCGCGCATTCATGGCAAGAGCGGCGGCATGGACGAACGGCGTTTGATGGGCGCCCGGCACGATCAGCGCCGAGCGGCCGGCCGCCTTCAGGTCGTTCGCGGCGGCAGCCAGCCAGGTCGGGTCCAATGCCAAGGCGCTTGGCGCCGCTTCGCCGCCAAGCACGGCGCTCAGCGCCGCTGCGACGGTTTCGACCTCGCTCGGCCGCACCGGCCGGCGATGATCGGCGGCAGCGCCGGTGATCGTCGGCGTCGACTCCACCGCATAGAGCCGGCTCATCGTATCGTCCGCCCGGCGCACGCGGCGTCTTGCAGCGAAATCACGGGCGTAGGCGAGACGACCGGGGCCTTCGCCCAGGAAATCCGCGTCGAGACTGAAAATCACGTCGGCGCGATCAAACCGGCAGACCGGTGCAAGCGCCCTGCCGAACAGGATCTGTGTGGCTTCGGTGCCGGACGGCGTCGCCAGGGGATCGTGCCGGAACAGCCTCAGCCTGGGATAGCGCGCGCGCAGCGCCTCGAGCTGCGCCTTCATGGTGGGCGAGGTCGTTGCTTCGATCAGCAGCGCCGTGCCAGCTCCAGCGAGCCGCGAGGTGAGCTCGGCCATGTCGGCAAGGAAGTCGTCATAGGCTGCGGGTTCGCCATGCTTCAGCGGCATGCGCGAGCGATCGGGGTCGAACAGCGACAGCACCGCCGCCTGCATGACAGCGTCCGTCGCGCCGCGCGAGGCCGGATGGTCGGGATTGCCTTCCACCTTGGTCGGCCGGCCCTCATGGCTTTCGACCACCGCACCGATGCCGTAGCCGTCGCTCGACAGCGTGGTCGCGTAATAAAGCGGCCGGCCGGGAACGATGTTTTCCGGCTGGCGGATATAAGGCAGGATGTCTTCGGCCCGGCTGCAGGCGGCAAGCCCGGCCAGCGACAGCGATGCACCCATCAGCTTCAGCAGCGTGCGCCGGTCGAGCCGCGCCGGGATGCGCTCGGCGATCGAAGGAAATTCGGCATCGACGAAGCGGCGGAATTCCGGTGTATCGGCGAGTTCGTCGAGGCTCCGCCACAGCTCCGGACCAGGCGAAAGCCGTTCGCGCAGGCCGGCCATGTCTGGAGCCGCAATCGGCTTGTCAGCGGTGGCAGACATAACAGTCGGTCATGGTCTCGGGGTGGATATCGAGAAGGCTGATGAGCGACCGGCGGATTTCGGCGATGCCGGCCGGCGGCTTCCAGTGCATCAGGAACACGTCCTGCGGCGGACGCAAATTGGGCTCGGGATCGCGATGGCATCCCAGGCACCATTCCATCGACAGCGCGTGCGCCCGCCGTATCAGCGGCATGTCGTCGACCTCGCCATGGCACGTCTCGCAGGCGACGCCTTTCGCGATATGGATCGAATGATTGAAATAGACGAAGTCGGGCACACTGTTCACCCGCTGCCACTGCAATGGCTGCCCGGAGGCAAGGCTCGCCCGTACCGGCGCCAGCATGTCCGCGTTGGTGAAGAGCTGCGAATGGCAGGTCATGCACACCTCCGTCGCCGGCAGACCAGCCGATGACGAAGTCTCGACGCCGCTATGGCAATAACGGCAATCGAGGCCGAGCTCGCCGACATGGTGCCTGTGGCTGAACGGCACTGGTTGCGCCAACGGCCGGCCAACGCCGGTGACGAAGTCCGAACGCAGGATGGCGGTACCGCCGAGAGCCGCAAAGATGGCCATGAAACACGCGCCCCACAGAGCGAAGCGTGAAATGCCGTTGGCGCTCCTTGAAAAGACCTGCGGCATCCCCTCGCCGATTTCACATCCAGCAACCGTATCCACCCCCCAAAGCCCCTAACTGCGGCTGCGTGGGTAAGTTCCGGCCGGGGCAGCGGAGATCACAGAATGGTTACCCCGCCCTGGCCCATCGGGTCGGCTGACCGGAAACCATCGAACACTCCATGCGTTCGGATGAGGTCACGTTTCGTTTCACCCGGACAACCATCATGACCATCCCCGACCTCCATCCCATTCGCCGCTGGGCGCGCGCGGCATGAATCTCGCCGCATCATTCGCCAGGCGTTTCGTCGAAGGCACGCTGGCCGGCTACACAAGCGAACGCCACCCGATAGGGCGACGGTGGATCACCCTCAGCGAGCGCATCCTGTCAATGGCCCGGTCGGACAATGGCATCATGCAAAGCTTCAGGAACGCGGCCTTCAGCGTCGTCGGCCATCTACCGCGGCTGCAACGGCCACTGCTGGAGCGGGTCGCCGGGCTGAAGGAATGAAGTGGTCGCATAAACCTTTTCGCCGGACGTGCGTTGTTGGGTTTCAAGCCAGGGAGATGACCATGCAGATGAAATCGGAAATCGCCGGCGAGGCCGCCAAGCAACGGCACATCCAGCGCCGTATCGACGAGAAGGACAAGTCCAAGTCCAAGGGCAAGCC
This sequence comes from Mesorhizobium sp. M0815, assembly GCF_040319995.1. Taxonomy (NCBI): domain Bacteria; kingdom Pseudomonadati; phylum Pseudomonadota; class Alphaproteobacteria; order Hyphomicrobiales; family Phyllobacteriaceae; genus Mesorhizobium; species Mesorhizobium sp. M0815. The sequence goes on along the minus strand of NZ_JAMYOU010000008.1, from coordinate 30,400 downwards.
AAAAGGCGCCATGCAGGCCGGTGCCCGCAAATATCCCGAGCCGCCCTTCCCCGAGCAGCACCAGCCGAAGCCGGGGCATGAATGGGCGATCGAGCCGGCGCCGCTTTACGATGCGCCATTTTATATCGGATCGAAAAAGCTCGACGGCAAAGTGGCCGTCATTACCGGCGGCGATTCAGGCATCGGCCGCGCGGTGGCCGTGCTCTATGCACGTGAAGGCGCCGATGTGGCGATCGTCTATCTGTCGGAGGACAAGGACGCCGAAGAGACCAAAAGGGCCGTCGAAACCGAAGGCCGGCGATGCATCCTGATCAAGGCCGATGTCAGCGAACGCGGCCACTGCCACAACGCGGTGGCTGAGATCGTGCAGCAGTTTGGGCGGATCGACGTGCTGGTCAACAACGCCGCTTTCCAGGTCCATTCCAGCGATTTCAGCGAGCTGACCGAGGAGCATTTCGACACCACGCTGAAGACCAACCTCTACGGCTATTTCCACATGGCGCAGGAGGCCGTTCCGCACATGAAACCCGGTTCGGCGATCATCAACACCGGTTCAGTGACCGGCATCGAGGGATCGAAGCAACTGGTCGATTACTCCATGACCAAGGGCGGCATTCATGCCTTCACCCGCGCGCTCTCGGGCAACCTTGTCGACAAGGGCATAAGGGTCAACGCCGTGGCACCAGGCCCGGTTTGGACGCCGCTCAACCCCTCGGACAAGGAAGCCGGCGATGTTTCGAAATTTGGCGCCGACACACCGATGAAACGACCGGCACAACCGGAAGAGATCGCGCCAGCGTATGTGTTCCTCGCCTCGCCGCACTGCTCGAGCTACATCACCGGCGAGATATTGCCAATCGTCGGCGGCTACTGACGACATGTATTTCATAGCCTTGGCCACCGACTACGACGGCACGCTGGCGCATGAAGGGATTGTCGCCGAAAAGACACTTGCGGCGCTTCAACGCTTCAAGAAGAGCGGCCGCAAGCTCATTCTCGTCACCGGGCGCGAGCTGCCCGACCTGAAACGCGTCTTTCCCGAAGTCGCGATCTTCGACAAGGTGGTCGCGGAAAACGGGGCGCTGATCTACACGCCGGCCAGCGAGGAGGAGCGGACGATATCTCCGCCGCCCGCCCCCGAGTTCATCGCCAAACTCAGGAAACACGGTGTCAAACCGCTTTCGGTCGGACGCTCGATCGTCGCCACCTGGGAACCGCATCAGGTTACCGCGCTCGAGGTCATCAAGAAATTGGGGCTGGAGCTGGAAATCATCTTCAACAAGGGCGCGGTGATGATCCTGCCCAGCGGCATCAACAAGGCGACCGGGCTGACAGCCGCGCTTCAGGACCTCAGATTGTCGCCGCACAACGTCGTCGGTGTCGGCGACGCCGAAAACGACCACGCCTTCCTGCGCGCCTGCGGCTTCAGCGTCGCCGTCGACAACGCACTGCCGGCAGTCAAGGATACGGCGGATCTCGTGACACGAGGCGCGCGCGGAAAAGGCGTCGAGGAACTGATCGCCAAGGTGGTCGAGCGCGATCGCGAGCTTGTGCCAAGCCGCGATGGCATTCTGCTTGGCTCGGACGATGGCAAGGAGGTGTATCTGTCGCCAACCGATACGGTGCTGATCGCCGGCAGCTCGGGCATCGGCAAATCGACCTTGGCGACCGCATTGACGGAGCGTTTTGTCGAGAGAAAGTTCCAGTTCTGCATCTTCGATCCGGAAGGCGACTACGATGGCCTCGAGGGCGCCGTCCGGCTGGGCGACGGCTCGAACGCGCCGACGAAGACGCAGTTGCTCGATCTCCTGGAGAAGCCGGACAACAATCTGGTCGTCAACGGCCTGGCGCTGCGCGTCAACGAGCGGCCGGACTTCTTTGCCGACCTGCTGCCGGGCCTTGGCGGTGTTCGCTTCCGCACCGCGCGACCACACTGGCTGATCATCGATGAGGCGCATCACCTCTTGCCGAAGCGGCGCGACGACACGCCAATGGTTCTGGCGATGGAATTGCCGGGCACGATCCTGATCACCGTTCATCCGGATGCGATCTCAACCGAAGCATTGCGGCTGGTCACCGCCGTCATCGCACTCGGCCCCAAGGCGAAAAAGGTCGTCAAGACGTTCTGTCGCGAGACCGGCACCGAACCGCCAAAGGACAAGGATCTGAGCTCTCCAAAAGACGAGCACGTGCTGTTCTGGCGGCCGCAGGCGCACAAGAAACCTGCCATGGTCGAGCCGATCGAGCCGCGGCAGTCGCTCAAGCGCCATAGCCGCAAATATGCCGAGGGCCAGCTCGACGAGAAGGGCAGCTTCTATTTCCGCGGCCCCGACCATGCGATGAACCTGCGCGCCCATAATCTGATGATTTTCGCCCAGATCGCCGAGGGCATTGACGATAAGACCTGGGAACATCATTTGCGCGCCGGCGACTATTCCAAATGGTTTCGCCACCAGATCAGGGATAAGGAGCTGGCGCGCGAAACCGCCGAAGCGGAGAAAGACGACACACTTTCGGTGCAGGAGAGCCGCAACCACGTCCTGGACGCAGTGCGCCGCCGCTATACCGCGCCCGCCACCGCGCCGAAGGAATAGATGCAAACTGCGCCTAGCCGGTCCGAAGCCGGGCTGAGTTGGAGAGGTCAGACGATCAGGTGATCGATCCTGATCGGCAGGTCGCGAATGCGCTTGCCGGTGGCATGGTAGACCGCGCTCGCGACCGCCGCGGCGGTCCCGACATTGCCGAGTTCGCCCAAACCCTTGACGCCGGCCGGGTTCACCTCGTGGTCAATCTCCGGAACCAGTATCACTTCCAGCTGCTTCACGTCGGCGTTGACCGGCACGAGATAGTCCTGCAGGTCGCGATTGACGTAGCGCGCATGACGCTTGTCGATTTCCGTCGCCTCGTGCAAGGCTTGGCCGATGCCCCAGATCATGCCGCCCATCAGCTGGCTGCGAGCGGTGCGGGTGTTCATGATGCGCCCGGCGGCAAAGGCGCCGACGATGCGCGGGACGCGGATCTCGCGCGTATGGCTGTTGATGCGCACCTCGACGAATTCCGCGCCAAAGGCGTATTTCACCGAATCCTTGTCCTGGTCGCCGCCGTGGAACTCCGATTGCCCGGCATAGAGCTTCTTCAGCGCCTCCGGTGACGATCCCTTTGGCGCGAATTCGGCATATTCCTCGATCGCACCGATCTGCATCGTCTTGAAAACATCCGACAGCTTGGCCGATTTGCCGTTGTCCGCGACGATTTTCTCTTGGCTCATTTCAAGCTTGGCGTTGCCGGACCCGGCCAGCGGCCCGGCTTCGGCGACGGCCGCGGCGAAAAGCTTTGCGCGGACGGCATCGCAGGCCTTCAGCACCGCCGAGCACACGCTTGCCGTCGAAATCGACCCGCCGGACACCGGTGCCGGCGGCAAGGCGCTGTCGCCCATTTCGACGCTGACCTTGTCCATTTCTATCCCGAGCCGTTCGGCTGCCATCTGCGCTGCCACCGTGCGCACGCCGGTGCCGATCTCATGCGAGCCGCATTGGACGCGAACCTCGCCGTCAGTGGTCAGGCGGACGCGGGCGGCGCATGGCGCAGCCGCCGTCGGATAGATTGCGGTGGCGCAGCCCATGCCGACCAGCCAGTCGCCGTCACGCATCGAGCCAACCGCGGCCTCGCGCTTGGACCAGCCGAAGGCCTCGGCGGCCTGGTCGTAGCATTTCACGAGCGAGCGGCTGGAGAAGGGCTTGCCGCCGATCGGCTCCTTCTGCGGCTCGTTGACGCGGCGGAACTCGACCGGGTCCATGCCGAGCGCCACCGCCATCTCGTCCATGGCATTTTCCAGCGCATAGACATAGGGCGTCTCCGGCGGCGAACGCATGTAGCCAGGCGTATTGCGGTCGGCATGCACCAGCGAGACGTGGGTCAGCACCGAGCCGTAATCGTACATGCGTCCGGTGGCCGAAGTGCCACCGACGACATAGGGATCGGGCCGCGACGTGACTTCCCAGCCTTCGTGTGCAAAGGCGGTGATGCGGCCGTCCTGGTTTGCGCCGATGCGGATGCGGTGCCGGGTCTCCGCCCTGTAGGTCTGCGTGCCGTACGCCTGAATGCGGCTGACGACGCAGCGCACCGGCCGGCCGACGCGGCGGGCCGCAACGGCAACGATCGCCGTGCGGGCCGTCATCGGCCCCTTGGAGCCGAAGGCGCCGCCGACATAGGGACTGACGATCCGCACATTGGCCGGATCGATCTTCAACTGCCGGGCGAGTTCGGCCTTCCAGCCGGTGACGTTCTGGCTTGGCTCGTAGACCGTAAGCTGATCGCCCTGCCAGACCGCCGTCGTCGAGAACAGCTCGATCGGGTTGTGGTGCTGGGTCGGCGTCGAATATTTCTCATCGATCTTCACTGCGGCTGCGGCATAGGCAGCATCGAAGTCGCCGGCTTTGACGTCCTCCTTGAACAACGGACTCTTGCCGGCGGCCGGCTCCATCTCCGTTCCCCTGGAATCGAAGCCGGCGCTGGGCGTCTCTTCGGCGTAGTCGGCGCGGATCAGCGCCGCGGCTTCCTCGGCCGCCTCGAATGTTTCGGCCACCACCAGCGCGATGATCTGGCCGTCGTGGAAAATGGCCTTGTCATGCAGCGGCGCGATCGAACTTGCACCGGTGTTGCCGAATTTCGGCTTGTCGATGCCGTCCATGTCGCCGACGCTGACGATATCGAGAACGCCGGGCACCTTACGCGCCTTTTCGAGCCGGACGGCGGTGATGCTGCCCTTGGCGATGCTGCTGGTAGCAAGTGCGCCATAGGCCATATTGGCGGTTGGAAGATCGGCCGAATAGCCGGCCTGTCCGGTGACCTTCAGGCGGGCATCGATGCGCGGAACGGGATTTCCCATATTCTCTTTCGGCGCGGGAGCAGCTTGGTTCATGGGTCAGACCTTCATGTCGCGCGTTTCGAGCAGGGCCCGCACAAGCGTGCGCTTGCCGAGCAGTATCTTGAACGCATTGTGTTCGCGCGGTTTCGCCTCGGCGAACGCGGCTTCGGCGGCAGCTTCGGCCGCCTCATCGTCGAGTGCCTTGCCGCTGAGTGCTTCCTCGGCCGCCCTGGCCCGCCATGGCACGGTTGCCACGCCGCCAAGCGCGATGCGCGCCTGGCTGACGGTGTCGCCGTCCATGTCCAGAGCCACGGCCGCCGAGGCCAGCGCGAACGCATAGGACTCGCGGTCGCGGATCTTCACGTAGCGTGAGCGGCGGCTCCAGGCGCCAAGCGGCACCTCGATGGCCGTGATCACCTCGTCAGGGGCCAGTTCGGTTTCAACGTTGGGCGTATCTCCCGGCAGGCGATGTAGCCTCGAAAACGCTATCTTGCGCATACCGCGCCTTGCCTCGACCTCGACCGTCGCGCCGAGCGCGATCAGCGCCTGGGCGAAATCGCCGTGATAGGTGGCGATGCAGGCGTTGCTGGTGCCAAGGACCGCATGTTGCCGGTTGAACCCTTCCATGGCCGCGCAGCCGGAGCCCGGCTCGCGCTTGTTGCATGGCCAGGAGGTCTCGCGAAAATACTCGCACCGCGTCCGCTGCAGCACATTGCCGGCCAGGCTCGCCATGTTGCGGATCTGGCCGCTGGCGGCGAACTTCAGGCTTTCGGCAAGCATCGGGCAAAGGCGCTTGATCTCGCCTGTGTCAGCAGCCTCGCCCATGCGGACCAGCGCGCCGAAGCGGATGCTGTCGTCGCCGACCTCGATCTGCCGCAGGACCCTATCACCGAGACCATTGAGATCGACCAGCCGTTCCGGCCGGGCCACGCCAAGCTTCATGTAGTCGGCCAGATTGGTGCCGCCGGCGATGAATTGCGCGGCGGCCTCGGTCGGCGGAACACCCTCTGCGGCAAAACGGGAAGCAATGGCGGCCGCCGCGGACACGCTGGCCGGTCTCTCGTAAACGAAGGGGCGCATCTCAGGCTTTCCTTGTTTCGTCCCGGGCCTGCACGATGGCCGCGACTATGTTGGGGTAGGCAGCGCAGCGGCAGAGATTACCGCTCATATACTCGCGGATATCGTCCTCGGAGCCGGCATGGCCTTCGTTGATGCAACCGATGGCGGACATGATCTGGCCGGGCGTGCAGTACCCGCATTGGAAGGCGTCATTGTCGATGAAGGCCTGCTGCATCGGATGCAGATTGCCGTCGGCGGAAGCGAGCCCTTCCACCGTGGTGATCTCATGGCCCTTGTTCATCACGGCGAAGCTCAGGCACGACAGCACCCGCTTGCCGTCGACAAGAACGGTGCAGGCCCCGCACTGGCCGTGATCGCAGCCTTTCTTGGTACCCGTCAGGCCGACATGGTCGCGCAGCGCGTCGAGCAGGCTGGTGCGATTGTCGAGGGCGAGATTGTAGGGCTGCTTGTTGATGCGCAGTGAAATCGCCGACAGATCGCGCGGCTCGGCCGAAGCGGCAGGTTGCGGGGCGGCGGCTTTTGCCGACGTGGCCATGAGCGGCCCTGCCGCAGCCGCCGAAACGGATCCGGTCATGAAACTGCGTCGGCTCAGGCTGGCAAGAGGGGTTTCGGACATGGCTGGCTCCCGGCTGGCTGGGTCTCAAGCCGGCCGAACCAGTCACGCAAGGCAAGGTTCCTCCGCCTCACGTGGCTGTGATCCTATGTTCATCCGAACCGTGCCGGGGAACTCTCGAGCCGGCTTGCCGTTCAACCCCGATCGGACAGAACCGAAATGGCGTCTGGAGCGAGATCATGAAGTCACAGATTGTTGCCGAAAGCGCCGGCCAAAGAACGTTCGTCGTTGTGCTTGATCCCGGCGAAGAGGCGTTTGCGCAGCTGACCTCGTTTGCGGCCGACCACGGCGTTGGCAGCGCGTCGCTGAGCGCGCTCGGCGCTTTCGAAAGGGCAACTGTCGGCTGGTTCGACCCTAGGGAAAGGACCTACCGGAAAATTCCCATCCGGGAACAGTGCGAGGTGCTGAGCGCGATTGGCGATGTTGCCATCGGCGACGACGGCAAGCCCAGCCTGCACGTCCATGCCGTGCTCGGATTGAGCGACGGCAGCACAAGGGGCGGCCATCTGCTGGACGGCATCGTGCGGCCGACGCTCGAGGTCACATTGGTGGAGACGCCTGGACATCTGCGCCGCAGGCACCGTCCCGAGCTCGGTGTCGCGTTGATCGACCTGGAGGCTTGATCCGAGCCGATCACTTCGTTGATTTGACTGCGGCTTTCTCAGGGGCGCCTTCCCAACCAAAAACGCTGCGGCCGCCGAGCAGATGCGATTGCTCGAACTCCCCGGCGACGATTTCCTTCAGGCTTGGTCCGGTGACATAGCGCTCGACCTGCCGCGACTGGTCGTCCAGCCGCCGCAATGCGCCGATCTCTTCGTCACGGCCGAGCCTGGCCTTCTGGACGGCCGACTTCAGCACGCCTATCGTCTCGTCATAGACCTTCAGCGGCACAGGGAACGGATGCCTGTCCTTGCCGCCATGCGCCAGCGAGAAACGCCCTGGATCGGAAAAACGGCACGGCGCGCCATGCACGACTTCGGCGACCAGCGCCAGCGCCCGCACCGTGCGCGCGCCGACATTGGGCACCAGGAGAAGCCCGGCGAAATCTGTTGGGCCGCGCTCGGCCGCCGCCGCGATGTTGCCGTGCAGGCGGCGCATGACGATATCGCTTTCGCGTACATCGTGGTGCGCCGGCATCACCAGATGCGGCAGCAGCTTTTGTGCCGGCTCCGGCGCTGGCGCCGAACCCCGCTCCAAAGCGGCAAGCTCCCTCACGATGCGATCCGGTCCAAGGTCGTGCAGAAGGTCCAGTTGTCCCTGGCGCGACGCTTCGGCGCGGCGGTCGGTCAGGTTGACGATCTCGCCCTGGTTGGCGCCCTCTATGGCGGCATGCGGCTGATCGACAAAGCTCTTCAGGCCTTCCGACAGCCAGTGATAGCGGCGCGCCACCTTGTTGTCGCCGTTCATGCCTTGCTGCACCACCACCCACTTGCCGTCATCGGTGACGATGAAGCCGTGCAGATAGAGATCGAAACCGTCCTGGACCGCGGCGCTGTCCACCTTGGCGACGAGCCGGCTGGCAGTCGCCAGGCCTTCTCCGTCGAGGCCGACTCGCTCGCCGATCAGCGCGAGTTCGTGCGGGGTCTTGCGCGAATGCGCGCCGCGGCCGCCGCAAACATGAATGCCAAGCTCGCCGGAAAGCGGCGACAGACCGCGCTTCAAGGCACCGACGACGCTGGTGGTGATGCCGGAAGAGTGCCAGTCCATCCCCATCACGGCACCAAAGGACTGGAACCAGAACGGGTGCGCCAGCCGGCGCAGCAATTCATCGCGGCCGTAATGGTGGATGATCGCCTCGCACATGACCGCGCCAAGCCGCGTCATGCGGTCGCCGAGCCATTTCGGCACGCGCCCGCCGTGAAGTGGAAGGTCAGCACTTCCCGATCGCTGTGCCACGCTCTTTTGCTTGCTCCTTGAGTCCTGCCTCGACAGATAGGTATCGAAAGTGCCGCGAAGAAGCGATGGCCTGATTCAGGCCGCGATCGTTGCGAGCCGCTAGAGCTGTTCCAGGAAAAGTGTGAAACGGTTTTCCGTCCGGAATTGCGCAGAAACAAAGCGATAGAGCGGTTCGGCGTTTCCGTGAAACGATGAACCGCTCTACCGGGCAGGCTCGCTGAGGAGATCAAACTTCTGGATCTCGCAATGCTCGCCCACCGATGCCAGCAGATCCATTGGCGGTGCGCCAGTGTCGGGCCGCCTCCAACTGATCTCGAACGAGAACACAGGGTCCTTGAGATCTGGGCGCCTCTCTATTGCGACGAGGCGTGCCTGGTAGCCAAGCGGCCCGATGAGCGCATCGAGCTCCTGTCGAGCCGCGGCCTTCCACGTCAGTGCCAACTGGGCATGGTGTTCGCGCGACATTCGAAGGTCCACCCATTTCAGGACCAGCAAAGTGGCCAGCGTCAGCGCCGTGCCGGCCGCGCCCAAGCCGTATTGGCCACCACCGAAAGCCAATCCGATCGCCGTCATCACCCACAACGTGGCCGCTGTGGTGACCCCGCTGACAAGATTGCCGCGGCGAAGAATGGCGCCACCGCCGATAAAGCCGACGCCGGTCAACACGCCCAGCGGAAAGCGCAGGACGTCCATCGATGCAAACGAATCCGGGTGCTTGCCAACGGTCTCCAGCAGAATACTGGCCTGGATCATTGTGATGGCGGCGGCCAATCCCACCAGCACGGTGGTGCGTAGCCCCGCCGCGTGCCCGCGCGCCTCCCTGTTGAGGCCTATCAAAAGGCCTGCGAGCGCGGTCAGAAGCAGCCGTGCCGCGATGTCTTGCCAAACCGGAACAACGAGGAGCATCGCGGTCACCCGTCAGGCCAAGCGCTGCTGGCCTGGATTGGCGCCAGGGTCAAAGCGAACAAGGGTAACAGCGTCTTCATCGCAAATTCTTTTCGTCGATAAGCAACAAACGATGCGCTTAGGTTTTGGTTGCGCAGCCGACGATTCACCTCGGCTATGGGCAGCGACGGAACAAAACCTTCGGCCCGGGGTTGGTGGGTTCACGCCAACGAAGGATTTTCAAACATGGTCCGCTTGCTGGTTGCCGGAGCCGTCGCTTATCTGGCCTATCGCATTACCAAGGAGATCGGCGGGTCCGACGAAGTCGACCCGCTGTCGCCTGCGCCCGACCAGACCGGCCGCAAGGTGGCGAGGCGGCAAAGCAGGGCCCAGGGGAATGGCCGACCGCGGTAGCGAATGCCTCAGCGGCGGCGCGGACCAGCCATGACCGCATTTCCGTTGCCGCTCGACCTTCGTCCGATGGAAGCCAAAGCCGCCGACGCAATTCCTGGCGGCGACGGGCTTTGGCAGTACGAACCGAAATGGGACGGGTTTCGGTGCCTCGTGTTCAAGGGTGACGATGCCGTCGATCTGCGTGCAAAATCGGGCAAGCCGCTTGGCCGCTATTTTCCCGAACTGATCGCGGTGCTGCGCGATGTGAGGTCGCGACGGTTTGTTGCCGACGGCGAGATCGTCATCGAGGTCGACGGATCGTCCTCGTTCGAGGCCCTGCAAATGCGCCTTCATCCAGCCGAAAGCAGGATCCGCAAGTTGAGCCTGGAGACGCCTGCCATGCTGGTCCTGTTCGATATGCTGGCCGAACCCGGCGGCAAGATTATCATCGAACAACCCCTCACCGACAGGAGACGGGCGATCGAGGCCTTTGTCGCGTCGGCGGGACGGCGCGAACTGCGCCTGTCCAAATGCACGCACGATGCCGCTACCGCCGAGCGCTGGCTGCAAGGCGCCGGCCATGGCTCGACCGACGGTGTTGTTGCAAAACTGATCGCCGAGCCATACCAGCCCGGCGAGCGCGCCATGGTCAAGGTCAAGCGGCTGCGCACTGCGGATTGCGTGGTCGGCGGCTTTCGCTATCTCGCCGGCAGCAACGAAGTCGGATCCCTGCTGCTTGGCCTCTACAATAACGAAGGCAGGTTGGACCATGTCGGATTCACCTCGACCATCGGCAAGGACGACAGGGCGGCGCTGACCAGACGGCTGGAAAAACTGCGGGCCAAACCGGGTTTCACCGGCGAGGCGCCGGGCGGGCCAAGCCGCTGGAGCACGGAGCGCAGCGCACAATGGGAACCGATAAAGCCTGAACTGGTGGTCGAGGTTCGTTTCGACCATGTGACAGGCGACCGGTTCCGGCACGGAACCAAGCTGTTGCGCTGGCGGCCGGACAAGGAGCCCCGGCAATGTACGTTCGAGCAGATGGAGTAAGTCCCGCCGGAGGCAACGCTTCAAGGCGCTCTTGGTGTTCCGTTCTGCCGCCTACGACGGAACCGATGCAGAATTCACTGGTTCGCCGCACTAGCCGAGCCTCGGCAATCCATTGCCGAGGCTCGGGATGCAGTCTGAAAATCAAGCGGCTTCTTGCATTGCGCGTTCGTTGACACCGCTTTCGCCGAGCTTGGAAAGCGCTTCGTCGGTCGCGACCTCTTCCTTGAGTGTTGCCCTGAGCAGTTCGACAACGTCGCTCTTGCCGAGTTCTTCCGCCCATGCGATCAAAGTGCCGTAACGAGCGATCTCGTAATGCTCGACGGCCTGCGCCGCGCCGACAAGCCCGGCGTCGAGCGCAGGAGCACCGTTATACTCCTCGAGCACTTCCGAGCCCTCTTCGATGATGCCGTCAATCGCTGGACAGGTCTTGCCGCGGGCCGGCTTGCCGAATTTCTCGAACACCTCCTCCAGGCGATCGACATGTCCTTCGGTTTCCATGTGGTGTTTCTCGAAGGCGGCAGTCACTTCTTCCGACTCCGCGCCCTTGGCCATTTTGGGCAACGCTTTCAGTATCTTCTTCTCGGCGTAGTAGAGGTCTTTGAGCCCGTCGAGGAACAGGTCCTCGAGGCCCTTGCTTGCCGCCTTCGCGGCCTTTTTCGTAGTCGGCATGGTCGTCTCCCGGGAGTTGGTGGCAGCCTCGCAAAGTAGAGGCGTCCGATAACCCTCCGATGGGAAACAAGTTCCCTGACGGTTCAGGAGCTTTGAAAATTTTTCCGACGGCACTTGTGTCGTATCGCAAGGGGCCTCGACCTGCGGTAGCAACAGGCGAGAAAAGCACTCAGCGCTCGCCGGTATGTCCGACCAGGCGGATATATTCGGCCTCGGCCAGGCCGTAGCCGCCATCCGCTAGCGAAACGAGACCATCGCGGTCGCGGATAATGATTTCGCCGCGGCGGGACCGGATGAGCCCTCGGCCCTCAAGCAGCTGGAGCGCGACCGTGACGCCCGGACGTCTTACGCCGAGCATGATCGACAGGAATTCGTGGGTGATCGTCAGCCGGTCGCCGGCCACCCGATCGTCACACATGAGCAGCCAGCGCGCCAGCCGGTCTTCAAGCTTCGATCGCGCGTTGACCAGCGCGGTGTAGCCGGTCTGGATATGCAGACACTGCACGTAGCGCAACAAAAACAGCCGCAATGTCGGGCTTTGCGTCAGCGCTGCCTTGAATGGCTCGGCATCTATCCTGGCGGCTTCTCCCGCCAGTTGCACATAGCAATCATGGACCATGCGGTCGTCGCCCATCACCAAGGCCGAGCCGGTCATACCTTCCAAGCCAATGAGGCCAACTTCCGCATCGCTGCCATTCGGCATTTTCGCAACCACTGAACCAATGCCGTCCTCGACGAAATAGATGGCCTCGATCAGTGATCCGGATACTTCGAGCGATTGCCGCAACTCCAGCGAACAGCGCTCGATGTGCGGCTCGAGAAATGCAAAATCGCCGGCGCTCATCCGGCGCAACAGCTTGTTTTTGAATAGATTTTGATTGGAAATAGCTGGATCAGACATAGCTGGGCCCAAAACAGGGCAAGAGCTTTTTGATCTCCCAGCCGTCCGCGCCCGGTATAACCTGCTGACGATACGGCTTATATAAGCGCTGAAAGGTATGGAGCCTACTAAATAAACGAATTCGATGCACGGCAGTTTCTCCTGCCGCTTGCCTACGAAAACATCTGACTGAAAGTTAGAGTTGAAAACGTACCAAAGGTGCTTGGTACGAAATCGATAAATCAAAAATGTCGGGCGCGAAAGAGCCCGTCGCGAGGGATGCAACGGGCTCCATTCGGGCGTCGTGGGCTACGCCCAGTGATCCAAATGAGGGTGGCTTGGATCACTACAATAATGCAGGTGAAAGGCAGTCGTTCCCGATCTGTCCGCTCGGTAATTTCCGTACATTGAGTTTGGAGGCAAGCGGCGCTAATTGAATTTGAGTCATCCACACAGGCATGGCGAGTGGATGCTTGAAAGACGCTTCGCGCTTTCGCCCTTTTCAGGGAGGATGGCATGTCGATGCATGGTGCAGCAACTCCAGCCGAACTGAGCGTGCTGAGAAAAGCGCTCGACGACTGCTGCCGCGAGTTGGGTGTTGCGGACGACAGTCCGGTCCGCGAGCGGTTGGCCGCCCGTATCATGTCGCTGTTCAACGAGGGCGTGCTAAGCGCCGATCTAAAGGAAGCACTGGCCGCCGATCGCCAACACTAAAGCTGCTGCTATGGCGGGGTCCTCGGTGTCGAAGGGTCCGACGCCAGGTCGGCCTTTTTAGCCAGAGTCCTAGAGACTTTTCGTCTATTCACGACAAAACGCCCGCCGCTTATTGCCCGGCGGCAGGCGTTTTGTCGTGAGCGTGACGCTAAATGCGCCCAAGCACGACCAAGATGATGACGATGAGCAGCACCAGGCCGAGGCCACCGCCACCGTAATAGCCGGTGCCGTAGAACGGTCCGCCGCCCAAGCCGCTGAAGCCGCCAAGCAAGGCAAGGACCAAGATGATGATGAGAATGGTTCCAAGGCCCATGATGTCTGCTCTCCTTGTTTGCGCTGCCGCCATTCGCATCAGCGCGTTCGCATTGTACAAAGGTATGAACTCGCAAGGAGCATTCCTGTTCCGGCGGGACAGCAAGGCGCACGCTCATGCAGCGAGGAAAACGCCGGGCTGTGCAATGGCGCGCCGGCCACCTTGAACACCTGAGAACATGCTGAATTCATAGGAAATTTGTCGGAACCTTCGCCCGCCCGAACGGTTGTTTTCGTAGTCGCAACGCGACGACCCTCGTGAAAAGGAGAAGCATCATGCTCACGAAAATTCTCGCAGCTTCGGCGCTTACGATCGGTCTGGCCACGTCAGCGATGGCCCAGAACGTCGGCGACCCCTCCGGAGCCGCTGCCGACGGCAGCGGGCGGACGGTCGTAGTCCCGGATAATGGCGGCCCTGACACCGGCACGGATTCGACCATCACCAACAGCATTCGCGATTTCTCAACGACGAATTCGAATGCCGACCGGAATTGCCCGCCGGGCCCGCAGGGGGCTCTGCCCGATGCGACCGGCAAGGCTCCGGGAACGATGGCGCCGACGGTGAACGATAACCACTGCGGCAAGTAAACGCCCTGTGATCATAGCCTGACGAGGCTGCGGAGCGTGCGCTCCGCAGCCTCGTCAGTTTGCCATGAATCAGCCGCCTAACGGCCGCGGTGGTCGAAGCTGACGGCGATCTCCCGACCGTCCAGCGCCCGAACGATGAAGCCAACCAGCTCCTCGTCGGTTTGCCGGCACCAAGGAAAGCGTCTGCGCAAATCGGCTATGACGACGGTGGTCGAGAGAATGTCGCCGGAATGGTAGTCGGCCATGATGGTGTGAACGGCAGCGTCGGTATCAATACCGATTCCTAGCGGCGACCTGATCTGCCCCACGGAAGCCTCCACCCATCTCTCCCAGCCAACGATAGCAAGACTGCGGCAAAGCGAAAGAGCTTGTACGATTCCGTACGATCTCGCGGCTTGCGTTGCACTTTGCGCGACGCGGCCGGCGTCCTTTGTTTTGCCTTTCCAAACCATTGTTTGGCGTCGCAGCGGCTCTGGCCGCCGCGACCAGGCAACCTCGCCGCAGCTTCCGCGTTGAGCCATCGGAGGGATGACATCAGCCTCGGAGAACTTCCATGAAAACACTTCTATCCATCACTGCGGCAGCGCTGATGGCCGGCGCGCCTTTGGCTGCTTTTGCCCAATCGGCGACGCTGACACCTCTGACGACCGACACCATGAGCAAGGTTGACACGGCGACGTTCGTGAAGACGGTGCCCATCGCCAATACATTTGAAATCGAGTCGAGCCGACTTGCACAGAAGCAGGCGACGGCCGACGATGTGAAGGCCTTCGCGGCGCAAATGGTCACGGACCACACCAAGGCCGGCGAGGACTTCAAGGCGGCGCTCAGCAAAGGTCAGACAACTTCGGCCACCACGCCGGCCGGCCCGCCGCTGGACACCAAGCACCAGGCGTTGCTCGACCAACTCAAGGAGGCCAGCGGGGACAGCTTCCAATCGAAATATATCGACATGCAGACCCAGGCGCATAAGGAAGCGGTGGCGCTGTTTTCCGCTTACTCAAATTCCGGCGACGATCCGGCGATGAAGGAGTTTGCCAAGAAGACGCTGCCGGTGCTGCAAATGCACGAACGTCACGTGAAGGATCTCGCTGCTGCGCATCAATGAGGGCGAAGACCGCCTGCGGTCTTGCCAACGGAAACGCCCCGGCATGAATGAAGCGGCTGTCGTCCGGCCCGGAACAAAGCACCGAGAGTGCCGTTATTCACCTGGCTTATTCCGGGGAGTATCCAATGGAAGGCGGCATTCGCGAGGCGCCAAGGGCATTAGCGCTGGGTTTCGGCGCCATCCTGGTCGCCGCTGTCACAGGCTGAAATCGCTTTCCGAACGGGACAGGCTGCCTTCATGCGCTACGGCGAGATATTTGCAAATGTTACGGCACTCATGTTGCTGGCCTTGATGATTGGCGGCGTCTTCGTCCTGTTTGGAGAGCCGCTGTGGCCGCGGCACTACGCGAGAATGGTGCTGGTTACGGATATCGAGGGCATGACCACCGCGTCAGTCCGAACAAGCTGCGTGCCCAGTCCATGCCTGCCCGACACCATCGATCACACCGTGCTCACTCCTCGCCCCGAGGACGGACCGTGATCTGCGATTTGCAGCAGACGCGGAGCGAGGAGATGCGGAAAGGGCCGCCACGCGACCTGCGCGACGGACGCTTTGGTTCAATCAAACCGTCTGGCCGCGACTAGGTCAGGATAATCACGATCTTGTAGGTATTCGGGTCGACGATGACGATCCGACCATCGGCGAGCACGAAATACTCATAGCCTTCGTAAGCCGGAACGATCTTGACGATGCGCGCCGGCAGACGATGCAGCCGGACCTTCTTCCGCGGAACCTCGATGCCGACAGAGATGTCGAAATCGACGCTGGAAACGGGTTGGACGTTGGTCTCCTTGATGACCTGAGTGATCTGGGTTTTCTGTTCAACGGTCACATTGCTGATGGAAGCGGTCGAACTCTGGTCCTGCGTCTGCGTAGAAGCATTGCCCTGAGTCTGCTCGGTGGTCGTGGTCCCAGTCTTGCCCTGAGCCTGCTCCTCGGTCTTCATTTTCGTGTTGCCTTGGGCCTGCTCGGTAGTGGTGGTTCCGGTTTTGCCTTGGGCCTGTTCCTCGGTCTTCATCTTGGTGTTGCCCGTGGCCTGCTGGTCGGTCGTGGCGCCGGCCTTGCCTTGGGCTTGCTCGTCGGTCTTCAGCTTCGGTTTGCCCTGCGCCTGTTGATCAGTCGCAGCGCCGGCCTTGCCCTGAGCCTGCTCGTCCATCTTGGCGCCATTCTGGCAATTGGCAGCGCCGGCTGCGCAATTGGCGCCGGACTGGTCGTCGGTCGACTGCTGCGTCTGGGCAAGTGCAGCTCCGCAGCTGACGCTGATTGCTAGCAAGCTGGTGATCAGAACGCCTTTCATGAGAGATCTCCTTGGAAAATGCGTCCCTTCACCGCGTAAAACTGCGGCTAAAAAATTTTGTTCCAAACCAATGGAGCGAAACGGCAAGCGATCCGAGCGGCGGAACAAGCTCCACCTGATGACGTTACCCGCCTATAGCGACCCCGCTGCGAACAGCATGACGCGGCGCAGCGCAGAGGTGGCCCACCACGAAAGGAGACAATCATGAGCATGCATCTTTCGGCAGCCGCGGCTGGGTTCTTGCTGCTTGCGGGTATTGGCGCCGCTGCCGCTCAGGACGTGGTCATCGAACCGCAGCAGGAGACGATCGTACGCGAGTATGTGAAAAAGCAGCCTCTGGCGTCCGTCCAGCTTCCCGGCGTGGAGCTCAATGTCGGCTCGACCGTGCCCGATACCGTCGAGCTTCATGAGGTTCCCGACGTCAAATACCGCTATGTCGTCGTCGACAACCAGACCGTCCTGGTCGATCCGGGCACACGCAGGATCGTGAAGGTCATCCAGTGAGCAATGCGCGTCGTTTTTTGAAGGGACATGCGGCGCGTCCTGCATTGTCGACATCCCAAACTGGTGCCCGTGCCTGGGCATTCGGACGCAGAAAGGCCCGCCGTTCCGACGCACGGCGGGCCTCATAGCGGAGTCAGCGCGCTAGGCGGCAGCGTCCTGTGCTCGCTAGGCCAGAAACTTTGACAGAATATTCCAGGCTCCTCATTTGGCGGGAAATACCGTTCTTTGATCTGGCGATCAGCATTTCCGATGATGCCCGCAAGGCTTCGCATTCCGCTTGGCCGCAATGATTTCAAAACCGATGGGATTGACCATGCCTGGGACTATCAACACTTTGCTTCCATTCTTCTCAGCAACTATAAACCGGCGCGCCGGTCTGGCTGTACTTTTCGCCTCGGCGGTTGCGATTGTCGGCCTTGCTGCGCCGTCGTTCGCCGAAGACAAGACGGCGGTCAAGGTCGGCATCATGAGCGGCGAGGACGAGGATGTGTGGCGGGTCGTGACCGCCCAGGCGGCGGAGAGGGGGCTGACGATCGAGACCGTGGTGTTCAACGACTACACCCAGCCGAATGAAGCACTCGAGCGTGGCGAAATCGACGCCAACGCCTTCCAGCACAAGCCCTATCTCGACAACCAGATCAAGACGCAGGGCTATCACATCGTCCCGGTCGGCTATACCGGGGTCTGGCCGATCGGCCTCTATTCCAAGAAGTACGCGAAGATTGGCGACTTGCCCGAAGGCGCCGTCGTCGGCGTGCCGAACGATCCGTCCAATGAAGGGCGCGCGCTGCGTGTCCTGCAGAGCGAAGGTCTGATCAAGCTCAGGGAAGGAACCGGCATTCTGGCTACGACGACCGACATTGCCGAAAACCCGAAGAAATTGGTCGTCAAGGAGCTCGACGCTGGCATTGTCGGGCGCTCGGTGGAAGATCTCGACGGGGCCGTGGTCAACACGGATTGGGCGCTTAAAAGCGGCCTCACACCGGAGAACCGCATCGCCCAGGAGGCGGTGGCCGACAATCCCTACCGCAACTTCATCGCGGTCAAGGCCGGCAATGAAAACCAGCCCTGGGTAAAGACATTGGTCGCCTCCTACCAGAACGAAAAGGTGAAGGCCGAATTCGACCGGGTCTACAAGGGAACCGGCATCAGCGCCTATTGATACCGAGCTCGACTTGGCGCTGAAGCCCGGCATGATAAAGCGGTCCGCGCTCCAACGCGGACCGCGATCGCGTTTTGCGGGACACCAATACAGGAACTTTCATGAACCAGCATTTCGCCCCGGTCACCGAAGTCATGCATCCCGTCGGCAGCCGTTCCGCGGGACCGCACGATGTCGTACGCCTCATCGAGCTGAAGCGCCGCTTCGGCGCAACAGCGGCGCTGGACGGCGTATCGCTCAGCGTGCGCCAGGGCGAGATCCTCGGAATCATCGGCCGGAGCGGCGCCGGCAAGTCGACGCTGATACGCTGCCTAAACGGCCTGGAGCGGCCGGATACAGGACAGGTCTTCATCGAAGGCCGCGACATCAGCCGGCTCGGCGAGCGCGAATTGCAGCCGCTGCGCCGGCGTATCGGCATGATTTTCCAGCATTTCAACCTGCTGTCCGCCAAGACGGTCGAAGACAATGTAGCGCTGCCGCTCAAGATCGAAGGCCGGCCCAGGGCCGAACGCCTGGCGCGCGCTGCCGAGCTGCTCGAGCTCGTCGGCCTGTCGGAGAAGGCGAAAGCCTATCCGGCGTCGCTGTCGGGCGGACAGAAACAGCGCGTCGGCATTGCCCGGGCGCTTGCGGCGCGCCCAGCGCTGCTGCTGTCGGACGAAGCGACCTCGGCGTTGGACCCGGAGACGACGCGCTCCATCCTTGCCTTGCTCAGAGACATCAACCGGCAGCTCGGCCTGACCATCCTGCTCATCACCCATGAGATGGAGGTGATCCGTTCGATCGCCGACCGGGTCGCGGTGATCGACGCCGGACGAATCGTCGAGCAAGGGCCGGTGTGGTCGGTGTTTGCCGATCCGAAGTCGGCGATCACACAAAGCCTGCTCGGCGGCATCAGGCCGCAATTGCCGGCGGAGATCGCAAGCCGGCTAACGCAGAACGCCGGCGTGGAGGCGATCCTCAGGATCGACGTGGCGGGTGAGGCCGCGCGAAGCCCGCTTTTGTCCGATCTTGCCTCGGCAGTTCCCGGCTCGTTCCGCCTCGTTCATGGAGGCATCGATCACGTCCAGCAGCAGCCTGTCGGGACGCTGTTCGTCGCGGTCGCCGGTAGCAATGAAGCTCACCTGGCACAGGTGATCGCGTTCTTGAAAGCCCGCAATGCGCGGGTGGAGGTGCTTGGCCATGTCGCCAATTCTGTTTGAACTCCTGCTTCGATCCATCTGGGAAACGATCCTGATGACGGCCGCCTCCGGCCTCATCTCGCTGGTTTTCGGGCTGCCGCTCGGCCTGGCGCTGGTCGCCACCGACCGCGGCGGCATCGCCGAAAACCTGTGGGTGAACCGTGCGCTCGGCGCGGTCATCAACGGTTTCCGCTCGGTGCCTTTCATCATCCTGCTGGTTGCGCTGATCCCGGTGACGCGGCTGATCGTCGGCACCTCGATCGGCACATGGGCCGCCATCGTGCCGCTGTCGATCGCGGCCACGCCCTACTATGCCCGGATCGCCGAAGTGTCGCTGCGCGAGGTCGACCACGGGCTGATCGAAGCGGCGCGCGCCATGGGCGGCAACCGCTGGACGATCATCCGCGAGGTGCTGGTGCCGGAAGCGCTGCCCGGCATCGTCGCCGGCTTCACGGTGACGCTGGTGACGCTTATCGGCGCCTCGGCCATGGCCGGCGCCATCGGCGCCGGCGGGCTGGGCGACCTCGCCATCCGATACGGTTACCAGCGCTTCGAAACGTCAGTCATGATCGCCGTGGTCATCGTCCTGATCGTCCTGGTCTGCGGCATCCAGTGGGCCGGCGACCGGCTGGTCGCGAGGCTGGATCATCGGAACTGAGCGTGGCACAGCGGAGATGCTGGCCAGCATCGTCAGCCGGCGCGCTTCTTTTCGGTCGCTGCCCGGTCAATCGCCAACCCGTTCGCCGACAGCGCGACGCCGAACTTTTCGCCGGCTTCTGCGGGTGTGTAATAGCCTAGGGCGATATCCCGAGCGACCAATTCCGGATCACGCTGCCAGGGATTGCCGTAGCCGCCGCCGCCCGGCGTGCCAACTCGCACGCGGTCGCCGGCCTTCAGCGCGATGTCCTGTTCCTTGGAGAGGTGCGGCGGCACATGGGCCTCACCGTCGCGGAACACGGTCACCGTGTTGACCGCGCCGTCCTTGCCGCCGAGCGCGCCTTGCGGGCCGAAACGGCCATGGTCCATGACGAAGGAGGCGCGGGCGTCGCCACGCAGGATCTCGACCTCATAGGCGAGGCCAAAACCGCCGCGATGCTTGCCGGCGCCACCCGAGCCTTCGCGCAAGGCATAGTGGCGATAGAGCACAGGGAAAGCCTGTTCCATGATCTCGACCGGCGGCGATTTGGAAATGCCGATGGTCGAGCAGCCATTGGTCAGGCCATCATGATCGGCATTGCCGCCATAGCCGCCGCCGGATATCTGGTACATGACGTAGTCGCGGCCACGGAGCGGATCGTTGCCGCCGAGCGCGAAATTGCCGCTGGAGCCGGCGGGAGCCGCAGTCACCCTGTCCGGCAGCGCCTGCACCATGGCCGCGAACACCGCCTCGGCGATGCGCTGCGAAACCTCGGCCGCGCAGCCCGATACCGGCCGCGGATATTTGGCATCGAGGAAGGTGCCTTCTGGCCGCTTGACGATGAGCGGCTCGAAGGCGCCGGCGCTGATCGGCACGTCGGGGAAAATGTGGCGCATGGCGAGGTAGACCGAGGACAAGGTCGTCGCCAGCACGCTGTTCATCGGCCCGGCGCAGGGTTTTGACGAGCCTGAGAAGTCGAAGCGGAGCGTGTCGCCTTTTTTCTCGACGGCAAGCGCAATGGTCAGCGGCTCGTTCACCACCCCATCGGAATCGACGAAGGCCTGCGACCGGTAGATGCCATCGGGAATTGCCGCGATGTTGGCACGCATCTGTTCAGCGGCCCGGCGGCGCAATTCGGCGATTGCTTCGACGACTGTTTCGTCTCCGTAACGATCCAAAATGCCGTTGAGCCGGTCCTGGCCGATCAGCAGTGCTGCCGCTTGCGCGCGGATGTCGCCGATGCGCTGGTCGGCAACCCTGATGTTCGAGCAGATGATGGCGTAGATCTCAGGGTCGAGCACGCCCTTCTTGAACAATTTCACCGGCGGCAGCCGCAAGCCTTCCTGCTCCACCGCAGTCGCCGAGGCGGAGAAGCCGCCCGGCACCGAACCGCCAATGTCGGGCCAATGGCCGGTGTTCGACAGCCAGCAGAATATCTTGCCGTCGCGATAGACCGGCATGGCGAAGCGCACATCCATCAGATGGGTGCCGCCGAGATAAGGATCGTTGACGATGTAGATATCGCCCGGCTCGGGCGGCAGGCAGCGTCCGTCGGCGATCATCTCGATCACCGTTTTGGTCGAATACTGCATGACGCCGACGAACACCGGCAGGCCCTGGCTGCCTTGCGCGATCAGCGAACCATCGACTGCCGAATAGATGCCGTCGGAGCGGTCATTGGCCTCGGCGATGACGGGCGAGAAAGCGGCGCGCGAAAACGTCAGGTCCATCTCGTCACAGACCTGCTGCAGCGCCGCCTGGAGGACCGAAAGGGTGATGGCGTCGAGCTTTTGCATCTCAGGCCTCACCAATGTCGATGATGATGTTGCCGTCGGCATCCGAGCGCGCCCGGTCGCCGGGCTCGAGCACGGTTGTGGCATCCATCTGTTCGAGGATCGCCGGGCCTTCGATGATGGCGTCGAGCGGCAACTTTTCCCTACTGTAGACCGGCGTGTCGTACCAGCACCCGCCATACCAGACCGGCCGGATCTCGCGCCGCGCCTCTTCGAGCGTTTTGGCGCGGCCAGCCGGATCGATCAGCCGCGACAGATCGATCGCCGGCCGCACGCCGGTCACCGAGGTGTTGAGATTGACCAGATTGGCGCGGATTTCCGGCAGCTCGACCTTGAAGCGGGCGAAATAGGCCTTCTCGAACAGTTGCTGCAGGACCTCGCGCGTCACCGTAAACGACGGCAGCGGCACGTTAATAATATGCGTCTGGCCGACGAACTGCATGTCGGCGGAATGCGTGACGCGGATCGTCTCCGGCTTCACCGCTTCCTTGCCGATCAACTCTGCGCCTTCGTTTCGGTGCCGTTCCAATATAGCTTGGAGCTGGGCTTCATCGAGCCCCGCCACCGGCTGGTTGACCGTGTTGACGAAGTCATGGCGCAGATCGGCGACGACGCAGCCGAGCGCATTGGTAATGCCCGGCCGCGCCGGCACCAGCACCCGCGGCAGGCCGAGCTCGCGCGCCAGGGCGGTCGCATGCAGCGGCCCGGCGCCGCCGAAGGCGAACAGCGCGAAATCGCGCGGGTCGTGACCGCGCGACACCGAGACCATGCGGATGGCGCCCTCCATCTTCATGTTGCCCAGCCGCAGCACCGCACCCGCCGCCTCGACGCCGGACAGGCCGGTAGGTCGCCCGATCCTGTCCTCGAATATGCCCGTGACATGTTCGACGGTGACCGGGTTTTCCACCGCCAGCAGCTTTTTCGGCGCCAGCCGGCCGAGCACCAGATTGGCGTCGGTGATGGTCGGCTCCAAGCCGCCGCGGCCGTAGCAGATCGGGCCGGGATTGGCGCCGGCGCTTTCCGGGCCGATCTGGATCAGGCCGGCTGCATCGACGCGGGCGATCGAGCCGCCGCCGGCGCCGACTGTATGCACCGCCACCATCGGCACATGGATCGGCATCGCATATTCGATCTCGATCTCGTTCGACACCGCCGGTTCGGCATTGCGGATCAGCGCCACGTCGGTCGAGGTGCCGCCCATGTCGTAGGTGACCAGGTTTTCGAAGCCGGCGCGCTTGCCGGTATAGGCCGCGGCAATGACGCCGGAGGCGGGGCCGGACATAACGGTCTTGGCCGATTCACGTGTGACAAAGCGGGCCGAGATCATGCCGCCATTGCCGTTCATGATCAGGAAGTCGCGGGCGTAGCCTTTTGACGCCAGCTCCTTGCGCAGCCGTTCGACGTAGCGTTCGAGGATCGGTTGCACCGAGGCGTTGACCGAAGCGGTCACCCCGCGCTCGAATTCGCGCGCTTCCGAAAGCAGCGCATGGCCTGTCGTGATGTAGCCGTTCGGCCAAAGCTCGGCGCCGATCTCGGCCGCGCGCCGCTCATGCGCCGGGTTGGCGTAGGAATGCAGGAAATGGATGACGAGCGATTCGCAGCCGGCTTCGATCAGTTGTGAAATCGCTGCCCGCATCTCGGCCTCGTCGAGCGGTATGCGCACCGCGCCCGAGGCCTCGACCCGCTCCGACACTTCGAGCCGCAGATTGCGCGGAATGATCGGCACAAAGGTGCCTGTCATGCCATAGGCTTGCGGCCGTGTCCGCCGGCCAAGCTCGATGACGTCACGAAAGCCGCGCGTGGTGATCATGCCGGTTTTGGCCAGCCGGCGCTCCAGCACCGCGTTGGTTGTGGTCGTCGTGCCGTGCACGATGAGGTCGATGCCGTCCACGCGAAAGCCGGTGGCACCAAGAGCTGCAACGACGCCGAAAGCCTGGTTGTCGACCGTGGTCGGGGTCTTGGCGATATGCACCCGGCCACCATCACGGCCGTCGATCAGAAGCAGATCGGTAAAGGTGCCACCGACATCGATACCGGCGACGACGCTGCCCCTCGAATCCAGAGCTTGCGCCGAAAAATTCTGTTCCATTGTCGAAACCCGAAATGCCCGAACTGCTTACATGCCTCAGTTTGGAAAGCTGTTTTACGGCGACGTCTTGACGCAAATATCGTTTGTATACTAATAAATTCCGGACACAAGAGCTTACCGCTTCGGAGTGTGCAAGGGCACGCAGGAACCTGACCGGTTCGGGCGCGCAGGTGATAATTTGGCCCGGCGCTGAGCTGGCCCAGAAGGTTAGGTTTGATGAACACCACATCCGCGTTCAACACCGCCGGCGCCCGGCCGTTGCAGTTTCCGATACCGGCCAATGTCTATGCCGAAACCGTCGTCTCGGTGAAGCACTATACCGACCGGCTGTTTTCGTTCCGCATCACCCGGCCGCAGTCGCTGCGCTTCCGCTCCGGCGAGTTCGTCATGATCGGCCTGCCCAATGCCGAGAAGCCGGTGTTCCGCGCCTATTCGATCGCCAGCCCGTCCTGGGACGACGAGCTGGAATTCTTCTCGATCAAGGTGCCGGACGGCCCGCTTACCTCGGAGCTGCAGAAGATCCAGATCGGCGATACCGTCATCATGCGGCAGAAGTCGACCGGCACGCTGGTGGTCGACGCGCTGACGCCGGCCAAGCGCCTGTTCATGATCTCGACCGGCACCGGCATTGCGCCCTTCGCCAGCCTGCTGCGCGATCCCGACACCTATGAGAAGTTCGGTGAAGTCGTGCTGACCCACACCTGCCGCGACAATGCCGAGCTCATCTACGGCCAGGAGCTGGTGGCCGCGCTGGAGAACGACCCGCTGATCGGCGAACTGACCGGCGGCCGCGTCACGCTCTATAATTCGACGACGCGTGAGACGTCCGAACGCATGGGCCGCATCACCGCGCTGATCGGCTCGGGCAAATTCTACACCGATCTCGGCATCGACAAGCTCAATCCCGAGACCGATCGCATCATGATCTGCGGCTCGATGCATATGCTGAAAGACGTGAAGGAACTGGCCGAAAGCCTCGACTTCCAGGAAGGCTCGCTGCATCATCCGGCAAGCTTCGTCGTCGAGCGCGCCTTCGTCGGCTGAGACGCGGCAGTTCAGCGTCCACTGCTTTGACACCCTGATTTTGACCGGACGGTCAAAAATCGGCTGCCTTGACTGTCTTTTTCCGCTATGACCGCCTGAAGGACTCGTGAAGCGCTGCTTCACGGTCTATCTTCGGCATAAGTCGCTGAACAAGGGGCAGGAGATGAGCAGCACAATCCGCGAAACCGATCTCGGCACGTCCAAGATCACGCCGCTGCCGGCGCGCGCCGCCGCCAATGCGCCGATGCCGCAGGCCCATGCTATTGCTCGCAATCCCGGCATGAGGCTCGATCTTGGCTTCATGGAATCAATGCGCAGCGTCAACCGCTCGGCGCTGGAACGCCGCGTCGCCAGCCTGACCAAAAGACGCTCGATCAAGGCCGATAACCAGGCTGCCTGGCTGCTGCGTGCTGTCGCCTGCATGGACCTGACGACGCTGAACTCGAACGACACAGAAGAGCGCGTGCGCCGGCTCTGTGCCAAGGCGGTCAACCCATTCCGCCGCGACATTGCCGAGGGGCTCGGCATTACCGGCGAAAATATCCGCCCGGCGGCGGTCTGCGTCTATCATCCCTTCGTCGCCACTGCCGTCGAAGCACTGCGCGGCAGCGGCATCCGTGTTGCCGCCGTTTCCACGGCTTTCCCGCATGGCCTTGCCCCGCTTTCGACACGTCTGCAGGAGATCGAAGCATCGGTCCGGGACGGCGCCGACGAGATCGACGTCGTCATTGCGCGCGGTCTGGTATTCGGGGCGAAATGGCAGGAGCTCTATAACGAGATCGTCTCGATGCGGGCCGCCTGCGGCGAGGCGCATCTGAAGGTGATCCTCGGCACAGGCGACCTCGCCACGCTGCGCAATGTCATGCTCGCCTCGATGGTGGCGATGATGGCGGGTGCGGACTTCATCAAGACCTCGACCGGCAAGGAAAGCGTCAACGCGACACTGCCGGTTGGCCTTGCCATGGTGCGCGCCATCCGCGCCTATTTCGAGGAAACCGGCTATCTCATCGGCTTCAAGCCGGCCGGTGGCATTTCCACGGCAAAAGCCTCGCTCGATTGGCTGGTGCTGATGAAAGAAGAGCTGGGCCGGCCGTGGTTGGAGCCGGAGCTGTTCCGCTTCGGAGCATCGAGCCTTTTGACCGACATCGAGCGCCAGCTCGAGCATCACCTGACCGGCCACTACTCGGCCAATCATCGCCACGCAATGGCGTGATTCGGAGCGCTTCATGAACATTCTCGAACGCTATCACGCCATGGATTACGGCCCGGCGCCGGAGGCCCGCAACGAGGCCGATGCCTGGCTGACGACCCGTGATTTCTCGAAAGCCCTGTTCATCGGCGGCGACTGGAAAGCAGCTGCAAATGGAAAGACCTTCGACACCAGCGATCCCGCCTCCGGCAAATTGCTGGCCAAGGTCTCGGATGCCGGTGCTGCCGATATCGATGCGGCGGTTTCGGCCGCCACAAAAGCGCTGCCGAAATGGAGCGCCAGCACCGGTTACCAACGCGCCAAAGTGCTCTATGCCATCGGCCGCGCCATGCAGCGCCACCAACGGCTGTTCGCGGTGCTGGAATCGATCGACAACGGCAAGCCGATCCGCGAAAGCCGCGACATCGACGTGCCGCTGGCGATCCGTCATTTCATCCATCATGCCGGCTGGGCGCAGGCGCTGGACAGGGACTTTCCAGCCCATAAGGGCGTCGGCGTCGTCGGCCAGATCATCCCGTGGAACTTCCCGCTTTTGATGCTGGCCTGGAAGATCGCGCCGGCGCTCGCTGCGGGCTGCACCGTGGTGCTGAAGCCCGCGGAATTCACGCCGCTCACCGCCATCCTGTTTGCCGAGATCTGTGAACGCGCCGGCGTGCCGAAGGGCGTCGTCAACATCGTCCAGGGCGGGCCGGAAGCGGGTGGGGCAATCGTCAATCATCCCGGCATCCAGAAGATCGCCTTCACCGGTTCGTCCGAGGTCGGCAAGATCATCCGCAAGGCCACCGCCGGTTCGGGCAAGAAACTTTCGCTGGAGCTTGGCGGCAAGTCGGCCTTCGTCGTTTTCGAGGATGCCGATCTCGACAGCGCCGTCGAGGGTCTGGTCGACGGCATCTGGTTCAACCAGGGCCAGGTCTGCTGTGCCGGCTCGCGCCTTCTGGTGCAGGAAGGCATCGCCGACGCCTTCATCGCCAAGGTCAAGACGCGGATGAGCCGGCTGCGCGTCGGCAGCCCGCTCGACAAGAACACCGATATCGGCCCGCTGGTCGATTTGACCCAACTCGACCGCGTCAAGGGCCTGATTGCCGAAGGCGCCAAGCAGGGCGCGATATGCTGGCAGCCGGACTCGGCACTGCCCGCCTCGGGCTATTACCATCTGCCAACGCTGGCGACAGGTGTTTCGCCGGCTAACACTCTGGCCCAGGAAGAGGTGTTCGGGCCGGTGCTGGCGACCATGACCTTCCGCAATACCGAGGAAGCGGTCGAGCTCGCCAACAACACACGCTATGGCCTGGCCGCCTCGGTGTGGAGCGAGAACATCAATCTTGCGCTGCACGTCGCGCCGCAATTGAAGGCCGGCGTCGTCTGGGTCAACGGCACCAACATGTTCGACGCCGCCTGCGGCTTCGGCGGCTATCGCGAGAGCGGCTTCGGCCGCGAAGGCGGGCGCGAGGGCATGTTCGAGTATCTCTCGGCAAAACTGCCGCTCGGCCCGATCATCAAACCGGCTGTGGCCACTGCCCAGCCCATCGAACGCCCGGAAGGCGATGCCATCGACCGCACGGCAAAGCTGTTCATCGGCGGTAAGCAGGTCCGGCCGGACGGCAATTATTCCCTTGCCGTCGCCAGCGCCAAGGGCAAGCTCGCCGGCGAGGTCGGTCTCGGCAACCGCAAGGATATCCGCGACGCCGTCGCGGCCGCGCGCGCCTGCAAGGCCTGGCCGGAAGCGACCGCCTACAATCGCAGCCAGGTGCTTTACTATCTGGCCGAAAACCTGTCCGGCCGCGCCGACGAGTTTGCCGCCCGTCTGACCCAGCTCACCGGCGCGACGGCCAAGGCGGCGGGTGAAGAGGTCGAGCTGTCGATCGAGCGGCTGTTCCTCTATGCCGGGCTTGCGGACAAGTTCGAGGGCCGCGTCCACCAGCCGCCGGCCCGCGCCGTCACATTGGCGCTGCACGAACCGGTCGGCGTCGTCGGCATCGTCGCGTCGGACAACGCACCTTTGCTCGGCCTGATCTCGCTGGTTGCGCCGGCGCTCGCCATGGGCAACACCGTGGTCGCCGTGCCGTCCGAACGATACCCGCTGCTTGCCACCGACCTTTACCAGGTCATCGAATATTCCGATGTCCCGGCGGGCGCCATCAATATCGTTACGGGCCGTAGCGCCGAGCTGGCCGGCGTGCTGGCCAAGCACGACGATGTCGACGGGCTCTGGATGTTCGCCGATGCCGAGACCTGTGCCAAGGCGGAGGCCGAGTCCATCGGCAATCTCAAGCGTGTCTGGACCGGCAACGGCCACAGCCTCGACTGGGCGTCGAGCGAAGCAGCCGGCGATGCCTTGCTGCGCCGTGCGATCGAAGTCAAGAACGTCTGGGTGCCCTACGGCGACTGAGTGTCCCGGAGGGACGTCCGGGCTTGACGGGCCAAAAGATGTTCTTTACCGAGAAAAAACATTTGGCCGGCAGGGCGAATATCGAAACAGGCGGGATGGTAGCGCCCTTCTGGCACATTGCGCCCCGGCCTTGTGCCGGTAAAAAGCCGAACGACCACAGACAGGCGAGGAGAAAAGCATGGCGGATCTGACAGGCAAGGTCGTTGTCGTCACGGCGGCGGCGCAAGGCATCGGCCGGGCAAGTGCGCTGGCTTTCGCCAAGGCCGGCGCCGTCGTCCATGCCACCGACATCAACGAAGTGGTGCTCGCCGACCTCGGCAAGACCCCCGGTATCAAGACCCGCAAGCTGGATGTGCTAAACGACGAGGCGGTGAACGCCGCTTTTGCCGAGATCGGCGTCGTCGACGTGCTGTTCAACTGCGCCGGCTTCGTCCATTCCGGCTCGATCCTCGAGATGAAGGACGGCGATCTCGACTTTGCCTATGATCTCAATGTCCGCTCGATGATCCGCACCATCCGCGCCGTGCTGCCCGGCATGCTGGAGCGCGGCGACGGCTCGATCATCAACATGGCGTCGCTGGCCAGCTCGACCAAGGGCGTGCCCAACCGTTTCGTCTACGGCCTGACCAAGGCGGCCGTTATCGGCCTGACCAAATCGGTTGCCGCCGACTATGTCGGCAAGGGCATACGCTGCAATGCGATCTGCCCGGGCACGGTCGAAAGCCCGTCGCTGCACGACCGCATGCACGCGCAGGGCGACTACGAAGCAGCCCGCGCCGCCTTCATCGCCCGTCAGCCGATGGGCCGGCTCGGCACGCCCGAGGAAATCGCCGACCTCGCCGTCTATCTCGCCGGTGCCACCTATACGTCGGGGCAGACCTATAATATCGACGGTGGCTGGTCGATCTAGGAGTCTGAAAATCCAATTCTGCCGGGCGCCTGGCGCGGCGTCCGCGCTTGCCTAGGCTCACGTACTTTAAGTACGCTCCGCTCCGGTTCTCGAAACCCACGCCATTCGCCGCAGCGGAGCGAGTTTGCAAACGGCCTCTGGTCGCAACTGGGAGAAAACTGCATGAAACTGCTACGCTATGGCGAGGCGGGGAGCGAACGCCCTGGCCTCCTTGATGCGGATGGAACGATCCGCGACCTCTCCGCCCATGTCACCGACATTGCCGGCAGGGCGATCGACCCGGCATCGCTCGAGTCATTGTCGAAGCTCGATCCGAAATCGCTGCCGGCAGTTTCCGGCAAACCGCGCATCGGCGCCTGCGTCGCCGGCACCGGCAAATTCATCTGCATAGGCCTCAACTATTCCGACCATGCCGCAGAAACCGGCGCAACCGTGCCGCCGGAGCCGATCATCTTCATGAAGGCAAGCTCGGCCATTGTCGGGCCGAACGACGACGTGCTGATCCCGCGCGGCTCGGTGAAGACCGATTGGGAAGTCGAGCTCGGCGTGGTCATCGGCAAGACCGCTAAATATGTCACCGAAGCCGAGGCGCTGGACTATGTCGCCGGCTACTGCGTCGCACATGACGTCTCTGAACGCGCCTTCCAGGCCGAGCGGCAGGGCCAGTGGACCAAGGGCAAGTCCTGCGACACATTCGGGCCGATCGGCCCGTGGCTGGTGACCAAGGACGAGGTCAAGGACCCGCAGAACATTCCGATGTGGCTGACGGTCAACGGCAAGACCATGCAGAACGGCTCGACCAAGACCATGGTGTTCGGCGTCGCTTATCTCGTGTCTTATCTCAGCCAGTTCATGTCGCTGCATCCAGGCGACATCATCTCGACCGGCACGCCGCCCGGCGTCGGCCTCGGCATGAAGCCGCCGGTGTTCCTGAAGCCCGGCGATGTGGTCGAGCTCGGTATCGAAGGGCTGGGTATCCAGAAGCAGACGTTCAGGGCGGATGCGTAGAAACCTTCCCTTCTCCCACAGAGGGACCTGTTGCGCAGTATGAGCAAAAGCTTGCGGCGGCGGGGTTGCGGCGGTTGTTCGCTTGTTTGCGGGGGATTTGACGTCTTGTTTGGGGTTTCAGGCG